>JAHQRI010000145.1 GCA_019052695.1 Candidatus Omnitrophota bacterium
GGGTGAATCTCATCCGCTTTTCCTCTTCAGCCGTGCCGGGGAGCGATTGCCGGCTTGGTTCAAGGGTTTGCCGTGGTCGAAGCGCGTTCGCCATGTGAGCACCAATTTCCTGCCGGACGATCTCGGTATGAAGTTTCGCGTTCTCGATCGCGATCGCGGCCTGATGCGCGAAGGTCTCAAAAAGGTCGAGGTCGCTTAAGCAGAACCCTTCGCGCCGCAGCGGGTTGATCGCTTGCAGCACGCCGATGACCTTGCCTTTCGCCTGCAGGGGAACGCAAAGGATCGCGCGGGTGATGAATCCGGTCGATGCGTCGAAACGCTTGGCGAAGCGGGGATCCCTCTGGGCGTTGTTGATGACGAGCGGTTTTCCGTTCTTCGCGACGGTACCCGCGATGCCTTCTCCCATTTTGACGCGAAATCTCTCTTCCAGAGCCGACCCCTTACCGCCGAGGGCGACGCGGAACACGAGCTCTTTGGTCTCCTCGTCGATCAGGAGCAGCGAGGCGACCTCGGTGCGCATGACCTCGGCGGAGGTTTTCATGATGACCGCCAGAAGCCGGTCGAGCTCCAGCGTGGAATTGAGGATGCTGTTCAGGCGAAGGATCTTTTGCAGGTTACGGACTTTGTCCGCGGGGCAGCTTTTTTCCGTAAGGGGGCCGGTCTTTTTACGGGTCATTTAGAAGAGGCCCCGGAAACAGAGGCTGAGAAGGCATGCGTAAATAAAGCTCGCGAGAAAGGCCGCACGATCCCGCATGTTAGGGAACGGCAATCGAAAAAGTCCGATCAGAGGGGTCAGCAGGATCCAAAGCGGATGAGCGGCCGTCACGATCACGATTCCGACGATGCTGCGTTCCAAAAGGGTGTAGGCCATTTCGAAGGAGGTGATCCCGTACAAGGGCGGGGTGTTCTTGACATAGCTCCGGAAAAAGGCGTGGATCGTATAACTGCCCGCGAAGGTCAGAAGAATAAAAAAAATGAGGAACAGCGTGAACGCGCTGTCCCGGTAAAGTGTGTCCCAAAGGGAATGGCCCGCGAATCCCCGCACCTCGCGACTGACCGGGAAAAAAAGGATGGCGCCAAGGACGAGGACATGCACGCATTGATCGGCCATAAAGTAGAGGAAGGTGTTCTTCGGGATCTTGCGGGTCAGCGTGTACTTGATGAAATCCTGGGTCAGGTGGACCAGGGTGGCGGCGGTCACGAAGATCCAGATCCCGGGCAGGTCCAGGTAGGGCCACACCAGTACCAGGGAGACGCCCCAGTGTATGAGGACGTGGAAGATGTGTCCCCAAAGGCTTCGGACCTTCAGCCGGTAAAGCTCTTCAAATTGAAGAATGAAATCCGCGATCAAATGCGCCAAAAAGAGTTTCAGGAAAAGGAACACGGCCCGCTCCCTTCGATTTTGACGGATATTATACCGCTAAAAGGAGGGGGAGAATATGTTAAAATGCCTTTCCGCGAAGGGGAGCGTTCCAATGAAAAAAAGATCGATCGTGGTCGTCGATGATGAGGTTGATTTTACCGACATGGTGAAATGCTTCCTTGAGAGAACCGGGCTTTTCGAGGTCGGGGTGTGCAACACCGGGGGGGAGGCCCTCGCCATGATCCGGGACTGGAAACCGGATCTTGTCCTTTTAGACATCGTGATGCCGGGTATGGACGGGACGGAGATCGCCGGCAAGCTTCGGGAAACCGAGGACCTCCGGTCGGTGCCGTTGATGTTCTCGACGTCGCTGGTCACGCCGCAGGAGATCGCGCGGGACCCCTTGATCGCGAAGACCCCTTTCATCTCAAAACCGATCAGCGGCGAAGCCCTCGCCCGACGCATCCGGGAATTTTTTGCCATTGAAGATCGACCTTAACGACAAAGAGATCCAATTCGCCCTTAAGGTCGCTCGGGCCGGTGCGACGATCGCAAAGCGCGTCCGCGCCTTACCGCATATCCGGTCGTTGACCAAGTCCGATGATTCTCCGGTCACATTGGCGGACATGGCGATCCAAGCTGTTGCGGCGGGCCTTTTGATACGATCTTTTCGCCAAGGTTCGTTGGTCGCGGAAGAAAGGGCAGACTGGCTAAGGTCCCCTGAGGGCCGCGCCGATCTCGAAAGGGTCGGGGAATACGTCCGAACTTTCTTCCCGGAAGTCTCGCCTTTGGACCTTTGTGACTGGATCGATCGCGGACGCGGAGCACCTTCCAAGACATTCTGGACGCTGGACCCTATTGATGGAACGCGGGGGTTCCTTCGGGGGGGGCAATACGCGACGGCTCTGGCATTGGTCCGCGATGGAGAGCTTCGGATCGCGACGCTCGCGTGTCCGAACTTGAGGGGGAGCGGGGCACTTGCTCAACGCGGGGGAATACTGGTGCTTGCCGTGAAAGGAAAAGGTTGCTGGGGGACGGCGCTTGAAGGAGAAGACCGTTGGGTTCCTTTCAAGGTTTCCGAGTGCAGGGATCCCCGGCAGGCCCGGGTCCTCGAATCTGTGGAAATGAACCACCGGAACGGGGACAGAAGCCGGCGATTCCGGGACGCCTTAGGGATCCAGCAGGATCCCCTGAAGCTTGATAGCCAGGCGAAGCATGTCGTACTCGCTATGGGAGGGGCGGAGATCTTTTTTAGGACCTTGCCCCCGCATCAGTTGGAACGCCGCGAGAAGATCTGGGATGTGGCCCCCGGGGCTTTGGCGATCGAAGAGGCGGGAGGCCGGGTGACCGACCTTGAGGGAAGACCGCTCGATTATGGTTGTGGGGAGGTGCTTTCCCGTAGTCCCGGGTTCGTGGCGACGAACGGTTTTTTACATGAGATTGTTTTGGACATGTTGTCGAGGGCCAGAGGAGGATGAAAATTTTGAAACCGCAAGCCCGATGGATGCGACTCGCTCTCCGGTCCGCTTATGAGGGAGTAAAAAAACGCGACGGGGGCCCGTTCGGGGCCGCGATCGTTCGCGGGAACAGGGTGGTCGGCGTGGGGCACAACCGTGTCCTCCGGGCCAGAGACGCGACGTGTCATGCCGAGATCAATGCGATCCGGGAGGCTTCGCAAAAGCTCAAAAGTTTTGATCTTTCGGGATGCGTTCTTTATTCGACGACCGAACCGTGCCCGATGTGTTTTGCCGCGATCCATTGGGCGCGCGTGTGCCGGGTCATCTACGGGACCACGATCGCGGACGTCCTGGAAAGGGGCTTTAACGAGCTTTCGATCCCGAGCCGGCGGATGAAAAAGATCGGACGCAGTCCCGTGATCATCACCTCGGGTTTTCTGAGGAAAGAATGCTTGAGGCTTCTTGTCCATTGGGACAGACAGGGAAAAAAACAAGTTTACTGAGGGCGTCCCTTTTTATTTGTCCCCGCTCGGACCGTTGCACAATTGATGATGCACCACCCGTCGGGCGGTAACGTCAAATAAATTGTGTAAATTGCTTCAAGGGATTTTCCTTCCAAACAGTGTTTAAGTAGTTAAAGATCGCAAAAATGATTCTTTCGGTGCTTTCGAGATTCGTGAAGCACGAAAAGACCTT
>JAHQRI010000146.1 GCA_019052695.1 Candidatus Omnitrophota bacterium
CCCCTTAAGGTTTTTGCGGTCTGGGAGGGCGGGCTTATTTTCTACGGGGGTGCGATCACGGCCGTCCTGGGCCTGTGGGCCTTTGTGCGTGAGAAGAAGATCCCGTTCCTGCGGGCGCTCGATTTTATCGTTCCGTACGGGGTTCTGACGCATGCCTTCGGTAGGATCGGTTGTTTCCTGAACGGCTGTTGCTACGGAAAGACGTGCGCCCTCCCTTGGGCCGTTACTTTCCCCGGGATGACGCATCCGGTCCATCCCACGCAACTTTACGAGGCTTTTTACAACTTTGCGCTGGCCTTTTTCCTGATCCGCAGACGCCAAAACCCCCATTTTGAAGGACAGATCGCCCTTCTTTACTTTCTCCTATACGGGTTCGGGCGGTATCTGCTCGAATTCTTACGCGAACCAGCATGGACGCGGTGGGGATTGACCGCCAATCAGTGGCTAAGCATGGTGATCATCGTTGTTGCTTTTCTCCTCTTTCCGATTGCCCGGAAGAAAACACGGTAAGCCCCGATGGCAAAGGAGCGCTTCGTGGAATATACCGTGGGGCCCGGTGAGGCGCAGGCCCGACTGGATGTCTACCTTGCCGACAAAATGGCCGCCCAGCATTCGCGCGCGCAGGTCCAAAAACGTATCCGGAACGGTGCGGTCCTTGTCAACGACGCGGCCGTGACACCGCATTATCCCGTGAAGGAAGGGGACAAGGTCCGCGTGGAACAACTTGACGCGCCTGCCGACGGGCTTCCCGCCGAGGCGATCCCGCTCAAGATCGTCTACGAGGATGACGACTGCCTTGTCGTGGACAAAGAGGCGGGGATGGTCGTCCATCCGGCGCACGGAAATCCGTGTCATACCCTGGTGAACGCGCTTCTTTTTCACGTCCGATCGCTCGGGAACGCGTCGGATAAAATCCGTCCCGGGATCGTTCATCGCCTGGACAAAGATACCTCGGGCCTTCTCGTCGTCGCAAAAAACGATTTTACGCATGCGAAGCTCGCGCGGCAATTCAAGGACCATACGATCGAGAGGGTCTACCGGGCCGTTGTCCGGGGAGTGGTCCAGCACGATGAGGGGATCTGTGAGGAACCGGTCGGTCGAGCCTTTCTTAACCGCAAAAAAGTCGTGGTCCGTCCTTCGGGAGGCAAAGACGCGGTGACGTGCTTTCGGGTCATCCAACGGTATGCCCGGGCCACGGTTGTTGAGGTCCGACCCAAGACTGGGCGCACCCACCAGATACGCGTTCATTTCGCTCACATGGGCCACCCGATCCTTGGAGACACTTTTTATGGGGTTCCGTGTCCCCTGATCCGGCGTCAGGCGTTGCACGCCGCCGTGCTCGGTTTTGAACAACCGCGTACGCGTAAGTGGATCTCTCTGACCAGCGAACTTCCGGAGGATATGCGGGAACTTCTCGCGTCGTTAGGAACGCTACCTTGACCTCTCAGCCCGGCGCGCTGATCCGACCTTAGAATGACGGCTCGAACGGATTCTTGTTCCGCGTCTGGCCATAAAAAGCATAGAGCCCTGGTCGCGGTTGGCTTATAATCCAAATTATGGGGCTGATCCATGGGGTCTTTTTCGTCGGGACGGTGGGCGTGTCTTTTGGTTTTGCACTTTATAGCGGTTGGATCTTTTGGAAATACGGACGGTCGCGTTTTCCCGGCAGCGTGACGGGATGTGAGATCGCCCGTTATGTTTTGGACCAAGCCGGACTGCCTCAGATAGGGGTGGCCCCGCTGCCTTCTTCGGGTGAATACCCCGCATCGGAGGGACTGTTCATTGAACCCTGGGCTTATCAGGGTACGGACCCTTTGTCGGTTCTTCGGGCCGCCCGTCAGGCTTTTTTGAAAGGGCAGCTTTCCAACATGACCTTTTGGGTCCGTTTGAAACGCCGCGTTGCCTTTGTGGTCAAGCTCGCCGTTTTTTGCGGGTGGGCACTGCTTTTAAGCGGCCAGTTCGTGCCCGGGCTGTCTTTTCTGACTGATATGGGCTTGGGATGTTTTGCAACGGTCATGCTCTTGGTCCTTTTCGATCTTCCCGTTGAATTGGAGATCAAGGACAGAACTGTGGCCCTACTTCAAAAGTCAGGGCATTTCCAGCCTCTGGAACGCGTGCGCCTTAGAAAGCTGGCGCGGGCGGTGGCGTTCAAAGGATTGGCGGCCCTCGTCAACGTTCCCCTGATTCCTTGTTGCGGCGGGGGGGCGAGGTTTGGAAGCGCCTATGGCATTTAAGAATCTCCAGGAATTCATGAAAGCCCTTCGCGAGCAAGGCGAACTCGCGAATGTGTCCGTCCCTGTCGATCCCGTCCTGGAGGTCACCGAGATCTACGACCGCGTTGTTAAAAAACAGGGGCCGGCTCTTTTTTTTAGAGAGGTCACGGGGGCTACGATCCCGCTTGTGATCAATCTTTTCGGGTCTTGGAAACGGGTGGGCCTTGCCTTGGGAGTGAAAGATATCGCGGAGATCGCGGAACGGATCCAGGGCTTTTTGGACCTTAAAGTCCCGCGGAACCTTTTTGAAAAGATCGCTATGATCCCGAAACTCGCGGAGCTTAACGAGGTCATTCCCAAAGCGGTCAAGCAGGCTCCCTGCCAGGAGCAAGTGGTCATGGCGGGAGAAGGTCCGATGCTGGACCGCCTACCGATCCTCCAGTGTTGGCCCAAGGACGGCGGCAAATTCATCACGTTCCCGCTTGTGATCACCAAGGATCCCGAGACCCACCAGCGCAATGTCGGGCTCTACCGGATGCATGTTTATGACGACCGGACGACCGGGATGCATTGGCAGATCCACAAGGACGGCGCCGAACATTTCCGCAAGCTTAAAAAAAACGGCCACGGGAAATTGCCCGTGGCGTGCGTGATCGGCGCGGATCCGGTGACGATGTTCGCTGCGGCCTGCCCGCTCCCGGGAGGGCTTGACGAATTGATGCTGGCGGGGTTCCTGCGCCGGAAAGCCGTGGGTCTTGTGAAATGCAAGACGATCGATCTTGAGGTCCCTGCGGAATCGGAGATCGTGCTTGAAGGCTACGTGGAAGAGGGGGAAATGCGGATGGAAGGTCCCTTCGGTGATCACACCGGATTTTATTCCCGGGCAAAAGAATTCCCGATATTTCATATCACGTGCATGACCCACCGCAAAGACCCGGTCTATGTGACGACGGTAGTCGGCCGGCCCCCGATGGAAGATTGTTACATGGGCAAGGCGATCGAGCGGATATTCCTTCCCATGATCCAGAAGCAATTCCCGGAAATCACGGACATTCATTTACCGCTGGAGGGCTCGTTCCACAACTGCCTGATCGTGGCGATCCGAAAAAGCTATCCCGAACAGGGGAAAAAAATCATCCATGCCTTGTGGGGACTTGGGCAGATGATGTTCAGCAAATTCATCGTCGTGGTCGATGCCGATGCCAACGTGCACAACACAGGCGACGTTCTTTTCCGGATGGGCGCAAATGTTGACCCGTGGCGGGACATCGTT
>JAHQRI010000036.1 GCA_019052695.1 Candidatus Omnitrophota bacterium
TGCGTTGGAGCAATCTGACGTGAGTGAGAGTTTCCATAGGGTGTGTCCTCCTTGGTTGGCGCCAGAAGGATACACCCTTTTTATTTGCCTCCGCTCAGACCATTACACAATTTATGATACGCTACCTACGTTGCGCGAGTATTGACATACCCCCTAGGGGTATGCTATCATCCTTCTAAGATCAAGGAGATAGGGAATGAAAAAAGGGACCGATCAAAAATCCAAACTGGTGGCGCTCCGGAGGATCGAAGGACAGGTCCGCGGGGTCCAAAAGATGATCGAAGAACAGCGGTATTGTATCGATATCCTCAACGCCCTTAGGGCGGTGAGGGGCGCCCTCAAAAAGGTCGAGGGCGGGATATTTCGGGACCATATGCGCGGATGTGTCCGTCAGGCCTTTAAGATGGGGTCGGTGCGCGATCGGGAAATTAAGCTCAAGGAGATCCACCAGTTGTTCCAGGGGTCCTGAAAGTTAACGAAGACGCCTGGGCATTTGCGGTCCAGGGAACGGAGAGGCTTTATGAGGGTTCTGACCGTTTTAGCATTGGTGCTCGCGGGATTGTTTTTTTACGGGTCGCGGGATTCCTTCACAGCGGAGAAGGCGCCCGCCGCGGTTATTGTGGAGGGTCATAACAAGCTGTGCCCCGTTTCGGGGGAGCCGGTGAGCGGTGAGGATTACGCGATCTATAAAGGGGTGCGTTACGGACTTTGCTGTCCGGCGTGCCGCGCGGCATTTTTAAAAGATTCCGGCAAATATATCCCCAAGATGGTCGAGCAGGAGGCGACGCCTCCTTCGACCGTGAAGGTGGTCCCGGCCGTCCTGATGCCTCATGGGGCGGCGGAAAAGAAGAAGGGGGCTTCCTCGGGCCTATCGGCATAGGGCCCGCCCCTAACGGTTTTTCTCCCGCTTCTCGGAACTAGGGGTCTTTTGTTTTGAAGGGTCTCTGTCTGACGGGTCGGCAGGCCAAATACGGGTAAGCAAATCTTGCGGGATAAACTCCTTCATCTCGTTCGCTTCCCGAGTTTTTCCTCTTTTTAATGCGCCGGCAATGTAAATCCTGGCCTTTTCCTCCAGCATGTTTCGCACGGCCGCGGCCTGTTCGGGTGTTAGCACGTTCTCCTTCAAAATTTTGACGAGCGAACGGATCCGGAAACGGTCCATGGCGGGGAACTCGCGGGAGCGCTGGTCCGCGTGGCCGCCGTATTTGATGAGGTAAGGTTTTTCGATCAGGCCGATGGGATAGCGCGCGGCGATCCGCAGCCACAGGTCATAATCCTCGCAGGCGGGGAACGATTCGTCGAAAAACCCGACCGCATCGAAGAGTTCTCGGCGCATCATGACGGCGGAGGGGCTGACAACGCAAAGCGGCAGGCATTTTTGAAAGATCCACCCGCCGTGTTTTTTGTGTTTTTTCATCGGGTTGACGCGGATGCCGTTGCGGACCCAGATCTCTTCTGTTTGACAGATGAGATAATCCGGGTTTTTAGCGAAAAAATCCAGCTGGGCTTTGAGCTTGCCGGGTTTCCACTCATCGTCTGAATCCAGGAACGCGATCCATTGCCCCTGGGCCTCTTTGATCCCGACATTCCGCGCCGCGGCGGGGCCTTTATTCTCCGGGCAACGGACAACGCGCAACGGGCAACGTTCCTTGAAGGGCAAAGGGTCCGGTTTGTCGTTTGTTGAGCGTTGTGCGTTGAGCGTTGCGCTGGTATTGTCTGTCGATCCGTCATCCACGACGATCAATTCGAACGGAACGCCCTTCTGTTTCAGAACAGAATCGATCGCCCGCGGCAAAACTTCCTTGCGATTGAACGTTGGGATGATCACGCTGATGAGCGACATGCCCGATTATACCCGCAGGACCGCGCGCTCGTGAAGGCCGAACTGTCCGAGATCTGTACGGGTTCCACGAAGTTCGGAGACGGACGTTGACAGCCTGGTTCGAAGTTTATACTATCTTTCACAAAGCAAACCATTTTTAAACAGGTCCGGCGTTCTTTTGCGCGCGAAATTTTGAAGGCCCGGGTCGCCATCGATCGCCCGAGGTCCGTTCTGTGGAACGGACACGTTGGTAAGGTGTCCGGCGATCCTCTTTTTGCACGTCCGGAGGTCTGGGAGATCCCCGGCGAAAGGTCCCCTGAATTTCGATCCCCGGACCGGGCACGAGAGCCCATATGAGGGAACCGACGGTGAAAAAAAAGAATGGTCAGAAGTTGAAGGTCCTTTTCGTTGCGTCGGAGGCGGTTCCTTTCATCAAGACCGGGGGTCTGGGGGACGTTTGCGGCGCTTTGCCCAAAGTCCTCAAGCAGTTGGGGCATGATGTGCGGCTTGTCCTGCCGCGTTATTGGGCGATCAATCGCGAGCACTACAAGCTCAAACCGGTCCTGGGCCCGCTGGGAGTCCCGACCGGGAGGGGAACGATCTGGTGTCAGGTCCTGGAAGGGAGGAGCGACGGCTTCCCGGTTTATTTTATAGAACACGAGAGTTTTTTTGGGCGCGCGGGCATCTACGATGACGGGAACTGGGAGCATTCGGACAACGCCGAGCGCTACGGTTTCTTTTCCAGCAGCGCCCTCCAACTTTGCCGGGACCTCGATTTCAAACCGGACATCATCCACGCGCATGATTGGCAGACCGCGCTCGTGCCTTGTTATCTCAAGATCTGGCACCTGAACGACCCCTTCTTCAAGGACACGGCCAGCGTTTTTTCGATCCACAACATCGCGTATCAGGGAACGTTCCGGGCGGACGTTTATGATTTTCTGGGGCTCGGGACGGATAATTTTACGGAGCCCAAATTCGAGAATTACGGCGGGATCAATCTTATGAAGGGGGGGATCTTTTATGCTGATGCGGTGTCGACGGTCAGCCCGACCTATGCCCAGGAGATCCTCTCGGAGCCCGGGGCTAACGGCCTTTCCGGTTACTTGCAACGCCGGCGTGAAGACCTTTTCGGGGTCCTGAACGGCGCGGACTACGACCACTGGAACCCGGAGACGGATCCGTTGATTCCGGCGGCCTATACGGCCGGCGACCTCTCGGGAAAGAAGGTCTGCAAAAAGGCGCTGCAACGGGATTTTCTGCTGGAAGAAAAAGAGAACGTTCCGGTCATCGGGATCGTGTCGCGATTTGCCGAACAAAAGGGGTTCAAACTGCTTGGGGCCGTGATCTATCGCTTGCTTGACCAGATGAAGGTCCAGTTCGCGATCGTCGGGAGCGGTGAAAAATGGCAAGAGGACCTTTTCGGCGGGCTTCCCGCACGGTATCCCGGACGGGTCGGGGCTTGGATCGGGTACAGCAACCGGAAGGCGCATCTGGTCGAAGCCGGAGCGGACTTTTTTTTAATGCCGTCCCTTTACGAGCCGTGCGGGCTCAACCAGATCTACAGTTTGAAGTACGGCACACTTCCCATTGTGCGTTCCACGGGCGGCCTGAAAGACACCGTCAAACCGTACGACGAAAGGACCGGTTCGGGAACCGGCTTTCTGTATGACGATCAGACGGCCGAAGCTATTTATAACACGATCGGCTGGGCCGTCAGTACTTACTACGACCGACCGGCCCATTTAGCGCAAATGCGCAAACGGGCAATGATGGAACACTTCTCCTGGCTGGATGCCGCGAAGCATTATGAAGAGGTTTATCAAAAAGCCCGCCGGCGCCGCGCCTCTTGGGCCTGAAGGGGCTGTCCCTCCGCGCGGCATGTGACCGGACCCGGGGGTCCGAACGTTCGGGAACTATAAAAAACTCCGCGAGTGGAGTATAATAAACCCGTTTTCCGGAGAGGCCGCACGGAAGCGGTCTTCCCGGGGAGCATAAGGGCATGAAGGTGTGCCGGGGGGTCCCATCATGATCAAAAAAGCGAAGATCGGAAGAGAATTCGTTGTCGTTTCAGAGAACAAAGTAGGAGCGCTTTCCTCGGTTGCGGCGGTGTTGGCCGACCGGGGGATCGATATCGTGGCCATCTCCGCCCAGGCGGCGGGAGGCGTGGCCATGATGAACTTCGTGACGGACGATGCGCTTCGAACGAGGGATGTGCTTTCCAAAAAAGGGTTTGCGGTGCAGGAGAACATGGTGCTCCTGGTCGAGGTGGAGGACAAACCGGGTGCCTTAAAGGAGATCACGAAGAAGCTCGCGGCCAAGAAAGTGGATATCCTGAACATTTACGCGAGTGCGCCGGCGACCTACGGTCCTTGCGTCCTCGTGATGGCGACGAACAACAATCCCAAAGCGCTCGTGACGCTGAGACCCTAAGCGTTCCGGGCGGGCCGGGGCAGGTGAGTATGAAAAAATACGATGCATTGAGTCTCGAGGTCTATTTGGACAGGCTCGCCAGCGACGCCCCCGTCCCCGGGGGAGGAAGCGCGTCAGCCTATGTCGGGTCCCTGGGGATGGCCTTGACCCAGATGGTCGCGAAGATCGCGCTGAAACGAAAGCCCAAGGCCGACCTTTCCCCCGAAGAAAAATTTCAGGACGAAGCGAACCGAAAGCGTATGCAGGAGATCGTGGGATCGCTCGACAAGACCCGGGCGCAGGCGCTCCAGGTCGTATCGTTGGACCCCCAGGTGTACGACGAGGTGATGACCTGTTACAAGGAAGGCGCCGCGCCCGAGAAGCTGGAGGACGCGCTCCAGAACGCATTCCGCCTCCAAGCCGACCTTGCTCTCATTATTGCCATGGCCAAAGAATGGAACGCGCACATGCGGACGCTTGTGACGGGTGCTGTTGCCAACGATCTGGTGGTGAGTGAAGCCTTTTTGACGGCGGCGTTCGAAGGGGCGTTCCATACTGCGCAGATCAACGTGGTCTATATGAAAAACAAGGACCGAAAAGAACGTGCCGAAAAAGCGCTTGCGGAGCTCCGGAACCGTTTTGAAAAAGGGGCGGAACGTGGAAGCTAAGCTCCTGGAAGGGAAGACCATTGCCGGGGACCTGCAGCGGAAGATCGCTGACAAGGTCCAGACGTTGACGGTGACGGGGCTTGCGCGTCCCCGCCTTTGTGCCATCCAGACGAGCGATCACCCGTCCTCGGCCTGGTATATCAACCAACAGGAAAAACTTGCCGCGAAATTGGGGATCGAATTCACCAAGGTTCCACCGTCAAAGGTCTCGGGCGCGAAAGACCTGATTGACACCGTCCGTACCTTGGGGGACGATCGCTCGGTCCACGGCCTTTTCATTTCGATGCCGCTTCCCGAGGGGATCGACCCGGACCAGGTGCTCCTCGCGATGAACGCGCAGAAGGACGTGGAAGGGATCCATCCGACTAGCCTCGGGCTCATTGTGCTGCGGCGCGGTAAGCTCATTCCCCCGACGGCATTCGCGGCCTTCACGCTTATAAGATCCACGGGGATCATGCTGCGGGGTAAAAAAGCGGTGATCATCGGACAAAGCGCGATCGTTGGTCGGCCCCTCCAGCTTTTGCTCGGCGAGGCGCGCGTCACGACGACCATCTGTAACACCGGGACCTCCACGGACGATATCCGCAAGATCGTCAACGGCAGCGATATCGTTGTCGCCTGTGCCGGAAAACCGGGGGTCGTCAAAGGCGAATGGATCAAACAGGGCGCGGTCGTGATCGATGTCGGCACGACCGAAGTGGAGGGGAAGCTTCAGGGGGATGTGGACTTCGAGGGCGCTGTCAAGAAAGCAGGGTTCATCACCCCTGTCCCGGGCGGTGTCGGCCCCCTGACGGTGACCATGCTCATGGAGAACCTGATGACGGCCTATGACTGGCAGGTCCGCTGCGGCTGACCCATGCCATCCGGGCGCCGGCTTTCTCGAACCCTTCAGCGAGAACTTTGATCGGAAAAGACCCATGAAACATACTCCGCAATCCATCGCTGCGAAAAAAGAACACGGGGAAAAGATTACGGCGCTAAGCCTCTACGATCATCCCAGTGCCCGCATCGCGGATGAGGCCGGTGTGGACATCCTGGTGATCGGCGATTCGGTCGCGATGGCCCTTTTGGGGCAGTCCAACACGCGTGAAGTCAAAGTGGAGGATATCCTCTATCACACCCGGGCGGTGGCTCGAGCGGCCCGTCGGGCGCTCGTGGTCGCGGACATGCCCATCCATTCTTTTGAAGACCCGGAGAAGGCGCTTGAGAACGCGAAGCGGTTCGTCGCGGTTGGAGCGGACGCCGTCAAACTGGAGGGGGGGAGTCAGATCCAGCCGCAGGTCCAGCATTTGATCGCGGCGGGGATCCCGGTCATGGGGCATTTGGGGCTCTTGCCGCAAAACGCCGGTGAACGGTTCCAAGTCCGTGGAAGGACGGAGGAGGAGGCGAAGGCCATTGCGGGAGATGCCAAGATGTTAGCGCGGCTGGGGATCTTTTCCCTCGTGTTGGAATGCGTTCCGGCGGCGTTGGCGCGAGAGATCACCCGAACGGTCCAATGCCCGACGATCGGGATCGGGGCCGGTCCCGGAACCGACGGGCAGGTTCTGGTCCTGCAGGATATCCTCGGGGTCCGGTCCAGCGTCAGCCCGCGCTTCGTGAGGCGATACGCGAACCTTGAAACCATCATGAAAAAGGCGATCGAGGATTATTGCCGTGACGTGACGCGGGGGGATTACCCTTCCCCCAAGGAGAGTTTCGAATGAGCGCGAAGGGCAAAAAGATCCTGGTCGTCGAAAAAGACGACGTGACGCGGGAATTGATCGTTATGCGGCTTTCCGCGCGTCATCACAAGGTCTTCGAAGCCACCAAGAGCAAACAGATCATGAAGATCCTCGACCGGGATGTTGTCGACCTGATCCTGCTTTCCAATGAGATGGAGCCCGTGGACGGAAAGACCCCGATCCATTTGATCCGCTCAAGGTCCCATTTAATGGCCATTCCGGTGATCATGATCACGGAGGAGGACCGTCTGACCGAACTCATGCTGGGGCATGAGAAGGGGTTCGATGATTTTCTTGTGAAACCTTTCAGCCCGCTCATGTTGCAGCTTCGTGTAAATCTGAACATTTCCAAGACCATGGAACGGGTCGAAGCCAATGCCCTGACGCATTTACCGGGCAACCACGCGATCGAAAAGATCATCAGCAAAAAGATCCAGGAAGGCGAAAAATTTTCCATTCTCTATATTGACATCAATCACTTTAAGGCTTTCAATGACCGGTACGGTTTCCAAAAAGGGGACGACATCATCCTTCAGACCGCGCGGCTTCTTGTCACGACCAGCTACGCCGTGGCCCCGGACGGGGAGTGTTTCATCGGACACGTGGGCGGGGACGATTTTATCGTGGTGCTGCCCCCCGAACTCGAAGAGGTTTTTGCGCGTCAATTTCTCGATGATTTTGACCGGATCATGCCGACCTATTACAGTAAGGCAGACCGGGAAGCGGGGTTTATTCGGGTGGAGAACCGCCGCGGGAAGATGGAGAATTTCCCGTTGATTTCCTGCGTGGTCGCCGGCTGCACGAACCGTTACAGGGACTATGCCGGTCTCCGCGAGATCGCGCAAGATGCGGCTGAAGTCAAGGCATTCCTCAAAACCCAACCCGGGAGTCACTACTTGCAGGACCGCCGCTGCGCGCCCATCAAGCAAGTCGATGAGGCGGTCCATATCCTGGAACCGGAGGTCAAATCCGCGACTTCCAAAAAACGGGTCGATCCGCTCGGGCAGTTCCTTCTCAACGCGGGCCTGATCACTGACGCGCAGCTGGACGCGGCGCTCAAGAAGCATCTCGAGACCGGCCAGCGTTTGGGACAGACATTGATCAGCATGGGCCTTGTGTCCAGCCGCGATGTGGGACGCATGCTTGAGCAGCGGCTCAAGATCCCCTATTTCAGTCTTGAACATTGGGCCCCGCCGCCCGAAGTCTTGGGGCTTTTTTCCCGGGAATTCATCCTGAATCACCGGCTGCTGGCGCTTGAGATGGTCGAGGGGACGCTGAAAGTGGCCATGTGCGATCCCTTCGATGTGAAGACCTTGGATACGGTGGAACGGATCACGGGCTTGAAACCCGAGCCCTATCTGGCTCTTGAGGATGAGTTTGAGCGGTATTGGGAAGGATGTTTAGGCGGGAGCGAGGGCGAGGTGAGGACCGCGACCGACCTGTCTATCCGGGTCGAGTGAGGAGGAAAGGCCGAAAAAAAAGAGTATGAAGGAGCCAGGCTTTTTGGCCGTTGATATACTCCAGCGGGGCGACCCAGAACGGGCTGCCGCTGAGGGGGCCATGGGGATAGAGTCCTTTCCGGAGATCGAGAACTTTCAGAAGTTGCCGCACGAAGTGATCATTAAAGGCGCCGGGACCCGTTTCATCCCAAGTGAAGGGGCCGAACTTCGGGGGATTGTGATCAACAACGTCGGCCATCCCATCAAGAATGTCCGGGCGCAATTGGTGGTTTTTGATAAGGATCGGGTCCCTCTTTTGGGGGTGAGCACGCCAACCGATCCCGATCGGCTGCCTCAGGGGGGGATGGCCCATTTTCATTTCCGGCTGAAGGACCAAAAGCAAGAGATTAAAGATTATTTTCTTCACGCGAACTGGAGCTTCGACGAAACGGCCTGATCGGTTTCATAAAATATCCGGCTGTTGATCCTGAACGGAAAGAGCGAATGTTCATGAAGTGCGTTGGTTTATCCCGTGCGGTCACGGGATTGATTTTGTTGCTCCTCCTGGCCGGGGGGGCGGGGCATGCGTCCGGTCCCGGGGCGGTCTCGGGGGCCGAGTGCGGCGTTGACGAGCTTCCTCTGTTGGAAACCTCGGAGGCGTTCGAACAGTACCTTAAAAAACCAAGGACGAATCTCGCGAAACTTCTCTTCGGGTTGAACTATTTCAGGACGGCGCCGGTCATGGTGCGTTACGACGATGTGGATTATTCCCCCCAATTCGCTTATCCCCTGGGGCTGGCATATCTGCTGACCCATTATCGCAACGAAGATCCGGAGCGTTGGATCAAAAAGAACTGTTACCGGTCGCCGACGGCGGACAAGATCATGTACTTCAAATTTCCGGACGGCAACTATTATCCTGTCCGAGAAGTTTTTATTAAAACCCTCTGTTCGCTGAACGAGGCCGAGAGTAAACGGCCTCAAGGAGTGTGAAAAAACTTTATGAACCCTGTTGAAATGGACGTAAAGGCGGTCAGGTCCCGGGACCTTGCGCTGATCGGTTATGACGCAGCCTCCTCGGTGCTCGAAGTCGTTTTCCGGTCAGGAGGGGTCTACCGTTTTCAGGATGTTCCGGAAAAAGTCTACCAGGGGCTTATGGGAGCGCCGTCCCACGGGACCTATTTCCAAAAATACATCAAGGGCCAATACGCTTTCGTCAAAGCCGGTTGACTTTGGTAAGGGGAGGACGGGGTTTTTCCCGAGCGTCTTTCCCGTGACGGGTTCCCCTTCTCAGGCGGCGGGACCCCTGCCCGGGGTTCTCTACCGGCGGTACGTGCTTCCGTCCCTCTGAGGACCTCATGCATAAGATCCATATCGCGATCGTCGGCGGCGGTATTTCCGGCCTTACGGTCGCATACGAACTTTCCCGCCGAGCTTGCCGCGAAAATGTTCCTTTAAGGATCTCCCTGTTTGAAGCGAAGGACCGCTTGGGGGGCGTGATCCGCACGCTCCGGCAGGGACCTTTCTTGACGGAGGCCGCCGCCGACGCTTTTTATGCGGGAGGTGCAAAAGGCCGTCAGGTCCTTGAACTTTGTGGGTCCCTGGGGATGACGGAAGAGCTCACGGAGGCCGCGCCCTCCTTCAGGCGTTTTTTCATATTCAAGAATAAAAAATTATTCCGTTGTCCCGCCTTGCCCGGTTCCGGCGATCCGTCAATGTTGTGGAAAAGTCCCCTTTTAAGCGTTCCCGCGAAAGCCAGGCTTTTATTCGAACCATGGATCCCGTGTTCGGCAGAAGAGGAAGATGAAAGCCTGGGGCATTTTTTTCAGCGGCGTTGCGGACGGGCTTTTTACCGCGAGGTCGCGCTTCCCGTGATCCGGGGTGTTTTTATGGCGGCTCCCGAAGACCTGAGCTGCCGGGCGGTGTTCCCGAGACTTCTTGAGTTGGAACGGCTCTACGGCAGTCTTGCCTTGGCCGCGGTCCGGGACCGCCCTGGCCCTCGGGACCCGGGGGATGAACGTTTTTTGAATTTTAAGAACGGTTTGGGATCTCTGCCCCAAAAGATGGCCCGGGAAACGCGTGACTGTGAGTTCAGAACGGGGACCCCCGTATCGAAATGGGACCGCGACGGGCGGGGCGACTGCCTGATCCTTCAGAACGGGGAAAGGGTCGAAGCCGATGCGACCTGTATCGCCATGACGGCCGCGGACACCGCCTCCCTATTGCGCGGCCGTGATGGAATATTGGCGGGAGAACTTGAAACGATCTCCTATGATTCGGTATTGACCCTGAACTTCATTTTCAAAAAAGAAGACCTGCCCGAAAAGCTATCCGGTCCCGGTTTTTTCGTGCCGTTCGGCGTCGGGGGGTGTCCCTTTTCCAGCCTGAAAGGATTTGAGCCGCTCTCGGGCGGCGAGGATGGATACCGTCGGCTACGGGTCTTTATTTCTGGAACGATGTTGCCGGAAGTTTTTTCCCAAGAGGACGGGGCCGTGGAAGAAAAGGTCCTTGGAACGATACGGGAGTGGATGGCGGTCCGGGCGGCGCCGGTGTGGGGCGGGACGGAACGCTATGCTAACGCCCTGCCTCGTTACGGTGTCGGGCATCTTGAAAAGATCGTGAGGATTGAGACGCGCCTACGACGGTACCCGCGTCTTTTTTTGACGGGGAATGGTTTCCGCGGTTTTGGGATCTCGGACTGTATCGGCGCGGCCCGCGCGACCGCCCGGGCCCTGTGGGAGGCGGTCCAGTAGCCACGGCTATCCAAATATTGTAGAATGCCGCTATGAACCCTAAAGACCTTGACGGCCTGCCGGTCGCGTTATCGGGGAAGGCTCAATCTGCCCTTGCCTCAGAACTTGAGGCGCACCGTCTCCGGGGCGAAGGGAAGATCGACCAGGCGTTTCAGACCTTCGATCAGGCCGCCCGTCTTTACCAGGAGGGGGCGGAACCGTTGAAGGCTGCGGCTTGTTTCGCCGCGGCCGCCCAGTGCTGGAACATCCATACCGGGTGGCAGCCGTTGCGCAACGCCGCCACGAGGAACGAATACGCGGCGGTTCAGGCCCTCGAGGGCAAAGACTTTGCCTATGCCGAGACCTTATTTGACGAGGCGGCGCTCCTTTATCAAAAAGAAGGGGACGCGGCGAGGCATTCCTATTGTTACGTTCGCTCTCAGGATTGCAGGTTAAAGCGACTGTGGGGGACCTTGACGCATCGTCATGCCCGCGGTGATACGGTGGTCCGTTTGGCTGGGAGCACCCGGAGAGAGCGCGTATCGGCCGGAATAAGTTTCTTGTCAGGGGCGTTCAACGGGCTGATCTGGGGGTATGGGGAGAGGCCCTTGCGGACGGTCGGCCTTGCCGCGGTCATTATGATGATCAGTGCCCTGCTCTATTATGTTTCCGGCGAGGTGCTTGCCGAGGGGTTTGTTCGGGGGATCAGTTTTTGGGAAGCCCTCTATATGAGCGTGATGACATTCGCCTCGGTCGGTTATGGGGATTACCTTCCGCTCGAGGGTGCACGAGCGGTTGCGGCCTTCGAAGCGCTCGCGGGTATCTTTTTGACCCCTCTATTTTTAATAGCGATGACGCGCCGTTTTTTGCGCCCATGAGCGAAAAGCGATCGGATCCCCGGTGCCCCGGGGTCCCGGGGTCTGGGACCGGCGCGGAACGTTCTTTTAGCTAAGCCGGGACCCTGATCCATGGAACATTTGAAGCGTCTTGATTCGTTGGTGATCCGGGAGAAGAAAAAGTATGCCGGGATGCCGGCGAATTGGAAGATCCAACCGCTATGCTGTATGGAAGGTGTTTCCGGCGAAGAGGTTTATTATGCGGTCACGGAGAAGGGAGGATCCCCGGGGTGGGACGGCCTCCGGGCGGCCCGGGCATTCACCATGTACCTCGTGAACCGCAAAGGGCAGGAAGCGCTTTTTTTTGTGAGGAAAACCGGTCTTTTTGAAAATAAATTAGAGGTATTTGACGGGAATGAAAGCCTTTTGGGGTCCGTCCACAAACAGCCGGGACACGCCAAAAGCAGTTTCAGGGTCCAGGGCGCCGCGAACCGGGTCCTTTATCAGGTGGAGGGTCCCGCTGAAGAACCCGAGATCCTTCACATTTATCAGAACGGGATCGTCGCCGGCAAGATCAGCCGGAAACTGGCCGGCGTTGACGAAGAAGGGGGACCCAAACGCGGTCATTTCGGGATCGTCTTTCCTTTGGGCGCGGACTTGGAGGAAAAGGCTGTTTTGACCGGAGCGCTTTTTTTGATCGATAATCTGTTTTGACGCGGGCTATTTTAATTCGCTCCCTAAAAAGGGGCTCTACAGAAAGGAAGGCGAAGTGAAGAGCATTAAGATCACACTGAGCGAAAAAGACATGCCGAAACAGTGGTACAACCTGGCCGCGGACCTTCCCACCCCCATGCAGCCCCCGCTCGGACCGGACGGGCAGCCCATCTCTCCCGCCATGCTGGAAAAAGTGTTTCCCATGAACTTGATCGAACAGGAGATGAGCACCCGGCGCTGGATCGACATCCCGGAAGAAGTGCTCGAGATCCTTTACCGGTGGCGGCCGGCACCGCTGAGACGGGCGGTCTATTTGGAAAAATATCTGAAGACCCCGGCGCGCATCTATTACAAAGATGAAAGCTTGAGCCCGGCCGGCAGTCATAAACCCAACACGGCCGTGGCGCAGGCCTGGTATAACAAACAATTCGGTATTCGGAAACTGACGACCGAGACCGGGGCGGGGCAATGGGGGAGCGCGATCGCGTTCGCTGCGCAGCTTCTTGGCTTGGAGTGCAAGGTGTTCATGGTGCGAATCAGTTTTGACCAAAAGCCTTTCCGTAAAAGTCTCATGCGCGTTTGGGGGGCGAATTGTGTTGCGAGCCCGAGCCATGAGACCCATGCCGGGAGGGAGATCCTGAAGAAGGATCCCAAGACGCCGGGCAGTCTTGGGATCGCGATCAGCGAGGCCATCGAAGAGGCCGTGGCGGACCCTAGCGGGAAAACGCGCTATTGCCTCGGGAGCGTTCTCAATCATGTCATGCTCCACCAAACGGTCATCGGTCTGGAAGCCAAAAAACAGCTTGCGGCCGCCGGGGAAAAACATCCTGATATTGTGATCGGTTGCGCCGGAGGCGGAAGCAATTTCGCGGGCATCTCGTTCCCGTTCACCTGCGACAAGATCCACGGCGCGAAGATCCGTATCATCCCCGTGGAACCGACGGCTTGTCCGACCTTGACGCGTGGACCCTTTGCTTACGATCACGGGGACGTGGCGCGCATGACGCCCCTTCTTCCCATGTACACGCTGGGACACACGTTCATTCCCGCGCCGATCCACGCGGGCGGACTGCGATATCACGGCATGGCCCCCCTTGTGAGCCAGGGGGTGGTCGAAGGGCTTATGGAGCCGCGCGCGATCGATCAGGTCCAATGCTATGAGGCCGCAATGCTTTGGGCCAGGACCGAAGGGGCTGTGTGCGCCCCGGAAACGAGCCACGCGATCGCCTGCACGATCGATGAAGCGGTCAAGGCGCGCGAAGAAGGCAAGGAGAAGGTCATTCTTTTCTGCTATAGCGGCCACGGTCTTATGGACCTCAGCGGGTATGACAGGTATTTGAACGGGGATCTTAAGGAATATTCGCTTCCGGACTCGCTTTTAAACGAAGCAATCGCCACGATCAAGCACCACCCCCAGCCTAAGGTCCAAAAGACCGGACAGTGGTAGGCAAGATCGCATCGCGAGGACTTTAGCGAAGGAGGATCCGCGAATGAATTTTTTTCCGGTATCTTTTATTTTAGCGCTCAGCATAGGGCTCGTGGGGTGTTCCTCGCCTCCCCCTATCCCCGGGATCCCCGGGGACCACGCTGCCAACGAGTTCTACCGGCACGCCAGTCATTCTCTTCTTTCGGACAAGAGTTGCCGGAAATACGGGGGAAATCCCGACATCCCGATGGGGGAGATCGTTAAAGGGGAAAGGTACCTCAAGACCCAGGAATTGGCACCCGGTGTTTTCCGTTTTACCGAGACTGCGACCGGTCAAGGATATCTCGCGGTCTCTTACATGAAGCGGAGCGGTTTTCTGCAGATCCCGCAGGCGTGTGTTTGGGAAGAAAAGGCCCGGGGACAGGATCCAGGGGATAGCCGATCCGAAAAGGGGTAAAAGACCCCTATCCCCCGGATTCCTTTACGATCCGGTGCCCCATGAAAGGCTGTGCATTTCTTGCCAGGCGAGCACGCGGACGATATTGGTCTGGTTCGGGTCCACCGGCGGGTTCTCCGTCATCGCGAGATCGAAGTGGAACGCGCCGTTCCCGATCTGGTTGAAGGTTTTCGCGATCACCGCGCCGAAATAATCCCCGTTCCCGTTGGTCGTGATGGTGGACTCCGGCGCGATGATCCCTCCGTAAAAAGAGCCGTTCCCGGCGACTTTGACCTGTTGGTGTCCCAAAACATAGATGATCAAATTGCCCGGCTGATTTTCCGGGACCGTGATGCCGTTCCCTCCGATATCGACATCATTATCCACGTAGATCTGGACCGGGCCCGTCGTGACGACTTGCCCCAACCCCGCGACCTTGATCGAAGAGCAGTGATAGACAGTGTCACCGTCCAGCGTTCGTATGCCCGTGACGTTGCTGAGGTCGACGGGCGTCGTGCCGGCGGGTAGCACGGGGTCCTCGGGGGGGACGAAATCGGTTGGGATCGTGGAGGTATCCCCCTCGATGATCGCTTTTTTAAGATCGATCACCGTTTCGGGGTCCCCGCCGTCCCCAACCAGAACGTCTCCTTTGACCGTGGTGTTCTTCAGGAGGATCTTGTCCGCGACGATCGAATTCAAGGCGAAGGCCCCGTCGGCGTTGACATTGGACCCTCCGTAGGCCCCTTGGTTCGAGTTATAGCTGTCGAACGCGGTGACGCGAAGTCCCGACATGGCGATATAGTTCTCGGCGTAGATTCCGTATTGAAAAAGCGGGAGACCCGGCGCGGGGGTCGTGATCTGGCAATACACCGTGATCTCGGATTTTTGCGCCGCCCGCGGTTTGTCGGTGTCATCGTCATTGTAAAAGGAGGGGGCGTATCCGGTCGCGTCGATCCGGCGGACCATGGGCTGCCCGGTCACCGGGGAGATCCGGTAGGTGAACCCGTTCTGCTCCATTTCGACATAATCCGAGGTGTACGTCTGGTTCGTGTCTGCCAGAGAGCGCAGGGCTGCGTCCGTTGCGAGTTCCCGAAGGGCTTTGTCGATCGCTGATTCCGACGCGTTGAACGCGAGGATCCTGTTCTGGTAGCGTTCCGTGTTCAGAACCGCAACGCGATGTCTCGCAAAAAAGGCGAACGAGACCGTGGTGATAAAAACCGCGGCAATGTAGACTACAAGCAAAATGTAACCCCGCTGCCCTTTCGATCGTTGCGAGCTGGTCATGGATTTCGAGCCTCCGCTTGGACCATCATTTCGATCGGAGCCGTCGGGATTTGCCTCCCGTCCGAAAAGGTCCGTTGCACGTCGATCCGCACCGTGATCAGTCCGGAACTGGCGTTATCTCTGGAAAAATCAAGACGGGTGACATAGTTGGCCAGGACCGCCTGCTTGGTGGCCCCGGTCGTCAGGTCCGTCGAGGTTCGCAGGATCTGATGGTTGTCGGGGTCCAGACTGTAAGTAATGAGGCTCGCCCACTTGGGGGCATAGTGGGAATCCACAAGATCGTCCTGGTCGGGTTCGGGAATGGGGACGATGAACTCAAGGCGGTCCGTGGAACCTTCCAGCCCCACGGTGGACAAGAGGCTCACCTTGTGCCAAGCGGTCTGACGTATTTCTTGGGCCATTTTGAACAGGGCCTCCCGGGGACCCTCTTGAAGCGTCATTTTGGTGTGAATGACGTCGAGTTGCTGGCTGCAGGCGCTCGCGATCCCAAAAGCGCCGAAAAAGATAATGCTCGAGATCGCGGCCGCGATGACGACCTCCAGCAGCGTGAACCCGCATTGCCCCTTTTTCATCGGATCACCTTTGCGTGATGTAAACGGTCATTTGTTCGGCGCTGTCCCGTCCCGTGTAGGAAGTCCACGTTACCGTGATCGTGGCGGTGAGCGGGTTTGCCGAGCTGTTCGCGTAAGCGACCGTAACGGTTTCGTTCTGTAAACTTTCGTACCCCTCGACAGGGGCGTTTTCCGGAAAAGCTGTCACGACATTGTGCGGGAAATCGCCGGTCCTTGAGGCATTCCGCATCTGTTCGATGACACGGTTCGCGTCTTGGAGCGCGAGGGTCCTCTCGTGAAGATCTTCGTTATTCCGTTGTGCTTGGATGTTCGCGCCGATGTAACCCGCGAGCACAAGAGAGGCGACCAGGAGCGCGATCATGAGTTCGGTCAGCGTGAAGCCGCCCTGTCTTTTTCTTGAGGGGGCCTTA
>JAHQRI010000147.1 GCA_019052695.1 Candidatus Omnitrophota bacterium
GTTCTTATGGGGGAAGCGCGCGGGATGATCCGTGAGGCGTGGGGCGGTGCCACCGAGATCGTTGAGGGGGCCGATCTGGACTCGGTCTGTGCCCTTGCCTTGGATCGGGCATGCTCGGGGGACGTGGTACTTCTGTCACCGGCTTGTGCCAGTTTTGACATGTTCAAGAACTATGAAGAGCGCGGCCGTCTTTTTAAAGAAAAGATCCTGAAAGTGCTGGAGTGCAAAGAAAAAGTTTCGAGGACGGCGGGTTCCTGCCGCATCTTATGACAGGGGAGATTTCGTGATGTCCAAAGAGGCCCGTCTTCTGTTCCTTGTAACGTATCTGCTCGTGAGTATCGGGATCGTCATGGTCTACAGCTCGAGCGCGGTGCTCGCCCACGATTGGCACGGGAATGCCCAGTTCTTCCTGATCCGGCAGTTCGCGTACGTGGTGATCGGGTCGATCGGTTTCTTTGCCGCGGCCGCCATGCCGATGGATTTTTACAAACGGAACGCTCGCGCTTTCATCCTGCTCGCCATCATGCTTTTGATGACGGTTTACCTTCCGGGGATCGGCCGCACTGCCGGGGGGGCTCGTCGGTGGATCCACCTGGGGCCCGTCCAGTTCCAACCGGTGGAATTCGCGAAGCTGGCTTGTTGCGTTTATCTGGCGGATTATCTCGGGCGCAAGATCGCGAGGGTCCAGAAGGGGGAGATCCTGGTTTTCGTGCCGCCGCTCATCCTGATCGGGGTGGTGTGCTTATTGACGTTGCTTGAGCCCGATCTGGGCTCGGTGGCTTTTATCGTGATGATGACCTCGACCGTCTGCTTTGTCGCCGGGATCCAGTTGCGCTACGTGATGGGGGCCGTTGCCGTGTTCGTCCCCGCTCTTTATTTCCTGATCATCCGCGTTCCTTACCGTTTAAGCCGCCTTGAAGCCTATTTAAACCCGTGGGAGGACCCTTTGGGGTCCGGCTTCCAGATCATTCAATCCTTTCTGGCCTTCGCGTCCGGCGGGCTGTCCGGCGTCGGTTTAGGGCAGAGCACGCAAAAGCTTTTTTACCTTCCGTCCAGTCATAACGATTTCATCTTGGCCGTGATCGGTGAGGAGACGGGGTTCCTCGGGCTTATGGCCGTCATGGTGCTTTATCTCACGTTCTTTGTCTGCTGCATCCGGATGGCCCGGCGTACCGAGCAGCCCTTTGAGAAATTGTTGATCACCTCCTTGACGCTGTTGATCATCTTGCAGACTGTCATTCACATGATGGTCGCGACAGGTCTTGTCCCGACGAAGGGCCTTCCTCTGCCGTTCATCAGTTACGGGGGAAGTTCCGTGGTCATCAACCTTTTGGCGGTTGGGATCCTGATGGCTGTAGACCGGCGAAGGCATCGGAAGGCCTAATATGACCCGGTCGCAGAGTCTGCAGGGTCCCGCGGCTGAGAGCCCCCGGCAACGAACCTACCGATTATCCGTTTTCGCGGGTCCCACGGGAGGGCATCTTTTCCCCGCGCAGTCATTTGCCGAGGGGTTCCGACGCCGTTTTTCGAACGCCGTCATCGAGCTAGTCACGAGCCGCCGGGCCGAAGACTTGGTCGGCAAGGTGCCCGCGGGGGTTTTTGAACGTGTCCATTTTCTTCCGGATTTCGGCTTTGCAGATCGTTTCTCCTGGAAGACCTTCAAGCCGTTCCTTTGGGCCCCTTACCTGTTCATGCGCTCTCTTTTTTATCTATTGAAATTCAGGCCGGACCTTTGTGTTGGCTTCGCAAGTTTTGCTTCCTATCCCGGCATGATGACGGCTCATTTGCTGAAGATCCCGACATTGATCCATGAGCAAAATCTTGTCCCCGGTAAAGCGACGCGCTGGCTCGCCCCTCACATGGACCTTGCGGCGGCAAGTTTTCCCGGGACGGAATTTTCCTCCGGCTTAAAAAAAGTGTGCACGGTCGGATTGCCGTTGCGGTCGGGGCTTGTGAACGCTCGTGAAGGCAAAACCGGTTTTGCGGTTCCGTTGTCGGTCCTTGTGGTCGGAGGATCCCAGGGCGCACACGGATTGAACAATGCTTTTGTGACCGCTGTGGGGCAATTATCCCCTGCAGAAAGGGACAAATTAGCCGTTACTCATATCGCGGGGAAACAGGATTGTTCGCGGGTCGAATCGCAGTACCGGGAGTGGAAGATGCCATGGACAGTCTTTCCATTCTGCGGGGAGATGAACGCAATTTACAATAAAACCGATCTTGCGGTCACACGAGCGGGTGCCAACACATTGTTCGAACTCGCTTACTTCGGAGTGCCAGCGCTCGTGGTTCCGTACCCTCACGCCGGGGGGCACCAGGAGGCGAACGCGCGAGGTTTTGCCGCCATGGGCGGGCTGATGTTTGTTCGTGAAAGCGCGGAAACGTCCGTGTGGTTGAGGGACCGTTTAAGGGAATTTATCAATAAACCGCAGGAACTAATCGGTCTTTCGCGAGCCATGACGGCACAGGCGCGGCCGCGGGCGACCGAGGACCTTGTGGAGCTTGCGGCGGAGTTGATGGGATGACTATGAAGACCATTGAGCAGGATCTCATCCGGGAAAGTCGCGAAGCCTATCTGATCGGGATCGGGGGATCGGGGATGAGCGGTCTTGCGCGCATTCTCAAACACCGCGGGCTGATCGTTGCGGGGTCGGACACTCGGGAAACCCGCGTAACGCAAGAGCTGCGGCAATCGGGCATACCCGTGCGACTTGGGCAGGAGCATGTAGATTTTGGGAATGCGGACTTGATCATTTATTCTTCAGCGATCCGTCCGGACCATACCGAGCTTCAAGGGGCCCGGGCTTTGGGGCTCAAGGTTCATCACCGGGCGGAAGTCCTTGCTTCGATGCTCAATCATGCCGGGACTTCCATCGGGGTTCTGGGCACGCACGGTAAGACCACCACAACAGCCATGATCTCGCATGTTTTATCGCAGATCGGGGCGAATCCCACGTGTTTTGTGGGGAGCGACATGCTGAATTACGGCACCAACGTTGTAGCGGGGGGGAAGGATTACATGGTCTGCGAAGTCGACGAAAGCGATAGTTCCCACGAGCTTTACGCACCCCATTATTCCGTGATCACGAACCTCGAACCCGAACATTTGGACCACTACAGCTGTTGGGAGAATCTGACCGGATCGTTCCGGCGTTTTTTGGAACAGGTCCATGACCCGGGGCTCGTCTCGCACTGGGGGGACGATCCCGCCCTAAGCGCCCTTGTCCGTGAGAGCGGCCGCCCGTGCGTGAGCTTTGGATTTTCGGAGGGTTGTTTTTTTTCGGCGCAGAACGTCCAACTCAACGCGTTCAGTTCTGAGTTCGATCTTTACGAGTTGGGTCTTTTTAGCACCCGGGTGAAGTTGTCGGTGCCCGGTCGGCACAATATTGCGAATGCGCTCGCGACCTTGTCCGTGCTGCTCCATTTAGGATTCGGCCTCGAGGAAGTGCGGGAG
>JAHQRI010000148.1 GCA_019052695.1 Candidatus Omnitrophota bacterium
CCCCCGCTTCGAGTTCTCCCGGGCAACAGTACTTGGCTCCCTACGCGGCCTGCTCGATCGGGGAATACTTCAGGGACCGAGGCAAGGACGTTTTTATTTTCTTCGACGATTTTACGAAACACGCCTGGGCGTATCGCGAGTTATCCCTTTTGATGGGGGTTCCCCCCGGGCGCGACTCGTATCCCGGGGATATTTTCTTCCTTCACTCCCGAATGATTGAACGCGCCGCCCAGTTGGACGAAAAGCACGGCGGGGGGTCCATGACGTTCATTCCCGTCGTGGAACTGCAGGAAGGGGACTTGACATCATACGTTCCCACGAACCTGGTCTCGATGACGGACGGGCAGTTGTTCTTGAATGCCTCCCTTTTTAACGAAGGTTTTAGACCCGCGGTGGACGTTGGTCTTTCTGTTTCCCGTGTCGGAAGTAAGGTGCAATGGAAAGCGACAAAAAAAGTTTCCGGTTCCCTGCGCATGGAATTCATCCAATTCAAGGAACTTTTACGTGCGAGTAAGCTCCAGGCCGCGGGCCAATCCGAAGAGACGAGAGAGGCCCTCCGTGCGGGGAAGGTCCTTCAGGCCCTTTTGACCCAACCTGCGAATAAGCCGGTGCCGCTCGAGATCCAGATCATGGTCTTTTACGCGAACAATGAAAAGATATTCAAAGATTTCGAAGCGAAACACATGAAAGAATTCCTGACCGGCTATGAGGCGTACGCGCGGGAGACCGACCCCGGGGTGTTCACGCTGATCCGGGAGAAAAAAGATCTCACGGATGAGCTGAAAAAGCGCATGAACCGTCTGGTGTCGGGGTACGTGGAAATCATCAAGAAAAAAATGATGCAGGAAGAGGCCGAAACTGCCGTGGAAGCAGGATAGGGGGTGACGATGCGTTTTAGGTTCAATCTGCAGGTCCTGAGCCTGAAAGGGATGGCTTTTGACGACATGGTGGAATCGGTGTACCTGGACGGAGAGGACGGGGAGTTCGAGCTTTTGGCCTATCACCACCCCCTGGTGGCGGCGATCCCTAAGGGAGAGATCAAGATCGCGGGCCATGACAGCATTCCGATCATTGTCGGGATCATTAATTTTCGGGAGAACCGATGCCGCATTATCGCCCAGGTCGATCCCCAGTATAAAAATTATAAAGAAACATGGGATATTTGATCAAAGAGGAAATTCTTAACCAGAAATCAAGACGATCGGGGTTCGCGAAAGAGGTGATGTGAAATGCAGAATATGGCGATTATTGTAGTGATGTTCATCGCGGTGATCGGTCCGTCGATCGTGATCGCCGTCGTGGGGGCCGCGACGATCAAGGCATTGGGGCGTAACCCGTCGGCGGCGCCTAAGATCTATTTGGGGGTGATCTTGATGCTGGTCTTCGCGGAGGCGGCTTCGATCATCTCACTTTTAGTGGTATTCCAAATCTTTGAGCCGAGGGGCTGATAGAAGGACACGGGGGAAATAATCATGATGACGATCTTTTTGGGTTTTCTTGTCTTGACGATAATTGTGTTCATCGCGCTCGTGTATTTCTTCAAAAAGATCACGACGGAAAACACCGAAGTCAACCTTCGCAGGGTCGCCGCCGTGTACGAAGACCTTCTCAAAAAACAAAAGGACCTCTCCGAAAAGCTCGCCGTCGGCGAACAAGAGCTCCAGGCAAAGCGCGATGAGGCCGCTTCCGTCGTCGACAAATTGACCGCGCAGGCCATGGATGAGGCCCATAAAAAAGAGGCGGAGACCCTCAAAAAAGCCCGTCTGGAAGCCGAAGAGATCCTCGCGAAGGCCCATGCCTCCCGGGATTCCTACGTTCAGGACCTTCGCGTTGAGGTGAGCAACAAAGTGATCGATTGGGTCAGCGATCTTTTGTCGACCGCTCTTGACGAAGAAAGCCGGGTCCTTTTCCATCATCAATTTGTCAAAAAATTCATGGAACAAGCCGAGAAATCCGATCTCGCCGCGGTGGACGCCCGTACCAACGCCCCGGTCATCCGCGTGGCGATGCCGTTGGACAAAGCCGAGAAACAAAAGTTAAGCGGCCTTTTGGTGTCAAAGCTCGGACTGGAGGCGGGGACCGACATCAAGGAAGAAGTCGATGAAAAACTCATCGCCGGAGTGATCTTCCAGGTCGGGACCTTGATGATGGACGGAAGTTTTTCGAACGCGGTAAAAGAAGCGGCGACTAAAGCGAAGGAAAAATTGCGGTCTTGAGGGAGGACCTTAAAGGTCTATGGGCGGAAAAGTAACGCGCTTAAAAGGCGATCTGGACGACGTGGATGCGCTCTTGGAGATCATTTCGGTCATCAAGGACGTCGCCACGAACCGTTTCTTCACTTTTGCACAGGGAAAAGCGAATTTTCGGAAATTCTTCGAGGTTTTTTTGGACTTTTTCAGAAGCGTCCAGAACATTGAGACCGATTGTCCTCTCTTAAGGAACAACAACCCGAAGGTGGCGATCGTTGCGATCGCTTCAGACCAGTCCTTCATGGCCCAGGGGAATAGCCGTATTTCCAGCATCACGCTGGACCAGGTCCAAAAGAACCCCGGGGCCAAAGTCGTCGTGCTCGGCAGACGGTGCGCTGAAAAAATGAGGATCCAAGGTCTTGCGAACATCGAACGTGTTTTTGTCGCGGATCAGTATCCCGATCGTTACGCCCTTTCGCTTGCGCTCCGGGAATGCATTGTCGACCTTGTCATGTCCGGGCAGGTGGGGCGCGTGATCCTTATCCATCTTTGGGCCAAGACCTTCAGCATCATCAAGCCGCGTATTTTGACGCTTTTGCCGGCGTCGGAACTGGTAACCTCCAAGGGGGATGAGGACACGGGGGAGGTTCCCTCGTCCGAAGGGGAAGAACAGTTGAGCGAAGCCAGCTATAAAATGATCCTGGAGTCTTCTCCCGAACACATCATGAAGGCCCTTGCCGATATCTGGATCCATTCCCGTCTTTATGAACTCGCGAGCGATATCCTGCTCGTAGAATCGGCGATCCAGTCCCAACAGCTTGAGTCCGCCATGGAGTCTTTAGGCTCGGAAAAAAAGGCGCTGTTGACCAGCTTTCGTAAGGCGGGGCGAGACGAGCTGAATAAATCCATGAGAGAGGTCTTTACGCAAACGAGTTTCACGAAAGGACCGAGGCGTTAATGGAAGACGGAGAAAAAGTCCAGAACGAAGGAACGGCCGCGATCGATCTTACGAAGCCCGTCTACGGCCGCATCATCGGGATCCGGGGTCCGGTGGTCGACGTTCGATTCGAACAGGTGAACGATCTTCCGGCGCTTTACGATGTTCTTATCGGACAGACGTTTGACCGCAAAAAAGTCGTGATGGAGGTCGCCGAGCATTTGAGTAAATTCGACGTCCGCTGCATTTCTCTCTCAGAGACCCTGAACCTGC
>JAHQRI010000149.1 GCA_019052695.1 Candidatus Omnitrophota bacterium
TCGAACCATCGACACCCGCCTTAAAAGGGCGATGCTCTACCAACTGAGCTACGGGCCCACGAAAATCGAGGGACTCGGGATTCGCGCCTCGGAACTCGCTAAAAACTTTTCGGTTTTTCGAACCCCTAGTCCCGAGGGACGAGTCCCTTTGAATTCTTAAACAGAATGTATTTCTGTCTCTTTGTGCTTCAACGCTTCATCGACCTGCGCGATAAGCTGGTCGGTGACCTTCTGGATCTCTTTCTGCGAGGCGTGCGACATGTCTTCCGGGATCGTCTTAGCCTTCTCGAGCTTTTTGACCTGTTCGATCGCCTCGTGCCGCGCATTCCGGATGGACACGCGTCCCTCCTCGGCGATCTTACGGACCATCTTCGTCAGATCGCTCCGGCGTTCTTCCGTGAGCGTCGGGACCTGGATCCGGACGATCTTCCCATCGTTGACGGGGGTCAATCCGAGATCGGACTTGAGGATTGCCTTCTCGATCTCGGCGACCGCGGTGGCGTCCCAAGGCTGGATCGCGATGGTCTTCGCGTCCGGGGTCGAAATGGTCGCTAGGTTCTTAAGAGGCGTCGGCGTGTTGTAATAGTTCGCCTGGATCCCCTCGACGAGCGCGATCGACGCACGGCCCGTACGCAGGTTCTGGAACTCTTTTTTTGTGGAGTCCACGCTTTTGCTCATCTTCCGTTTCATGTCTTCCGCGATCCTCTTCACGTCCACGATCTCTGGCATGGCGCCCCCTTTCTTCCTTGATACATTATCTCGTTTAGCGTTCCGACGCGACCACCGTGCCGACCTTCTCCCCGAGCACCACACGGCGGATGTTCCCGGCCCGGTTCAGATCGAACACCACAATAGGCAGATGATTCTCCATGCAAAGCGACGTCGCCGTCGTGTCCATCACCCGCAGTTGCCGTTTAATGACGTCCAGGTAATTCAGCCGGACGAACTTTTTCGCGTTCCGGTGTTTCACAGGATCCTTGTCGTAGACCCCGTCGACTTTGGTGGCTTTTAAGATCACATCGGCATTCGTCTCCACCGCGCGCAAAGCGGCCGCCGTGTCGGTCGTAAAAAATGGATTTCCGGTCCCCGCCACAAAAATTAGGACACGCCCCTTTTCAATGTGGCGCATGGCGCGGCGGCGGATGTAGGGCTCACAGAGGGCTTTGATCTCGAGCGCAGACTGGACCCGGGTCTGAACCCCGATCTTTTCCAGGGCGTCCGAGAGGACCAAGCCGTTCATCACCGTCGCAAGCATCCCGATATAGTCGGCCGCGGCGCGATCGATCCCGTTCTTCTCCCCCTCCGCCCCGCGGAAAAAATTGCCGCCGCCGATCACGCAGACGACGTCCACGTCCAAAGCGCGGATCTCTTTGATCTGGCGGGCGATGGAAACAACGATCGCGGGATCGATCCCGAAACCACGCTCCCCTTCGAGGGCTTCTCCGGAAAGCTTCAGTACGATGCGTTTATAGACGGGTTTCTTCATGATTCCGTGATAAGGGTTAAGTGATCAGCGGTAAGTTCATCCTTATCCCTTACCCCTTACAGCTTACCGCCTGTTTAATGGCCGCCGACCTCGAAACGAACGAAGCGACGTACGATGATGTTCTCCCCGATCCTCGCGATCGCTTCAGTCACGACATCCTGAACGGTCCGCGTGTCGTCCTTGATGAACCTCTGGTTGAGAAGGCATATCTCCTCATAACGCTTTGCCAACTTGCCCTCGAGGATCTTCTGCTGCACGGCCTCAGGCTTCCCTTTGACCTGCTCGAGGAACACCGCCTTTTCCCTCTCCAACTCAGCCGCCGGGATGTCCGCCGCGCTCACGTAAAGCGGGTGGGCCGCCGCGATCTGCATGGCGATGTCGCGGGCAAAGGTCTGAAAAGTCTCGTTCTTCGCGACGAAATCGCTCTCGCAGTCGATCTCCACCAGAACGCCCAATTTACCGCCGGCGTGAATGTAAGAAACGATCTGGCCTTCGCGGGCTTCCCGTGTGGATTTTTTTTTGGCGATATCCAAGCCCTTCTTGCGGATCAGGTCCTGGGCCACTTTCACGTCACCGCCGGCCTCCACAAGGGCCGCTTTACAATCCATCATGCCGGCCCCCGTCAATTCCCGGAGTCTGGTCAGGTCAGCGCTGTTGTACTTCACTGTTTTGCTCGTCATGGGGTTCAGTTCCTCTTCGATAAAGCGAAAGATCAGATCTCGCCTTCTTTTTTGCGGACCGGTTTTTTCGCCTTCGGTTTCGTTTCCGCGGCGACCTCTACCTCCGCCAGAAACTTCGGGGCGATCTTCTCTTCGATCGCGTCCTCCGGGACTTCCGCATCATCGGAGGTCTCCGTTCCGGAAGCCGCCGCGGCTTCGGCGGCCTTCTCGGCCTCCTCCGCGTCGAGTTTCTCTTGGGCGATCCTTTCGAATTCCTTGCGGCCCTCGGCAACGGACCCCGACACGGCGTCGCAAAAAAGTTTGATCGCCTTGATGGCATCGTCATTCCCCGGCAACGGGTAATCCACACGGTCCGGGTCGCCATTGGTATCTAGCACCGCGACGACCGGGATCCCGAGTTTCCGGGCTTCCGCGATCGATATCTTTTCGAGTTCCGCATCGATCACGAAAAGGGCCCCCGGGAGCTTCCGCATATCGCGGACACCCGACAGGTTCTTGATGAGCTTTTCGCGTTCTTTTTTGAGCGAACCGATCTCTTTCTTCGTGATGAACTGAAAGCTGCCGTCCTGTTCCATTTTGTCGATGGAATCCAGCTTCTTGATGGACTTGCGGACCGTCTCAAAATTCGTGAGCGTCCCGCCGAGCCACCGCTGGTTGACGTACGGCATGCCGCAGGCCTCCGCGGCCGCCTTGAGCGGCTCCTGGGCCTGTTTCTTCGTCCCGACGAAAAGGACCGCTTTCCCTTCTGCCGCGATCCGTTTGACGGCTTCGAGGGCTTTTTCAAGCGCCGCGAGCGTCAGTTCGAGATTGATGATGTAAATGCCGTTGCGCTCCCCAAAGATATACTTTTTCATCTTGGGGTTCCAACGCTGGGTTTGGTGGCCGAAATGGACACCCGATTCAAGTAGCTGTTTGATGGTTATGGGCGACAAATTGAACTAGCCTCCTTGAGTGTTTTTAACTCCTGACCACAAAAGCAGATAGAACGAAACCGGTCTCATCCGCAGAAAGTAAACGATAAGTGCTGGTGGCCCTTAAAGTTGGAGCGGTATTATATCAAAAAGTGTTAGGCCAACAAGTATTTTTATTTGGAAACGGTAGCGTATCATAAATTGTGTAATGGTCTGAGCGGAGGCAAATAAAAAGGGTGTATCCTTCTGGCGCCAACCAAGGAGGACACACCCTATGGAAACTCTCACTCACGTCAGATTGCTCCAACGC
>JAHQRI010000150.1 GCA_019052695.1 Candidatus Omnitrophota bacterium
TCATTTTCTACGGTCCTTCACGATGTATTTGTTCGTTGTTTTGTAACGTGCCCGCGTTTTGAGGCCCTTCGATTTCTGTCCCCACGGGCTTTGCGGATGATTGCCGCCCTTCGATTTGCCTTCCCCGCCGCCGAGCGGGTGGTCAACGGGATTGCGAACCACACCGCGGGAAACGGGTCTCCGTCCAAGCCACCGGCTTCGACCCGCTTTTCCGAGAATGACGTTTTCATTATCGATGTTCGAACACTGCCCCACCGTGGCGAACGCCTTCACCGGCACCAGCCGGACCTCCCCCGAGGGAAGTTTGATATGCGCGTAATCGTTCTCTTTCGCCAGGATCTGGGCCACCACGCCCGCAGCGCGTACCAGCTTACCCCCGAGCCCCGGCCTCAACTCAATGTTATGGATCATCGTGCCTTCCGGGATCTTCTCAAGAGGAAGGTGGTTCCCAACCTTGACCTCGGCGTCCCGACCGCTCACCACCTGCTCCCCGACCTTCAGGCCGTCGGGACAGAGAATGTAGCTCTTGACGCCATCGCCGTACTCCACAAGCGCGATCCTAGCGCTGCGGTTGGGATCGTATTCAACCGTCAGTACGGTCGCCGGCATGTCAAAACGGCTTCTTCTAAAATCAACGATGCGGATCCGGCGTTTATGCCCCCCTCCGATGCGGCGGGACGTCACATGCCCGTGATTGTTCCTTCCCCCGGTCCCCTTCTTAATATAGGTCAACGGCTTGTAGGGCCGGTCCGTCGTAATCTCCGCAAAATCCGACACGTTTCCGTAACGCCGCGTCGGTGTTGTCGGTTTAAACTTGATCAGTCCCATTTCCTCTTTTGCTCCTTTTACCCCGCCCTTGAGCCACAGGCCGCGGGACTATTTCGTCAGATCGATCTTTTCGCCTTTTTTCAACGTCACGACGGCTTTCTTCCACGCGACCGTCTGACCCGGAACGTACCGCACGCGGCGCCATTTCCCGGAGACGTTCATCGTGTTCACGCTCATGACATGGACGTTGAAGATCTTTTCGACCGCGGCTTTGACTTCTTTCTTATTGGCCTGCGGGTGAACACGAAAACCGTACTGGCTTGCTTCTTCAGCGGCGCGAGAAAGTTTTTCGGTGATCAAGGGCTCCAGGATCACATCGTAGACGTTAAGCCGCATGAGCCTTCTCCTTCCCCGGTCCCAGCAAACGCTTCTCGATCAGATCCACGGCTTCCTCATCAATGATCAACTTTTCCCGTTGCATGACATCATACGCGCTGAATTCGTTCGCGCTTTTCACATCCACAAACTCCCTCAAGTTCCTGCTGGCCCGCTTCAGGTTCTCCGAAAGGTCTTTCACGACGTAAAGGGCCCGTTTTTTGTGGATGGGCAAGGCCTTGACGACATCCGCGAACAACTTCGTCTTCGGGGTCTCGAGTTTCAAACTCTCGAGAAGCAGGATCCCCTTCTCACCGGCCCGTTTACTCAGCATGACCGCGATCGCCCGCCTGCGGATTGCTTGAGACAACTTCACCGAGTAATCCCGAGGATGAGGACCGAACACCGTGCCGCCGCCGACCCAAATCGGCGACCGCGTCGACCCGTGCCGAGCGTTCCCCGTTCCCTTTTGTTTCCATGGCTTTTTGCCGCCTCCTCGAACTTCTCCGCGTGTTTTCGTGTCCGCGGTTCCTCTCCGCCGGTTGGCCGAATAGGCGTTCCGGACCAGTTCCAGTAGGCGCGAGTTGATACGAACCCCGTAGATCGCAGGGTTCAGCACCACTTCCACTTTCTTCTTTCCCTCTTTCGAGTAAAGAAGCGCTTTCATTTTTCGGACCTTTCTTTTGACGCGTTACGGCTTCTCAGGAACTTGCTTTCGTTCCACTCTGAGGATCTTCGGCCTTGGGAGCTGCTGCGTGAGCTTCCTTCGAGGACTCCTGCTTGCCACCCCTAACCTTCCAAGCGCCCTTGGGGCCTTCCCTAAGGGCACTGCTGATCATCAAATACCCGCCTTCAAAACCTGGGACGCTCCCCTTGAGAACAAGCAGGTTATTTTCGGCGTCCACCTTCATGATCTTCAAATTTTTCACACAAACATTCTCGTTGCCCATTTGCCCCGGAAGTCCCTTGCCCTTACGGACCTTCTTACGGCACCCACTTCCCCCGGCCTGCGCGCCGATAGAACCCGGAACACGGCCAAACATGGAACCGTGCCCCTTGCTCGCGCCGCCCTTGTAATTCAGACGTTTGACAACCCCCTGGAACCCTTTTCCGATCGAAATCCCTCGGACGTCGACGAATTGTCCGACCTCAAAATTGTCGGCGCGCAATTCGCTCCCAACGGCCAGCTTCGACACATCGTCCGTGCGGATCTCTCGTATATAGTTCAACAGGCCCGCATTCGTTTTGCGCAAAGCACCGAGCTTCGGCTTTGTCAGGCGCTTTTCCTTGACGACGTCGAACCCGATCTGGGCCGCGACATACCCGTGCTTCTCCTTGCTCCGCAAGGCGGTCACAACACACGGCCCCGCCTCGACCACCGTCACGGGGATCTGCTGGCCCTCCGCATCAAAAAACTGCGACATCCCGACTTTTTTCCCGAGTAACCCGATCATGGCTCTCACGTTCCTAAAGTTTAATCTCCACATCCACGCCTGCCGGAAGATCCAGCTTCATCAGGGCGTCCACCGTCCGGGATGTAGGTTCTTCAAGCTCGATCAACCGTTTGTGCGTCCGGATCTCGAACTGATCGCGGGCTTTTTTGTCGATATGGGGGCCCCGCAACACCGTCGTTTTCCAGATGTGCGTCGGGAGCGGGATTGGGCCGATCACTTTTGCGCCGGTCTTTTTCGCGGTGCCGACGATCTCCTGGACTGACTGATCCAACACTCGGTGATCATAAGCTTTTAATTTAATACGAATCTTCTCTTTCACCTGTGCCATTTTCTATCCTGCTATGATCTTTTCTGCGATCATTTTTGGAACTTCCTGGTACGTATGAGGTTCCATGGTGTAAGTGGCGCGCCCCTGCGAAAGGGACCGGACCGCCGTCGCGTAGCCGAACATCTCCGACAAGGGCACAAGGCCCTTAATCGCCTTCAGATGACCCCGATTGCCGAGCTCCTGGATCACGCAGCGACGGGAATTCAGATCCCCGATCACATCGCCCATGTACTCCTCCGGGACCAGGACCTCAACCGACATGATCGGCTCCAAAAGGACGGGCTTCGCCCGCTTGAACGCTTCCTTGAAAGCGAAAATACCCGCCATTTTAAAGGCGATCTCCGAGGAGTCGACATCATGATAGCTTCCGTCATAGACGGTCGCCTTCACATCGGTCACGGGATAACCCGCTAAAACACCGTTCGTGCAAGCATCGATCACGCCATC
>JAHQRI010000037.1 GCA_019052695.1 Candidatus Omnitrophota bacterium
TGATATTTGATTCGTCGACCGGACCCGGAAGATTGAGGCTGCGGGAGAAGGAGCCGTAACTCCTTTCCTGAGAATAGAACCCTTTTTTCTCGTCCTGAGATTCAGCCGACGTTTCCCGAACGCCTTCCAACGTTACGATGTTATCCCGAACGGTGACCCCGATCTTGTCCTTGTCGAGGCCGGGAAGGTCACTCCGCAGAATGTAAGCGTCCGCGGTCTCTTCAAGGTCCACGGCGGGGGTGAAATCAAAACCGCCCATCGTGTGGAACGACTGGATCAAAGGGACGCTCATGATGTATGCCTGACGCATAAGGTTGCTCATCCGGCGCGACATCGCGTCGAATTCTTCAAAGGGATCACTGTCCCAGGCAGTCATTAGGGGACTTGCGGGGGACGGTTGAGAATAGGTCCGAACGAGCGTTGCGTCCCGTTTATGAAGGGGCAGGACAAGGTCTTTCTGACGGGCATTGTTACGTCCCATCAGCGCTACGGCCTGCAGAAGGCAGACGAGGGTAAGCAATGCGATCAGGATGTAAGAAATCCGGAATGCTTTTTTTCCGGTTTTTTCTGTTTCGGGGACGAGCTCCGACATGATGGACCTCCTTTGTAACCCTAAGGGTAACGGATAAGTTAAGGCGCCCTGAGACGGAATTCGCCGCCAGCAGGGCGCCACACCTTATTTTACGTCAACTTTGATCTGCTTGGGCTTTGATTTTTCGGATTTCGGAATGACCAGTTCGAGAACGCCGTCTTTGTAGTTGGCGGCGATCTTGTCGCTTTCGACATCCGAAGGCAGCTGCACCGATCGCTGAAAACTGCCGTAACTGCGTTCGGAATAGTAATACCCCTTTTCCCTTTTTTGGGTTTCTTCGCTGCGTTCCCCTTTGACGCTTAACGTGTTGCCGGTCACGGAAATATCCAGGTCTTTTCGGTCGATGCCCGGGACGTCGATGCTCAGGGTGAATTGGTTTTCATCTTCATGGATCTCCAGCTGGGGAACAAGTTGCTTCAGCCCCTCGGGGGTGCTGGTCCTTAGCGCCGGAGAAAAAAGCCTTCCGAAATCCTCCTGAAGGTCGGAGAGAAGATCGAAAGGATCGTGCCAACGGTGCCCTTGTCTTGTTATCGCGTTCATGGTTTTACCCTCCGTTTTGTTAGGGTTTAGTTTTCAATGCGTTATTTTAAGAACAAATTTTATGCCAATCCAAAAAAATCATATCTGCATTACTGGTAAACAGTTATAACTTCCCTTGTTGATGCGTCCTATGTGACACTGACGAAAATTGACACACTCGAGTGTACACAGATTTCACATGTGAAGATCTTTTGAGGCGCATGCATTTACTCCTCTCGTGTTTTTCATAATCCAATAAATTAAAAGGAGTTATGAAAAGGGTTGCGGGTTTTCGGGTCCGATTGTAAAATACGGCTCGGTTTTTTTATGGCAGTCGCTTAATGATCATCGCGGAGGACTTTAATCAGGGGGATGTGTTCTGTTCCGTCCTGCGGGCGTTCGTAAAACGCTGCGGAGGGCCCTATTAAAATGAAACAGCATGTCAGACAATAAGAATTACGAGCCGCTTTATCGGTTACGGCACTCCGCATCCCACATTCTCGCCCAGTCTGTATTGGACCTTTTCCCCGGCACCAAGCTTGCGATCGGCCCTGTGATCGCGGAGGGGTTTTATTACGATTTTGACTCTCCACGGGCTTTCCAAGACGAAGACCTTGCCCGTCTGGAGAAGAGGATGAGGGAGATCGTCGACGAAGGGCAGGAGTTCCTTCACTACAGTAAGGCCAAGGACGAGGCCCGGAAATTTTTCCGTGAACGGGAAGAGCCTTACAAATTGGAGATCCTCGAAGGCATTCCCGGTGACACGGTAAACTTTGTTCAGAACGGGAATTTTATCGATCTCTGCGGGGGAGGGCACGTTCAGAACAGTCGTGAAGTGAAAGCATTCAAGTTGCTTTCCGTGGCGGGGGCCTATTGGCGCGGGAGCGAACGTAACCCGATGCTTCAGCGGATCTATGGAACGGCGTTCGCGAGCCAAAAGGAGCTCGACGATTATCTCAACCAGCGTGAAGAGGCCCTGAAGCGGGACCATCGGAAAGTCGGGCAGGCGTTAGATCTTTTCAGCTTTCATGAAGAAGGTCCCGGCCTGCCATTTTGGAAACCCAAGGGATTGGTCCTGAAGAACCTTCTGATCGCGTTTATGCGTGAGAAACTTTCCGCTTACGGGTACACGGAGATCGAGACCCCGACGATCCTTCGGGACAAGCTTTGGCGGACGTCGGGCCATTGGGACAATTATCGCGAAAACATGTTTTTTCTCGAGCGGGACGAGGAGATCTACGCGCTCAAGCCCATGAATTGTCCCGGAGGGATGCTTGTGTACAAAGAAGCCAAGCACTCCTATCGGGAACTGCCCCTCAAGGTCGCCGAGTTCGGCAAGGTGCACCGTTATGAACGGTCCGGTGTGCTGTCCGGGCTCTTCCGTGTCCGTGGGTTCACGCAGGATGACGCGCATATTTTTACGACCCCCGCGGCCCTACGGGCCAGTGTCGTGGAGGCCATCCATTTTACGGATGAGGTATACAAAACGTTCTCTTTTGATTATCATGTGGAACTCTCGACCCGTCCCCCGAAGTCGACCGGGACGGACGCCCAATGGGAGATCGCGACGGCGGGACTCCGGGACGCTTTGGACGAGCTAAGGATGCCTTATAAGGTCAATGAAGGGGATGGGGCTTTCTACGGGCCCAAGATCGATTTTCATTTGAAGGACGCGATCGGGCGAACACTCCAGTGCGGGACGATCCAGCTGGACATGGGCATGCCCGAGCGTTTTGATCTGAACTATGTCGGGGAGGACGGACGCGACCATCGCGTGATCATGCTCCATCGAGCCATCCTGGGCAGTCTGGAGCGTTTCATCGGTATTTTGATCGAGCATTACGCGGGCGCTTTTCCGCTATGGCTGTCTCCGGTACAAGTGCGGGTCCTGACGATCACCGAAAGGCAGGAGGCGTACGCGCGGAAGCTCTTGGATCGATTGAAAGGCCAAGGACTCCGGGCCGAAGCGGACATCCGGTCTGAAAAGATCGGGTACAAGATCCGCGAAGCTGAGTTGCAGAAGGTCCCCTACGTCTTTGTCGTGGGCGACAAGGAAATGGAGGCGGGTCGGGTTGCTGTGCGTATGCGCGGCCGCCAGGACCTGGGGGTGCAGGATCCCGAGGCGATGGTCCAACGGATCCAAAACGAGGCCGCCCAACGGGTCTAACCGATAACGATAAGGAGGTTCTTTGGCGTTCAGTCCACAAAAAGTGCGCGCGAATGAGCGTATCCGCTCGCCGCAGATCCGTTTGATCGGAGCCGCGGGGGAACAGTTTGGCATCGTGACCCCTCAGGAAGGCATGCAACGGGCTCAGGACGCGGGCCTCGACCTGGTCGAGGTTGCCGCGACCACGTCACCTCCGGTGTGCCGCATCATGGATCTCGGAAAATACCTTTACACGCTCGGGAAAAAAGAAAAGGAGTCCCGTAAGAAGCAGAAAGTGATCGACATCAAAGAGGTCAAAATGACCACGAAGATCGACGATCACGATTACCAGACCAAGCTCCGCAACGCGCGGCGTTTTATCGAACGCGGGGACAAAGTGAAGCTGGTCGTTTTCTTTCGGGGTCGCGAGATCGTTTACGTGAACACGGGGCGCGCGCTTGTGGACCGCTTTATCCAGGACCTCGCGGATATCGCCGTCGTTGAACGCAATGACGGGCTGGAGGGGAAGGCCATCCAGGTCTACCTGACCAAGGGGGCGCCCGTGAAGAAGAAAGAGATTTCATCCCAGGAACAGGCCGGCGTCAATCCGCCGCAGAAGACAGAATGAGGACACTTCAATGCCGAAATTAAAAACAAGAAAAGCTATGAGAAAACGTTACCGGGTCACGAAGACCGGCAAGGTGTTGGCGGCCCGGTCCAAACGCCGTCACATGATGACGGACCGGACCCCGAAGAATAAGCGCCAATCCCGGCGGATGCTCGCCGTGGAACCCATGCATTGTGCCGCGATCAAGCGGAACCTGCCGTATGACCGGTGAACGGCTGATGGCCGCATCCATCTAAAAAGGAGTCATTCATGCCAAGGACCACACACGCAGTCGCATCTCGGAAACGCAAAAAGAAGATCTTCAAACGCGCCAAGGGCTTTGTCGGCGGTCGGGGCAAGCTCTTGCGCACCGCGAAAGAGACCATCGCGCGCGCGATGGCCTTTGCCACGAGGGACCGGAAACAGCGCAAACGCCAGTTCCGGACGCTTTGGAATGCCAGGATCAACGCGGCCTGCCGCGCGAACGGGACCACCTATTCCCGGCTGATCGATGCCTTGAAAAAGGCCAAGGTCACGTTGAATCGCAAGTCTCTCGCCGAGATCGCGGCGCGTGACGCGAAGGGCTTTCAAGAGATCGTTAAGTTCGTCAAGAAGGCCTGATCGCTCCGCAGTTGGGTCCCATGGCGCCGTCCCGCGGGCTTTAGAAGGCCGGCCTTTTTCGGCGTTGCGGTGAAACCCGGGTGAGCGCATCCCTTCAGGATGACCATCATGAAAGACGACATTGAGCGGCTAGAGGAGGAAGCACGGGCGGAGTTCGCCCGTGCGGATTCCCAGGAAAAGATCGAGACCCTGCGCGTCGCATTCCTCGGAAAAAAAGGGAAACTGACCGAGCTTTTTAAGCGGCTTGGCGAGCTTTCGCCTGAAGAGAAAAAGGCCGCGGGCGCCGCTTTGAACCTTTTGAAAAAGTGGCTCGAGGAAACTGTCGCGACCGGCCTGGGGAATGCCGGACCGGCCGGCCAACCTCGGGAATCGTTCGACGAGACTTTGCCCGGCATTTGCCCGCCGCTAGGCAGTGTGCACATCCTTCAACGCACTATTGAGGAGATCGGCGGGATCTTCAACCGCATGGGTTTTGAGACCGTGGAAGGCCCCGAGATCGAAACGGAGTTCCACAACTTCACGGCCTTGAACATTCCCGACGATCATCCCTCGAGGGACGCTTTCGATACGTTTTATACCACCGGGGGACAATTGCTGCGTTCGCAGACCTCCACGGTCCAGATCCGTGTGATGAAGGATCGTCGGCCGCCGCTTCGGATCATCGCGCCCGGGCGCGTTTACCGGCCCGACACCGTGGACGCCAGCCACTCGTTCATGTTCCACCAGATCGAGGGGTTGATGGTGGACGATGCCGTGACCTTCAGTGATCTCAAAGGGATCCTCCATCTTTTCCTGCGCGAACTGTTCGGCTCACAGACCAAGATCCGGTTCCGGCCCCATTTTTTTCCGTTCACGGAGCCCAGCGTGGAGGTGGACATCCAGTGGGGGAAAGGCTGGTTGGAGATCCTGGGGGCGGGCAGTGTACACCCGAACGTGTTCCGGCAGGTCGGCTATGACGAGGCGGTCACTCAAGGGTTCGCGTTCGGGCTGGGGGTTGAACGCATTGCCATGCTGCGCCACGGCATCCAGGACATTCGGTATTTCTATGAGAATGATCTTCGCTTTTTGAGGCAATTCCCATGAAGATCAGCACGAATTGGTTGAAAGATTTTGTGACGATCGCGCCGCCGCTACTGCGGGTCGCAGAGCGTTTGACGCTCGCGGGCCTTGAGGTCAAGAAATGCGAGACGCTCACGCAACCGGCGGACACGCTATTCGAGATTGAGATCACCTCGAACCGTCCGGATTGGCTTTCCCATTGGGGGGTGGCCCGCGAGATCGCGGCCGTCGAGAACCTCTCACTCAAGAATCCCGTGACGGACCCTGAAACGGGACGGACGCCCCCTCCGGGGTGGAAGATCCACATCAAAGACGCGGCGGGATGTCCCTATTACACCGGGGTGCTGATCGAGGGCCTTACCGAGACCCGGACCCCGGAATTTATCGTGGACCGACTTCAGGCGTGCGGGATCCGCAGCCTCGGCCTCGTGGTGGATGTCACTAATTATGTGCTGTTGGAGGTCGGTCAGCCCCTTCACGCATTCGATGCGGACCTTCTCCGGGGCAAGGAGATCCAGGTCCGGAGCCCCAAACAGGGTGAAAAGTTCATGGTGATCAACGGGACGGAGATCGAATTGAAAGCCGACGACCTGGTGATCGCCGACAGCGAGCATGCCGTAGCGCTCGCCGGTGTCATGGGAGGGAAGGATTCCGAGATCACCGAGCGGACCCGCAATGTGTTCCTCGAATCAGCTTTTTTTCATCCCGGACGGGTCCGTAAGACCTCCCGGGTCCATCAGGTCGCGTCCGAATCCTCGTACCGTTTTGAGCGCCGCGTGGATCCTGAGGCCGTTGATATAGGGCGGAGCCGCGCCGTCACGTTGTTGCAGAAGTACGGGAAGCCACGGCACATCAGCGCGGTGATCAAAGCCGGCGAGAAGCCGCTGCTTGAGGTGAAAACCATCCGCCTTCATTCCGACGAGGTGACGAAAACGCTTGGCGCGGAGGTGAAGCCGAACCAGATCGCGTTGATCCTGACGCGTCTCGGGCTGCAGGTCAAGCAGCACGGCGCGGCGGGGGGGACATCGGGCAAAGGGAGTTGGACCGTCGGGATCCCGTCCTTTCGCTCCGACCTGACGCGCCCGATCGACCTAGTCGAGGAGATCGCGAGGATCCACGGGTACGAGAATATCCCTGAGACGCTTCCGGCCCGCCCGCCGTTCTGTGTGCGGGAGGGCGCACGGCTTGCTCTGGAGCGCAGGCTCCGCTACTTTTTGAGCGGTGCGGGGCTCTCAGAATGCGTGACGTTCAGTCTCGTCTCCGAAGACGGGCTTGATCCCGAAAAGGACTTAAAAAATGCCGTTCAGATCGTGAATCCGCTACAACACGGTCTTCACTGGATGCGGCCGACGCTGGTTACGAGCATGCTGAATGTGATCCGAAAGAACGTGAACGCGGGGGCCGATCCGGTCGGGATCTTTGAGATCGCCAACATTTACGCCATGCCGCCCGGGGGGAAGCACCCGACCGAGAAACGGACCTGTGCGATCGCCCTTTATGGAAAAAAGGCCGCACAGAATTGGTTGGACGCAGCGCGTGCTGCGACCTTTTACGACCTGAAAGGATACGTCGAGGCGCTGCTGAGCGCCGCCGGCTGCCGTGAGCTCTGCGTGGCGAAGATCAGGAAGAGCTATTACGCTCCTGAAAGCGCGGAAGAGATCCGTGCTTGGCAGGTACCGCTCGCGTTCCTCGGGGAGGTCTCCCCGGAGCTTTTAAAAAAATGGGACCTGAAAGAGCCGGTTTTTTACGGGGAGATCGCATTAGAGGACCTCGTAGAACACGCACAGCCGGTCGTTGCCTTCGCGGAGTGGCCGCGCTTTCCGGCGGTCGAGCGCGATCTTTCCCTGGTCGTTAAAGATTCCGTGAAAAGCGGTGATCTGTCGCGCGAGATCCAGGGCATGGGGCAGGGGCTCATTCGCGAGGTCGTTCTGTTTGATCTGTTCCGCGGGAAGCGCGTACCGGAAGGGTACAAGAACCTCGCCTTCCGTGTCGTGTATCGGTCACCCGAGCGGACGCTTGTTTCCGATGAGGTCCAACAGCTCCACGAACGGATCGCGAGGGAACTGGTTCAGAAATACCAGGCCTCATTCCAGTCCTGATCCGGGACGGGAAAGCGCTCGTGTCCGACCAGCGGTTTATCTCCGGGAGAACGTGATGTCGCCATCCGATGAACTGTTCGATCCAACCGACGTCGAAGACCTATTTCAAGTTCCCGCGGATGCCCCGTTGGCCGTACGGATGAGGCCGTCTTCGTTGGATGAGGTCCTGGGGCAGGACCACCTGCTCGGGAAGGGGAAGTTGCTGCGGCGGACCCTGGAATCCGACCGCTTGAGCTCTCTTATCCTTTACGGACCGCCTGGGAGCGGAAAGACCACGCTTGCGTTGATCATCGCGAAGATGACGGCTGCCCGGTATGTTTCACTCAACGCCGTGCTGAGCAACGTCGCGGAAGTGCGTAAAGTCCAGGAGGAGGCGCGTCGGTCGCGCAAACATAGCCGGCGTAAGACCGTTCTCTTTATCGACGAGATCCACCGTTTCAACAAGGCCCAACAGGACATCCTGATGCCGGATGTCGAGACCGGCGTGATCATTCTCATCGGCGCGACCACGCAGAATCCCTCGTTTGCGATACGCGGTCCCTTGTTGTCGCGCTCGCTGGTCTGTGAGCTGAAGCCGCTGGAGGAGCAACCCCTCATCTGCCTTATGGAGAGCGCTCTCCGGGACGGAACGCGCGGATACGGGCAGCTCAAGGTCGTGGTGGATCCCGAGGCGCTACGCCATATCGCGCGCCAGTCCTCCGGTGACGCAAGGCGAGCTCTCAATGCCCTTGAGGTGGGCGTTCTGACGACAGCTCCGGACCAAGAAGGTGTCATCCGTTACACGGCGGCGGTCGCCGAAGAATCGTGCCAAAAGAAGATCGTTCACTATGATTGGGATGAAGACTTCCACTACGACACGATCAGCGCCTTCATCAAAAGCCTACGCGGTTCGGATGTGGATGCTGCCGTTTATTGGCTCGCGAAAATGCTCTATGCAGGAGAAGACCCGCGCTTCATCCTGAGACGTCTGCTGATCTTCGCGAGCGAAGATATCGGGAACGCGGACCCTCAGGCCCTGATCCTTGCCTCCAGCGGCCTTGGGGCGGTCGAATTCGTGGGAATGCCGGAGTCCCGGATCATTCTATCCCAGTTGGTCACGTACCTGGCGCTTGCACCCAAAAGCAATGCCAGCTACATGGCGATCGAACGAGCGACCGAGGACATCAAGAGCCAGAAAACCGAACAAGTACCGCAACACCTAAGAAGCGCGGCGTACCCTGGAGCCGAGACCCTAGGTCATGGGAAGGGATACATTTACCCGCATGATCACCCCGGGAAAAAACTTGATCAGGTCTACCTTGGGAAAAATGCCCGCTACTACCCGCCCGTTTCCCATCGCACGAGATCGTCTGACGATAAGCAGGTTTGACCCGCAGTTTTCCTTCTGTTTTCCAAATTCTTGTTTCACCATTTCAATAATTTGTCAAAAAACAATGGCCTTGTATCTGTTCGTTCACTCATATGCGCCAAATAGTTACATTAAATGTTAAATAAAAGCATACATAGTTATACATAATTATGAAAAGTATAAATAAAATCAAAGATCTTTTTTAATAGTAAAAAAAGAGTCTTAATATTGACAAATACTAAATAATAAGGCATGTTTTTGTTAGAACATATTAAAAGCTTTTTTGAAAAGAATGATTGAAAAACAGGAGATTTAAAATGACACATGATTTACAGGCATTAAGAAGCGGAAAAATGAACGGGAAAGGAGGTCCTCTTGCGGCCCTGATCTCCATGCGCGGTGAAATCTTGTCGGGATACATGTATCCGAAGCTTCACCGGAGCTTGAGACGCGTTGAGCGGTTTCGAAAGAGGAAGAATATCTTATGAGCAAATTTCATTACTCCACAAGAGAGATCGGAGGCGTGGCGGTCTTTGACCTGAAAGGAAGTCCGACCCTTGAGACCGTGCAGGAAGTGGCTTGGAAGATCCAAAAGAACATCCGCCGCCATCGTCTTCAGAGGATCATTTTGAACTTCCAGGAGGCGGGGACCATGGACGCGATCGGGATCCGGCGTCTTCTGGCGGTTTGTATCCGACCGAAGCATAGCGTCATTTACGGGGCTTCTCGTGAGACGGTCCATTTTCTCGAAGAAAATTGTTTCTTATCGAAGGTGGACATCTGCGCCGATGAAAAGGCGGTCGCGGAGAGCTTCGGGCCTTTTCTTTTCGAGAAGGACCCGGAGAAAAGGTTTCCGGCAAAAAACGTTAAGCACCTCCAGGACTCTATCGGCTACCAGTTGGAGCGTCGTCGCAATCAGCGCATGCACGTCGCGCTTCCCATCGAATTACGGATCATGACGTCGAAAAACGAGCTTCTGACGACGAAGGCGATCGCAACCAACATCAGTGAAGGAGGGATGTTCGCGGACTATTTGGACTTGGCGACCGCGCACAAGATCGATGCCCTGGAACCGATCGAGAACCTCCGCTTGGAGATCTGTATTTTTCCGAGTGCTAATTTTCCGGATGAGTATCATGTGCAGGGCATCATTCAGAGAAAGGAGATCCGAAAGGAACAGATCGGGCTCGCGATCGAATTTCACGGGAAAGTTCCGGAATGACGGCGCGTGGTTCGCGGCCGTGTTCAGGCTGGGAGGCATGCAGGAGGTTCCGAGCTAGTTTTGAGCACACGATGTGCTATTTTTTATTCAAAGTTCCGAAAAACATAAAATAAGTGGTCATACTAAGGTTCGGAGGGAAGTCATGATTCAGTGGCAACGCGGGGTCGCAGGGGTGACCTTGATGTGTTTCACGGCCACGCAAGGTCTATTGGCCGCCCCGGGCAGAGTGAGCGTCGACTTCTCGGGCTCGCGGGAGGTGCCGAGCTTTTTCAGTTTGGATATTCCCGCGGACTTGGCGACGATCGACGAACTCTATGAAGCGCCGGGTGCGGCGGACCCTAAGTTCATTTTACATATCCAGGACGCCCACGCTAATTACGAAGCCCAGATGAAGATCAAGCAGCTGCTGGCGTACCTGAGAGAACATTACGCGATCCATACGGTGTTCGTTGAGGGGGCCTCCGATCGACTCGATGCCGACTATGTTCGCCTGTTCCGGGACGAATCGAACAACCGAAAGCTTGCAGACGCGCTCGCGAAGCAAGGGGAACTGAGCGGCACTGAGCTTTATATGCTGGAAGCGGGCCAGGACTTCGAGGCGTTAGGTATCGAAGACCCGCGGCTTTACCGTCAGAATTACGAAGCCCTCCAATCCCTTTTTGGGGCGTCGGATGACGTCGACCGTTTTTTCGCGGGGTTCGACGCCAGACTCGGGCAGGTGGGTTCAAAGGTCTTTGCGCCTGAGGTGCGCGAGCTTCTTGCTGATTGGAAGCGCTTCGAAAAAGGGCACCGGGAATTCCTGCCTTTCGTCAGAAAGCTTGTGAAGACGGCTCGAACGGTCCTTCACGAAGATCTGGAAAGTCTTTTTGCCCAAGTGGGTTGGCCCCAGATCTCGCGTCTGCTTGCCGTTCAGATGATGGAAAAGGACCTGAACAAGGAGAAGGCCCTTGCCGAACGCGACGCATTGGTTAAATTTTTACGCGAGATCCGGGTGTCGAAAGCGCTGGTGGATGCGACGGCTGGTTTCCGTGAAGGGACGATCAGCCTCGGGCGCAGGACCTCTGTTCGGGATCTCAGCGAGGTTCAGCCGCGCTATCTCCTGGAAAAACTGGTGGCCGAGGCCGGTCCTAAGGGCTTTCGGTTCACCGATTATCCCGAGTTCAGTCTTTTCGCGGGCTATGTGGTCCTGAAGGGTGAGCTTGACGCGAAGGCTTTATTCGGCGAGATCGAATACCTGTTCGGGACCATGCTGGACACCCTGATCCGTGAGACGGGCCCTAAGGAACTTCTTGAGCTTTACCGCGACGGGGAGTTGTTCCGCAAGTTGCTTCACCTGGAGCTCGACCGCGCGGGTTGGCGTCAGGTCCAGGAGAGGCCCGGTGATTTCTCGATCACACCGCTCGTTGCGCGGCTTAAAAACGCAGTCGCCTCGGCCCATGCCGGAGATATCGCTCTAGATCGGCAGGTGATGCCGGCGGCCTATCTTCGGATCATGAACGGACTTGCGGAGGAGGCTTCCAAATTCTACCGCTACGCTTGCCAACGCGAGGAGGTTTTTTTCGAGCGCATCCAAAAAGCGATGGCGGAGCGCAACATCCGCAAAGCCGTGGTCGTGACCGGGGGCTTCCACACGAGCGGCCTGAGCGATCTTTTCCGTGAGAACGAGACAAGCTACGGGATCGTGACGCCGCGCCTGAGCGAAAAAAGTGACGAGAAGCTGTACAAGACGTCCATGCTCCAGAGCCGCGATCATCCCTTCGTTGTTTCCTACATTCCGCCTGCCTTGGAATTAATGTCTCCCGAGGCTCAGAAGGTCATGGGAGTCAGGCCCGAACTGCGGCTGGCCGACAAAATAGCGGCCGGCATGGGCCTCGGGTTCCCCCTTGATCGTATGATCCAAGAAGTCAACGGATCCACTTTCGCTAAACGAAGCGAGATCAGGATCGAGGATACCGGGAAAGATTCCCGTGGCCGGCGTATCCTTAAGATCTTTTCGGGTCTATTCTCGCCGACGGTCAAAGAGGTCGTTGAAGAAAAGATCGTCGTGGGAGAAAAGGGAAAACGGGTAGAAATTACGACGGGGCGGATCACGGCCCCAAAGCCCGAATACAAACAGCCGTTGGAATTGGGGAAGGATGTCCGGCGGGTCTTGGTTGTTGATGATGAGGTAGATTCGGGAGAACTCGCGAAAACGGTGCTCACCGGAAGGGAATTCGGAGGTCAGTTCGAAAAAGATGACGTGACCGCGGTTACGTCCGGGAAGGCAGCTTTAGAACTGATCCGGAAAGGGGAGAAATTCGACGCGGTTCTTTCGGATATCAACTTGGGAGGAATGGAGTATCCGCTCGGATATCAATGGGTCCAAAAAGCCATTGCGGACCATGGTTATGACGGGTTGGTCGTTTTTATGACCGGCAACCCTTATATCCGCACGGATGAGAACTTTAAGGAGGCTTTGAAGGGGATTGGGGAAACGGTCTCGGGGACCGATCTGCTGTACAAGCCCATTTCTTTTCGCGAAATGGTGCGGGTTTTTAAAAATCCGGTACAAAACGCTCTTGTCATTGACAACGATGTGACCGCGCTGGCGGGAATGAAAAATTCCCTCACGGATTTGGGTTTTGATCAGGGGAATATCAAGACGACGGCGGCGGCTTCCAAGATCGTGGAAGAAATAAAGACGGCAGTCAAACAAGGGGACCTGGCGTCCCTGCCGGACGTTGTTTTTATCGACCTGCATCCCGGGGAAGGGACCAGCGCGGGCGAGCTGATCGCCGGGTTGAACGGGATCCAGGCGCTCAGGGGCGTTTCGATCGTGATCATGAGCCCGGAGGCGGCGGAGAACGCCCCGGACTTTTTGAGACTTCAGGAGGACTACGCGAAACTGCTCAGGTTGCCGCAAGGCGGGCTCGCTCCGCTGGACCTTTTGAACAAGCCCTCCGCCGATCTGAGGCGGGTCCTCAAAAAGGTTGAAAATGATACACGTCAAAGAAAGTCTCTCCGCTCGGAAATGAGGGAGGATTATGAGGTGTTGCTTGACGAGATCGCTTTCGCCGCTTGGCTCCGGTTTCTGGAAAAAGAAAAACTGGGGTTCATGATGGAAAATGCCCCGGCCTCCGTTTTGAAAGAGTTCAAGGCCCGCTATCACGAGTTTGCGGCCTTGGAGGTGTTTCCCGTGTTGGATGAACTCAACGGACTGGATGCGGGGATCAGAAAACTCGAACGTGAGATGAGTTCCCGGGGAGCCTATCAGGAGGGTTACGAACAACCCGTGAACGAGTTGTGGAACCTGCGATATCAGCGTGAGCTTTTATCGGCGGGGGTCCTGAAACAGGCAGGGAGGCAGCCTGACCCGAGTGATTTTTTGGTTTTCCCCACCGCTCGAGAAGGTGTCAGGCCCCATTATGCGCTCGTCTGTAATGTACAGTCGATGAAGTTCATACCCGGAAAACGGCTGCTGGAAGAGGACGCGATCGAGTTCGAAACGACCCCAGGTATCATGGAGCGCGTGAATCGAACGTTCCTTATTGGCGCGACCGGGGAGCGGAGTGTGGGTCTCAGCCATTACCGGACGACTCGCCGTTCCGAGGCGCGAAGCGAACTCGGTGCTGAAGAAGAGGCCGTGCTCAAAAAAATACTCGAGCTTAAGGCAGACCACGATCGGTATTCCACGAAAGCCGCGGCTTTTGGCACACGGTTCGCGGACCCGAAAGAGGTCGGGGACGCGCAGTCGCTCCTTTTGGAGCTTACTGAGCTTCTGCCACTGTTAGACGTAAATCTTACAAGGATGCCGGCAGGAAAACAGAACCGGGTCGTTAAGGCGCTAGAACAATCCCCCGGAAAATCCAAAAGCCCGATCGCTCGGGACCGGTGGGGGGACGTGGTCGGGAGTGCCATCGACCGCTTGAACAAGACGCTGTCGGATTATGAGTACGCCCATCTTATTTCCTCGCTTGCCCAAGGCCGGCGAACGGGCAATCGGCTTGAAGTGACGGACAAAGGAGGGGTGACACGGGTTTTTGAGGGCTCGGACGAATGGTGGGGGGGTGTCGTTATCCGGGAAACGGTCGGGGACGCCGTCCGGCCGATGGATTTCACGGGCGCGCGCGCGAGAGAGATCCGGAAGGCCGCGGGGATCGATCCGAATAACATTCGTGTCAACGCAAAAAGTATGAAGGATTTTATCTCGCGATATGGCAGCGCGCAAGCGTCAACGCCCTTGGGCCAGCTGGATTATCATTATGATGTCTTGGACTCCCCGGGCGCGGTGTTGATGACGGACGTTTTCTCGTGGGGGGGGCGGACAGTCGCTTCTGCCGTCAATCCGAGAGAGCTGTACCAGGTCGCTCGGGTTCAGGGGCGGATCATTCAGCAGTTGTTCTTGTCGGTCGCGTATCTGCTGGATCAGGGGCGGAAGACGGATGCTGAAAAACTGATGGATGGTGTTCAGGGGGCCTTTAGTGAGTTCCACAGGGAATACCAGCAAAACCGCGATGAGACCGTCGCCCTTTCGAAGTTGGAGAATGCTCTTTGGGAGGCAAAAAGGGGGATATACTCGGGGGCGCCATTTTTGGATTGCGTGAATGCAGAAGCGGTCATTGCTCGGCGCTCCGAGGTGCGCCAGGATCGGAATGAACTTGTTTCAGTCCTGAACGGGGCGATCTTTGAAAGCGCCTGGACACGATTCGTACGAGCTGAAAGACTGGGCGCCGTGAGCTTTTTGGACGCTTCTGAGGAACAGAGGACCGGGTTCAACGAAAAACGTCACGAGTTCGAAGCATTCAGGGCCGTTCCCGCCACGGAGCTGGAAAGGCAGTGGAATGGGATCATGGCGGGTCTCGAGAGAGCGCTCGATAGCGTGTTCGAGGGAAGTCGTGAGGAAAGCTGGCTGATGTTGGAGTTGGGGAACGTTAGGGAACGGCTTCAGCGGCTCGCGGCTGTCAGGAGCGCTTGGGGGAAGAAGTCCCTGACGGAAAGCGATCTGGTCTTTTACCGGGCTTCCCGGGAAGGCGGCATCGGCTCTTTTATCCTTATTTGTGACGTCACGGAGTTGGAATTTATCGAGGGCCAGGATGTCACCACCGACAGAATCCGGTACGCGACGGCTAAGGGGAAAGAGGGATCCGCGGAGAGGGGTTTCATCGAAATCGTCCAGGTGATCGATCGTACGGGCCTCATGGTCCGTGAGATCCAAAAGACCATGGGCCCCGCCCGCTCGGAAGCGAGGGGGGTGATGATGCCGGAGCAGATCGCAGTGGCGGCAAACCTCATCAATGAGGCACTAGCGAAAGATCATTCCGAAGTAACGCTGATCCAACCCGCGGAGGATCCGAGCCAGTTGGTGATCGCGATGTCGGGAACAGGGCAGATCGTTATCCGGGGTCTTGCGGGGATCAGGGTTGAGGGAGAGAACTTTGTCATCGACCACTTGGAAAGTGCGTCCGGAGAAATCCGGACAAGTACTATTCCGATCGCCTTGCCGTTCAAAGTTGAACAGTCGATCGGGTTGACGGACTTTATGGCGAAAGCGGTCGCCGTTTTGAAAGGGCAAGACGCCGTTTTGCGGACGGAGCAGATCGAGAAATTCAAAGTCCAGTTGGGGGTCGCGCGGTGGGTTTAC
>JAHQRI010000151.1 GCA_019052695.1 Candidatus Omnitrophota bacterium
CCGGGCCCTGATGATCACGGCCGCCCCGGAAGCGCACAAACGGTTTTTGTCTCTTTCCTACGGGGAGTGTATTTTTTGCGGGCTCTGCGGACCTGCCTGTCCGCCTGGGGCCCTCGCGGATGCCGGAAAGTACCCGCTGGCTACACGGAAAAAAGAGGACCTCTTCCGGGAAATGTCTTTTTCCCTCGCCGCTTGCCGCGAGGACAAGGCTTTTGTCAAAGGAGAGGGCCTGCCCTCGCGGCCGGCGGCGAATGATGAACAGGCCTTCCGCCGGGGGGATTTTGCGGGACTACTTTCGATGGACGCGATCGGAAAAAAAGTGAATGAGAAGGTCCGGCGGCTTTATGGCCGTTCGCTTCATATCCGGGAAGTGGATGCCGGCTCCTGCAACGGTTGCGAGGTGGAGGTCGTGAATCTTTCCAATCCGGTGTACGACGCGGAACGCTTCGGGGTCCATTTCGTGGCGTCCCCCCGTCACGCCGACATGCTTCTCGTGACGGGTCCCGTGACGCGCCAAATGGAACTCGCGCTCGTCAAGACGTATGAGGCCACGCCTGCGCCGAAACTCGTTGTCGCGTGCGGGAGCTGTGCGATCGGGGGAGGGATCTTCGAGGGGCAGTACGCGGTCGTGGGCGGAGTGGACCGTTGCGTTCCCGTGGATGTCTACGTTCCCGGGTGCCCTCCGCGGCCTGAAGCCATTCTTTACGGGATTTTTCTTGCCCTGGATAAAAATCTCACCTAGAACGGTGCGGCGGTCGTTATAATAGGACCGTGCCGGTCGGGACGGTCTCCCCGGTCGAGGCCCCGAGGCTCGCGGCCCCGATCCTTCTCGGAGAAAGCAAAAATAATGATCAGGGTAAAAGCCATTCAGGGAAAATTTCTCGTTCCGGCGTTGTCGTTCCTGATCTTGGTATCCACGGGATGCGCCGCGACGATCCATGAAGAAAAATCTTCGGATTCCGATCCCGGCAGCCTCACGCAACTGAAGGTCGAGCCTCAAAAAGTGAAGCTTGTTCACAGCTTTTAAAACCATACGGAGGATCGTCCCTCCGGCAGCGATAAACCCTTCCCCGGAGGAACGGCTCAGCTCATGAAAAAAGAACGGTTCCACGTTATTCTCGTCAAACCTTCCAAATATGACGATGACGGGTATGTCATCCGCTGGTGGCGCGCGGTGGTCACCAGCAATTCCCTGGCATGCCTGGTCACCCTCACCGAAGATGCCCAAAGGAAAAAAGTGCTCGGAGAGGACGTGGAGCTCGTCCTCCACGTTTATGACGAAACGGTCGAAGCCGTTCCCGTCCGCCGATTGTGCCGCGGTATTCTCAAGGCCGGGGAAAGGGGCGTGGCCGGTCTTGTCGGGGTCCAGTCCAACCAGTTCCCGAGAGCGGTCGACCTTGCTCGGGATTTCATCCAAGAGGGCGTTCCGGCCATGATCGGAGGTTTCCACGTGTCCGGGACAATGGCCATGCTTCCCGAGTTGAGAGCGGAGTTGGAGGCCGCTGCGGGAGGCGCGACGCTGGTCGCGGGCGAGGTCGAAGAAAAGTGGGGTGAGATCCTGAAGGATGCTTACGAGGGCCGGCTTTCCAAGGCCTATAACTTTCTCGAAAAAAAACCGGGACTTCAGGGGGTCCCCGCGCCCCGGATGCCACGAAGGTACCTCCGGCGTTTCATCGCGACACAAAGCAGTTTTGACGCGGGCCGGGGGTGTCCGTTCCGGTGCTCTTTTTGCACGATCATTAACGTGCAGGGGAATAAAATGCGGTGGCGGACGGCCGAGGACATTGAGAAGGTGGTCCGGGAGAACCACGAACAGGGGATCACACATTTTTTCATCACGGATGATAATTTCTCAAGGAACCCGGCGTGGGAATCGATCGCCGACCGGTTGATCCACCTAAAGGAAAAGGAAGGGTTGCGTTCTTCCCTCATGCTTCAGGCGGACACCATGGCGCACAAAATACCGGGTTTTATCGAGAAAATGACGCGGGCGGGGTGCCGCCGGGTCTTTATCGGGATGGAAAGTGTGAACCCCGAAAATCTGGCCGCCTGCGGTAAAAGTCAGAACAAGCTTACGGAATACCGCAAAATGCTGCTCGCCTGGAGGGACCACGGGGCCATTACCTGTGCCGGTTACATCATCGGTTTCCCCGGTGACACGTACGAGTCGGTCATGCGGGACGTCGAGTTCCTCAAGCGGGAGCTTCCTCTTGATCTTGCGGAATTTTTCATCTTGACACCGTTCCCCGGCTCCGAAGATCACCAGCGGATGACCCGTCAAGGTGTCACGATGGACCGTGATCTCAGCCGTTTCGACGCCAGCCACCCCGTTCTCGACCATCCCCGGATGTCCCGGGAGGAGTGGATGCGGGTGTATCATGACGCCTGGCGGTCTTTTTATAGCCGTGAGCACTGCCTGACGCTCATGAAACGGCGCAAGGGGCCGCGGCGGAGACTTGTTTTTTCCTCCCTGCTCTGGTTCCGGAGCGCTTTTTTTCTCACCGGGGTTCACCCACTGCTGGGGGGGTATTTCCGGGTTCGGGAGCGAAAGTCCCGGCGTTCGGAACTGCCTCGAGAACCCTTCGTTTCTTTTTGGGCCAAGACGCTTTTCGCATTCTTGCGATATGGTTACGGGATGATAAAATTGCTTCTGGAGTTATGGTTGCTCGACCGTGAAGCTAAGCGTCCGGAGCACGTAGATTACACCGACCCTGCCGTTCAGCGGGAGGGCTGCTGTTAGGTGGGGCCGGTGACAACGAGTGCCCGTGTCTTTCCTCAAGGGAGGGGGCCGCGTGTGAGATCGGCGTCGATGATATTGGTGGTCGGATGCGTGGTCTTGCTGACCGGGTGCGTGCGTTATCGACCCGATCTCCGGGACGATGCGACCTATTTCCAACGGATCCAGACCCAGGAGCGGGACGGCGTCGTCGTTTCCGTGGCGGGATTGAGCGCTCCGGAAAGCAAAAAAGCCTTCGGGGCGGACCTTGCCGGACACGGGATCCTTCCTCTTTGGATCCGCATTGAAAACCGTGACTTCGCGGAGCCCCTTTTCTTTCTGGAGCGGGGGATGGGGGCCGCCTACTTTACTCCCGGAGAGGCCGCCTATATCACTCGCGTCAAGCCGGGGATTCGTTTCTTCGATCGTCCTTTTCTGAGGCTCCTTCTGCCGGTTGGGTTCATCGTCATGCCGGTCGATCATTTTTTTGTACGCTCGGCCAACGAGGTCATGCGGGAGACCTTTGCCAGTAACGCCCTCCGTTACGGCTGGATCCATC
>JAHQRI010000152.1 GCA_019052695.1 Candidatus Omnitrophota bacterium
GAGGGGGGAACGTGCGGCGTACAGCGCTTATGTTAATTTTATCGAATCGATGGCGATGGGGCTTGGGGTCCCGCGGGAAAAGGTTGAAGGGGTCATTAAACAGTTTTTTAAAAAACACGACGCAAAAAGTCCCGGTGAACTCGATACCGAACAGATCAAGGGGCTAGCGGAAGAGATCCTGGGCCTTCTCAAGACGGAAAATCTGCTTTCCCATTATGAAGACCTTCTCGAGAACCCATCGCAGCAACTTTTCCTTTTGATCGACACGATCTTCCAATCCTGGAACAGCCCGAAGGCGAAGCGGTACAGGAAAGAAAAAAAGTACTCCGAGGATTGGTACACTCCCGTGACGATCCAGGCGTACGTGTTCGGGGACGCCGACGAATCCTCGGGCACGGGGATCGTTCGGACACACGATCTGGTGACGGGCGCGAGGAAGCTCAGCGGGGACTGGAATCCCATGACCGAGGGGTTTTACCACGTCCAGGGGCGCGTGAACCCGCTTTCGGTCGAAGAGGATCTGCGGACGTCACTCCCTTCCGCTTTCGGGGCTTTGCGAAGGCAGGCTTTTATTTTGGCGGACCATTTTGGAGGCCCCCAGCTTGTGGAGTACACGGTCCAGAGCGGGGTGGCCTGGTTGCTTCAGACCCAGTACGACCATGGTTCGAAAACGGAGACGGCATTCCCGGATGCCGATTTCAGCGGAACGGCCGAGGTCGCTTCGGGGAATACCGTTTACGGTAGGGGGGCTTTCCGCGGTCTCGCCGTTTTCTCACCCGCGGATATTTTGCTCGCCAGCGTGGTTCAGTCTTTACGAAAGGATCCGGACCTGGACGGGATTATTTTGGTGAAGGATTTCATCACGCCCGAGGACTCGCCGGAACTGATCAACGCGAAGGGGGTTCTTGAAGCGTTCGGAAAGCATGTGGCGATCCTCACGTCGCGGGGCGGGGTGACCTCCCACGCAGCCGTGGTCGCGAACATCGAAAAAATGCCCGCCATCGTCGGGGCGGAATCTTTGGATCTGCGCGATATTGACGGGGAAACCATCGCGGTATTCCGCGCGCAACAAGAGACGATCAAAAAGCTCGGGGTCCTGACGCTCGATCTCAATACGGGTAAAGTTTACAGGGGATCTTTCCCCAAGCTGCGCTCTGAATCGCGGACCCTCCCTGAGAATGTTGCTCCCGCCCAGACGTTACGACGTTCGGAGCTGCGTCTCGAAAAGCCGGATCTGGTCGGCCCTCAGGACCCGGTGACGGAGATGACGCTGGAGGATTTTTCGTTGATCAATAGAATTCGCGGTGGTGGCTCGGAGAAAGCGATCCGCAAATTGACGACCGAGATCATGGAAGGAGTGGTGCCCTTGCTTGCGAACGCCCTGAATGCCGCGACGGATGTCGTCCGCCGCATACTTTCCGGCGACCAGATCCAAGAACGGACCGTTCTCGCGGAGCAAGAGCGTCTCGGACGGGCTTTGAACATGCTTGGGATCAAAACGGGACAGGCCGGTGACGTTTTTATCATCGGCCGTGAACTGATGCGGCAGGGGTTCCTGGCCGCGGTCCGGAGCGTTTTGGGCGATAACCCGGTCGCCGTCATCGTGCGCTATGAGGGGGATGCCCAGGTTGTGGAACGGTTCAATGCCTCGTTGCCTGAGGACCGGAGGATCTTGATCGCCAGAGACACGGTGTCCTCGATCGCGGATACGACCCAGCGGCTGAAACAAAGGGCTAGGGGCGGGCGCGTGAACCTGCAAGTGTTGCTTTATGGCGGCGAAACGCTGGTCGCCGGGATCCCGGATGACGTCGTGCGGCGCATCACCCAGCAGATGTTCCTGAATTTTCTTGCGGCGGTCGGACAAAGCGTCAGCGATCGCGTCAACCAGATGGCCGCGCAATTCCGCGCCGTCTCGACGGCGGCGTAAGGCCTCATTCGGAAAACAACTTTCCCGTTTATTCAAAACCAAAATGCCCCCGGTTCTTTTAATGCTGTTCCATTCCAAGCCCATGACGTCAACGCGTAGCGCGTCAATTTCTAGTCTTTTTTGCCGATAAAATCATCGCGCGATCATGGCATGCAGTTTGACAATGGGGCATATGGAAACCGTCTCGATCATTATACCGGCCTACAACGAAGCGAAGACTTTGGCGGAGCTTGTGCGAAGGATCGTCCGGGTTCGTTTTCCGGTGGATTACGAGATCATCCTTGTGGATGATCATAGTCAGGACCGGACCCCTGAGATCATGCGGCTTCTGGGGCAAGAGTATGCCTCGGGCAAGATCCGGGTGCTGCACAACGATCGGAACCGTGGAAAAGGTTATAGCATCTTGCGGGGGCTTCACTACGCCCGAGGCGATATTGTGGTCGTTCAGGATGCCGACTTTGAATATGCACCGTCCGAATTGCCCCGATTGCTGGAACCGATTCTCGCAAGAAAAACGGACGTCGTTTTCGGAAGCCGGTTCCTTGGGAGGCGTTTTCCCCAAGGGATGGCCTTGCCCAATTTCTTGGCGAACGTTTTTTTGACGGGGTTGACGAATCTTCTCTATGGAACGCGCTTGACGGACATGGAGACATGCTACAAGCTGGTCCGACGGGACCTCATGGGCTCGCTCAACCTCAGCGCGCAGCGCTTCGATTTTGAACCGGAGATCACGGCGAAACTCGCCAAAAGGAAAGTGACAATCCTTGAGCTGCCGATCGGATTCAGCGGGAGGACTGCGAGCGAAGGTAAAAAGATAAAGGCCCGGGATTTTTTCATCGCTCTGCGGGTTTTATGGATTAACCGATTCGGCCCATGACGGTCGGGAAGGGGATAGTTTCGGTCATTGGAACCAAAGCGTTTTCGCGCTAGAGTCAGGCCCTATGATGAAGTGGATCTCGTTTGATCGTGCGTTCGTGCCCCATATAGTCCCGAGGATCTTCCCTTTCCTCTTTTACGCGGTCATCCTTTCCTGGATCCTCCTCGCAAAGCCGCCGGTGGCCGATCCGCAAAATTATTGGCAACGAGGGAAACTTGCGTTTTGGGACCCCCAAGGGATCCCTTACCCGGGATCGGAGTTCGCTGTCTACAAACCTTACCTTCCGGAGCGGGGGACCGTAAGTTTCCTCAACGACATTCCCTATCATCCCTATGCGCCCGCGGCGGAGCAACTTTACGCCGCGCAAAGTTATCTCGTCCCGTTGCTTCTCAGCGCTTTCCCCGGAGAAAAAGAAATGATCGTGTACTGTTCGCGAGGGGATATCGCCGAGAATTGGATGCTTTACAC
>JAHQRI010000038.1 GCA_019052695.1 Candidatus Omnitrophota bacterium
TGGTCCCTGAAAAAGTCGCGCGCCATCGCAAGATAAGCCTTCGCTTTCGCGACCGCGACGGCGACGATACGGTCCGTCACCTGCCGGGCGGTCTCGATCACCCCGCGGACCGAAGCGCCTTCCCCGAACAAAGAAGCAAGCGACACCGTCTCCTGTTCCGCAGGAAGGGGCTCGACCGCGTCTTTTCGGACTTCGGAGCGTTCCGCTCCGCTTGCGGCTTGCGTTGCCGCGTCTTCTGAAGGAGGCGTGACCTCTTTTGAAGCTTGGAGGGCTTGGGCGCCCGTAAAAAACAAATCTTCTCCGATCTGACTGTTGGTTTTGTTCACCGCATTCGCGGTCTCGCGCAAAACCTCTTGATCCTTTCCGTCATCTTTCTGACGGGCTTCCGAGCGGGAGGAGGGGGCCGACCAGATGGCGACGGCGAGCCTCAGCGCTTCGTCGGCATCCAGCGTGACCGGTGACCAAGTGCGCCATTCCGCGTCATCATGGAACAAGCGGTTGACTAACAAAGTTTTTGTCCGGCGGATCGACGCAGCCCGGTTCGAATCCCAGAAGAACCGGTAAAGTCCATCGGTCCCCAGGTGATCAAAGACCGCTTGGGCCAGGTTCCGGCGGGCCGTTCCCAGAGCATAGGCAGCCTTGTTCCAGGCGGCATTGTCCGCCGCGGATATGTCCTTCATGAGGGAAAGCTCTCTTTCGGGAGCGTAGGCCTCCAGATAGGCGGCGGCCGCTTGGGCCACCCTGACGTCATTGGCCAGGTTCTGGATGAATTGCGGAGCCCGCGCTTCCGAGCGGACCTCCGAGGTTGCGGCCGTCTCAAACACCGATCGCAGGAGGCGAACGCCTTCGGCGGATAAAGCGTATTTTTGCTGCGCCTCGCTGAGCGCGGCGGCGGTCTCTTCGGGGGTCAGGTCCGCTTTGTTGACTAGGGGCCTCATTGCTTCCAAAACCTCGCGGAGTTTCGTCAGGTAAGCGGGCACCCGGGCCAGGACCGTCTCGAACGCTTTCTTCCGGTATTCAAGATTTTTCGTTTCAGCCAACGCGGCCGTCTCTTGTTCAAGGAGCGCGTCCTGCTCCTGCCGCAATCGATCGATGGCGGTCTGATGCGCTTTTTCCTGTTCTTGGACCAGCCGCGCGACCTCCTCCCGGTGCGCCTCGGTTTTTTCCTGGACGAGCCGTTCAACGGCGGCCTGATGCTCGCGGATCTTTTCCGCGATCAAGCCGGAAACAGCAAGGTCTTTTGCTTCCTCCGCCCGCTGCAGTTCTTCGCTGACGGACACGTTTACACCCGTCAAGATCTCTTCGCTCCGTCCCTCAAGCCATTGGGCCAGGGCCTCTATTTCCGTCTTGCGCCATTCCCGCTTCGCGGCGATCTTCTTTTCATCGCCCCGGATCTCCGGCCAACTCGCTCTGTCGGCGTTGATCGTCAGATCGTCACGCATGACGGCGTAATTCTCAAAAGGGATCTTCTGGCCTCGGAAAAGATCGATCCCTGTCAAAGGGATCGCGCCCGAATAAGAGATCAGTTTCCTCCGGAGGATCTTTGCCCACTCAAAATCCTCTCCCTTCGCCGCACGTCTTAAGGTCTCAAGCCCGACCACCTCTATCGATGTCGCAAGGCCCGGGATCACCGAACGCGCGCCTGCCGCCAGTTGTTCTGAAGAGATCCGTTCCAATGACCGTTCTCCTCCCACCACAACGACCAGGTCGAGATCGTTTGGCGCCTTGACCCAAGGGTAACTTCCCATAAGACTGACCGAGACCACCGGATTCGTCTTGGAAATGATCTGGTTCTCCGACAACATGACCATGGCGGCGGCAATACGGCTTCTGACCGCGCCGATCCGCTCAAGGACCTGCTGTCGGTAGGCCGTCCGGTCCTTTCCGGAAAAATAACGCCACAGCCAGTTTCTCGCGGTCATGCCTGTTAATGCTTGCCGGATAGGGATGACGTTCATTCCATCGTAGGATTCATCAACGGAGGGCATTTGAAAATCCCAAAACGGAACGTCGGGGATATAAGGTTCGGGTAATTCCCGCACAACCGGCTTCGGATCAACTCCTTGCGATGTGATCGGCGACAAAACTGTTTCTTCTTTGATTTCCGATGCATCGGAAGGGAACGTAACAAGGACCTCTGATGCAGGTTCCTTTTTAGCTTCTACCACCGCAGGTTTTTCGGTAGGGCTTTCAACTAGGGCGTCGGGTTTCGGAACGACGATCTCAATATGCAGGTCGGCGTAACTGTCAATGACAGTATCTGAATAACGATAGTACCCGTCGTCATATTGTTCCTCATGGCTTGATTCCGGAGTCTCAGTATAAGTCGCTTCCGTAACAAGCCCTTTCAAATAATTGTCGCGAATGATCGCAATATCCGCATCCTTCAAAATATTGAACGTAGGGCCACGCCATCTTGCCGAGCGATCGATGCTGCTCGTAATCCATGCAAAATACTTTCTTAAGTCGACGAGTCGCGGATCGTTGGCCTTCAGTAAAGTGCTGGCGACCATGTAAAGAACCTCATCGCTTTGACTGTTTAAAAAGTTCAAAATAACAGGAACCGCCGGCGAGCCGATATTTGCCAACGTGTTAAGAGCTATTGTTCGGAACATAACGGCGCCAGCCATCCCGGCGCTGACTGCAGGGGCTATTTCCAGAAGAGCGGCATTCAGAGGATCAACAGCTTCGGGAACTTTAAACGAATCCAATCCCCCTGCAGCGCTGATCCGTACAGACATTTCTTTATCGGTTAGAGCTTCGATCAGCGGTTGAACACCCCGTTGGTCCCCGATTTCTCCAATCGCCGCCGCGGCTTTACTGCGAAGGTTCGGACTCTGTTTAGGGTCACGGAACAGCCCGATGAGCGTATCGACAACTCGGACATCTCTGAGTTTCCCCAAAGTAAAAACAGCTTGCTCACGGATCGTTTCACTGGGATCTTCCTGGGCAAGTTTTTCAAGCTCGTTGGCCGCTTGCGCTTTGCGCGCAGCGTCAAGCGTGGTCGCCCAAGGCACAAAAATCTCGGCCGCATATTTTCTTACCGTTTGATCTTTGTCACTGAGGGCTTTGATGAAGGCGTCCGCAGACTTGAGATTCTTGTAATGGCTAAGCACTTTGGCCGCTTGCGCGCGGGCGCTCGCCTGGGGGCTGGTAAGAAGTATGGTGTTCAAGGCCGGCACGAGGGACATATCATTGCGGGAGATAAACAAGGATGCCACGTGATCACTGACCTCCGGATCTTTATCTCCCAAAGTCACCAGGATGATCTTGGTCGCGTCCGGGTCCTTATAGCGATTGAGAATGCTCGCAATTTTTTTTCTCACGCTAGAATCCGAGTGCGTTGAAAGAGCCTTTATAAGGGGCTCCACGGAACTGGGATCCAAATATGAATCAAGCACATCGACGGCATGGTAAGCGAATTTTGGGTCTAAAGGAGTCGCAAGCGTCTTGTTCAAAGCCGTTACGACATCTCTATTTTTAAATTCCTTAAGAACCTTGACGGCCGTATTCGCAGCATTCCCTTTATTGTTTTCCAGGGCCTGGATAAGCGTGGGAATGCTCTTCGTGATGGGGAAGTTAGCGATCGCATAGGCGGCCGCCCCTTCTCCTCCCTCCAATTGCTGAACTAGGGGGTTAAACGACCTATCATCCTTGATCTCACCAAGAACATTAATGACCTGGGTCACGGGCCCGTTCTTTTTATTCAGCGCTTTTAAAAGCGATGGGACAGCTTGAGCGCCTTTTGCGGCCAGTTTCTGTTTTGAGTACGCGCGGACATCCCAATCGTAGCTGTCAAGTCTCCAGATGAACCAGCTGATGGGCGCAAAAATGCGCCAGGCTGCATAATAAAGTCCGACGAGGACCCCGATCGCTCCGCCAATACCGAGGGTCCACGCCCAAAACGGATTCTCGCGCGCGAAATCTGTGACCGCAGACCACGGGGATGCCTGAAGCGTCTCCGAGAGGAGAACGGCTAACATCGATAATCCCACCGCTTTCTTTGTAAGACCCTCCCGAGATTCCGAACGGGAAGTGGTAGAGTCTGCGCCAAAGTCTACGTCATCTCCAGTTGAACCCTGGCCGGCGCGTGTTTTGCCTTGGGTTTCGCCGGTTGAGGATTGGATCGCCGGTGTTTCCACGGCTGTGACTGGTGCAGTCGGGACAATATGCGCAATTAGCCGCGCCTCACGAGTCGTGATCCACTCTCCGGGGCGTCGGCCAACGATCGTCTTTTTAAGCCAGCCCAGGGTTTTATATTCGCCCCAGAAACTGCCATCGTTTTCATACACCTTCTCCTGGAGCTCCTCGAACCATACCAGGTACGTGTTTGGGCCGACTTCATCGCTTTGGACTCTCACCTCTTCTATAATGGGTTCGCCTACAGTCTGATATCTTTCCTCTGGAATTTCATCGTAAGTTACCGTTATATCAAAACCCTTTTCAAAATTTGAACGGATGATGGCGATATCATTTTCCGTCAGTTTATTTTTCGTTCCCGTGTAATCAAAATAGCGTTTCAAATCTGCCAATCTCGGATCATTGATCTCGCTCAACAGATGACCTGCTTCTCTGTAATCGAAATCAGTCAGAGCATTGATCAATTGAATGATCCCTTGGTCCCCTTTTGCTTTTAACTCTACATAAGTCTCCGTGATTATTCGGCCTTGCTGGATTTTCGATTGGATGACAGCGATGTCATCCTCTGTCAGCTTATTTTTTGTTTTATAATATTTTAAATAACGTTCTAAGGATGCCAATCTCGGATCATTGATCTCGCTCAACAGATGACCGGCTTCTCCGGGATCGAAACCAGTCAGAGCATTGATCAATGGAATGATCCCTTGGGCCCATTTTGTTTTCAGCTCAGCAGCTTTGGCTTCGAATGCGGCGCGTTCTTTAGCTTCTCTTTCTTCGTAAGCCGCACGTTCTTTAGCCGTCATAAACTCACGACCCTTACGGGTAAGTATCGGGATGTTCCGAAGTTGAATCGCGTATTTTAAAGAGTCGAAAATATCTCGCAAAGAATTGTATACAAAAACCATAAGCCGGACAAAACCAACGGCTGCCGAGGAAAGAAACCCAACCAACACCGGGTCACCTTCCGAATCTGGAAAAACTTGAAGGCCAACGAACGCTCCTAGAAAAAACAGAGCGATTGCGGTAGGCCAAAAAACTGGCCCATTTCTTTCAAACGATTCAGATAAGGCCCTTTCTCGCGGCCAATAGCCGAGATTGTCGACAAATCTGTCCCAAATTCTCCGAACGAGCCCCATTTCGAGACCTGACGCTAGCGTATCTTTTTTTGACGTGCCAGGTTCAGAAATTGTTTTTTTTGTCTCGCGCGTTTCCGAGCGGGAGGTTCCCGGCTGGACGATGGTGACGGTCAAATGGGCGGGTTTCGTGACAGCCCGGTAGGCAAAACCTTTATCGTAGTTCATCGCGTTGTGGCTGACTTCTTCGGTTTGTTCGTAAGTGGCCGCCGTGGCCTGGCCGTGTTGCAAGTTCGACAAGACAAAGGTGATCTCGCCTGCGGTCAGGGTGTTGTAGGTCTTTTTCTTGAAAAGTTCTGCCTCGGCGATCCATTCGAAATACCTCTGCAAGGACTCGAGCCGGGGGTCTTTCATCCTCGCCAGCAGTTTCGCGGCGTCATCCCTGTAGGTGCCGTCGTTCAACAGCGACACGAGGGCCGGGACGGCGTTCGCGACACGGAGAAGATCTTCCTCCGGCTTCTTTTCTCTGATCCGGCGCAAGTCCTCGATCTTTTGAAGGACCAAAGCCCGTTCGGGATTCGGGACGGGTGCGGAAGTCCCGGACGTTGTCCGGAAAAGACCGCCGCGTTCGGAGGTCCCGGAGACCGTTTCGGGGATCTCCTTGAGCCATGTCTCCAGGTGAGGAAGGAACGCGGGGTTGTCGTACGCAAGCATACGATCATGCCAGCCGTTCTTCCACGATCGTTCGAGGCCTCGTACCAGGAGGAGGGACAGCCCCAGGCCGAAGAGCCCGCCGGCGGTGGCGAGGATGAGGGGCGCCTCAAGCATACCGGGGACAGAGATCCCCGCCCAAAAACCGAAAAGCGCGAGGACATCATGCCACGCGGCAGAAAATGCCCGGGGTCCCCGCAGGTCTCTTTCCATTTGCGATACCGACACGCGCGCTTCCGAGCGGCTCTCAGGGGCGACTTTGCTGTCCGCCTCTCCGGGTTTTGAAAAACCTATCCGGGCGAAAAGGGTTTGTTCCGCCGCTTTTCTGACGTAATAATTTTTATCCGTGGCCGCCGCTTCATCCAGCGCGGGATCAACGCGGGGATCGTCGATCCGGAGCAGGGCCCGGGCCGCCTGGGCGCGGACGTGCGGGACCCGGTCTTTTTTTAAGAGATCGATCAACGCCGGAGCCGCTTGGGACACGCCGGTATTTCCGAGTGTTCTTGCGAGGATCGAGCGGACGCTGAGATCGTGATCTTTGACGAGCCGGTTTAACGCGGGAACGGTCCGGGGATCGTTGACCCGCTCAAGCGCTTTCAAAACGGCGACCTTGACCTCGGGACGCGGGTCTTTTAAGGCTTGAGTAAGCGCGGCGACGGCCTGCGGCCCGTTATACCTTCCGAGCTTTTCAGCGGCGGCGACGCGGCGTTCCGCGCCTTCTTTCGGAAAAAGATATTCGATCCATGTGCGACGAATGTCCCGCAAAGCCTTCTGGAACTGTTTTTCTTGCGAGGCCGCGCTCCTGGCCTCCGAGCGGGTCGCGTGAGGAGTCGTAAGATCGGCGCCGGCTCTCGCGGGTTTTTCTTTCAATGATTTTAAGTGCGCAATTCTTTCCGCAATTTTTTTGTCCAAGGCCGTTTCCGTTGGGTACACTGTTTTTATCTCGGGATTATCCCCATTAACATCCTGTTCAAGATGGTATATCTTTTCCTCGTATGGAGTGGGCGGGTTGTACATTTTTTCCAACAGGGGTAAAACCCTGGGGTCGTCATAGGTTAAAAGTCTTTCTTGCCAACGGGATCCCGGTCTCAAAACGTAATCATAAATAAATGACACGAGTACGAACCCAATTGCCCCGACCCCGTATCCGATCAACGCTCCGAGATAGCTTCCGACCAATGCCCCAACAGAGAGGCCCGTGATCGCGAAGGCGATAAACAAAATAAACGACGGACGAAATTTTTCTTCCGGAGAGCCTTGGAGGTCCTTTAACAATTGAGCCTCATGACTTTTGGCCGCGCTCCTGGCCTCCGAGCGGACGGAGTGAAAAACAAGTAATTCCAGGACTTGACTGTGGGCCTCGACGTCCTCGCCCAGACGGTAGACGGCTTCGTGCGAAGTTTCGGGGATCGCGTCCTTGCCTTCCGACGGGCCCCCATAGCGGACGCGTATCTCTTCCTTGTTCCAATCCCCCTCGATCTGGAGGGTCCAATATCTTTGGGGGGTGCTGGCCACGCTGTAACGGCTGAGGGTCCCGGACCGGTCCGTGCTTTCTAAGACGATCGGGGCATCCAGAGACGTAAGGTATGCCGGGAGATCAGAGAATTTAAGCTTCCAAGGGGAAGACTTCCAATAGAAGTGACGGACCAGAGCTTTCCGCGCGGCCCTTACGAGATCGCCGCCGAACGAAAGCACGCCGAAAAGGCCGAAGAGCGCCAGCATGAAGAGGATGAGAGCTTCGTCTTCAACCGAACGGAGCGACAGATTATCAAGGGCTTGACCGATCCCCGCGATCGAAACACCGATCGTTCCCCGTAGTTCCGAGCGGGAGGCCGCCTTGCCCCCGGCCGTTTCCATGGCTTTCAGCGCTGCGATATGGGCACGGACCTCGTCCCATTGGGCGTTACGCTCGAAGACGTGCGTGTAGACGGGTTCTCCGTCTGCGTTCAAATTCTTATGAACGCCCCGGTAAATGTGTTCCGGGATCTCTTGGAGCCAAGCTTCGAGGGCGGGGAGAAATCTCGGGTCGTTGTATCCCAGGATCCGTTCGCGCCAGAGACGGGTGCCCCACTTGTTGAGAGGGCCTTCAACGATCGCGCCGGAAGCAAGTCCCGCGAAGAAACCGAGTAGTCCCGCCGGCCATCCTCCGAGGGTGAGACCCAGAGCTCCAAGGATCACGACGATCAGGCCGGTCACCTGGAGAGAAACGAACTTTCGCGGGCCCTTGAGGTCTCGGGTCACATCGCGTCCGGCCCGCCGGTCCGGCCGGGGACCTTGATCGCGCATTTCGCTGCGCGTCGTGGGCAAGTCAATAACGGAGTTTGAACGGACCTCGAGCTGGAATCGCAGGAAGCGTCCTTCCTCGAATCCCACGATCTTGGCCCACACGTATGTCCCCGGGACCCAGACGGATCTCTTACTGTCCGCCCGGAACCAATTCAAATAACTTCCTCCTCTTACGTGGTCGCCGTAGAAAACAACGGGGAAGAGAATACTGCCTTCGGTCAGATGGATCGGAGAATTGGAGGGGCGGAGCGTCACGCCGTGGAAATCGAAGGACTGGCCGAAGGGCACTTCCGCGATCTTCCAGGTATCGTCGGGGGATCCGGTGGCCTCCGGACCGGCGACCGGACTTCCCTCAAGTTCCAACTTTGCGGTCCCTTGCCTGACTTCCACAATCCTGACTCGGAGGTCGGTCCCGGGGATCTCGGTGGCCGCTTTCGCTCCCACCTCCAGCCAAAGCGTCCATTCTCCGCGCCGGACGTTCTTTCCGGTGAAAGTCACGGGGAGTTCGGTCCCGCCGCGCATCAGTTCTTTGGAAGGACGGACCGTCACGCCGCGGAAGGCGGAGGAACCGCCGAGGGGGATCTCCACCGTTTTCCTAGTTTCGGAGCGGCGTAAGGCCCTCTCGACCTTGAAATGGGTTACTTTATCAAGGGGGGTTGGTTGCGGGTCTCGATCGGAGATCTTTTGCAACGTGAAGCCCCGGGTCGTGTCGGCCTTCGTCAATATTCCGGAGGAACGCTGGCCTTTATCGTTATCGAACAGCGTGATCAATAATTCATAGGTTTTTATAAGCTCCGCTAGTTTCGAAATCGCTTCGGCGGTGACTTCTGTTTTTTGAAAATAGGACGAAGCGACATACCCCCGCCGGTGAGGGAACCACTGAGAGTTCAGGCTCTCAAGCTCTCCCTCCCGCGCTTCCGAGCGGGCCGTGTTTAATGCGAGAAAAACGGTATTTTTGAGCTCATCCGCCATACTCCGGCGGTTCGCCGGCGAAAGAGAAACAGGGATTTTTTCTTTTCCGGTATGAATCAGAAATTCTTGTTCGGTTGTCCTTTCGCCGGGTGAGGTCTTGATCGAAATCCCTTTGAGGAACTTTCTGACCGATTCGGCAGCCCCCGTCAGAATATCAGCGGTAACACTTTTTTCTCCAACGCTGAGCGTCAGCTTATTCCCGTGCAAAGTTGCTTGGACATCCCGCATCTCCGAGCGGGACGAGCTTAACAATCCCGTCACGCGCTTATCGAGCCACTGCCGCTGGCCGGCCGTCATGTCCGCGAAGATCTGCTCGAGCGTTAAGGCCAGGACCCTGTTTTCGGGGATCGCCAGGATATCGTTCCACTGCAGGGCCTTGATCTGTTCCGATGTCCATTTCTGACCGGGGATTTCACCGGCGGCCGCGGTATTTTTCAAGAGTCCGATCTTATTGAAAAGGGCCGCCGCCTCCCGCATTGCGTCCACGGCCTTCGACGCCAATTCATCCCGAACTTCCGAGCGTTTTGAGGCGTTCGCGCGGGCCCGCTCCGTGTACTCCAGGTAGAGCCCGTAGAGGTAAAAAGCGTCCGGGGCGTCGGGGCTTGCGAACATTTGTTTGAAGGCGTCGTCGTTCCTCGGGGCGCCGTTATTTCCGATCAGGTCCGCGACGTCGGACAGGACCTCTGAGACCTGCGGGTATTCACTTAGGAAGAACCGGGCCGCCTTCTTCAGGTCCGAAACTGTTTGCTGCCACAACGGATCAAGCCGTGCTTCCGAGCGGGATAGGGTTTCGAATTTTGCAAATCTTCCGACCTTACCTTCAATGAAGTTTATGTTTAAGGCTCCATCTGTTCCGGGTACCTCAGCGGATTTCTTTGGCGATAGCGTAGCGGTTCCGATCGCTTTGCCGTCCTTGTAGAAGGCCACTACGATCTGTTTGATGGCCGCGCCGCTTAGGGAGGTGGGATCCTGAATGATCCGGTCCAGCCGCGCGCCCATGGGCAGGGTATTTTTTTCGGGGGCGGGCTGAAGATCCTTTTCTGTGAAAATCCGGACCGTTTTAAGGGTTACGCCGGGATAAACGGAATACTGGTCCCAACCGCGCTTTTCCGCATCGGGGCCGAAAGAGATGGAGAAGGTGTCCCGCATTTCCGAGCGTTCATACGTGGCCTTGTACTTCAGATGCTCAAGATGAGATTTTTGTTGCAAAAAAATCAAGTAAAGAGCGTAAGCTCCCAGAAATTTAGAACTTAAAAACATTTTCTCAAAGCTGTCTTCGTCTGAAGGAGCGCCATCTCGCTCCAACGCGTTTGCAATACCGCGGAGTATTTCCGGAACAACTAGAGAGAAATCCTTGTCTGTCGCGTACTGATCGGCGGCCTCCCGGAGATTCAAAACGGTTTTCTCCCATTCCGGAGAAAGCCGCACTTCCGAGCGGGATGGTTCTTTCGCCGGGATGTCTTCGCCGGCTGGGAGCCGGTCAAGGTCCGCCGCTTGAGCGTTCATTTTTTCTACTTCAGGGGAGAGAAGCGTTTTGTTCGCGTGGTTCGCTAACGCGGCGTGGGCCCATGGATCGTTGATCTTTTTTAGCGCGGCCGTCGCGGCTTCCGCGAAGCGCGCATCGTTCAAAAACTTTATCATGACCGGAACGGCGCGGAAATCCGCCAGTGTGCCAAGCTCTTCGAGGGCATTTTGTTTGCGTGCCGTGCCGTTGTCATTGAACAAGCCATCCCACCATTTCGGCTGAAGGTCCGCGAGGGCCTTTTGGAGCCGGTCCCTGTGGGCTTCCCTTGCCGCGGGGTGATCGGCGATCCCTTTAAGGTCTTCCAGGAATGAAAGGTCCTCAAGATCGATCGGGCTGGTCTGGAACGGCTTGAGGGGATCGGACGGACGGATCTCAACGATCAGCCGGTTCAGCGGTTCGCTGTCCACGGCGGGCGCCGTCGGTTCGCCGTCTTCGGTAAACGGCGCGTAAAAAGTTTCCGTGCGGACCTGATACCCTTTGGACCGCAGCGCGGCGCTGCCCAAAGTTTCTATCGTTGCCGCAACCCTTCGGGCCTGCCGCCTCATCGCGTCTTCGACCTCCACCTCTAAAAAGAAACCCGGGGCGTGATCGACTTCCGGAAGATAAGGCGTCGCGATGCCCGTTCTTGCCCTGGAGGAACGCACGTCGTCAAAGGACATCACGCGGCCCTCGAGCCCGTTTTGGAGCAGCCATTGCGTTGCCGCCTCCTGACTCAGTGCCAGGGCCATCGGGCTCCGCATTTCCGAGCGGGCGTAGCTGATCTGATGGGCAAGGTCCTGCATCCTCTGATAGCCCAAAACGGTTTTGTTCGCGATCTTTCCATTGGCCCATTCTCTCTCACTGCCAAAAAGCGGCATGATCAGATCGCGGATGATCGCTTTCGTCCGATCTTCTCCCGTCAGCTTCCCCCAATATTGATCGAAACGCTGGGTCCCCAAAAATCGCACGATCGCTTTCGCAAGAGTGTGCTCGGTCTCGAACAACTGATCAGCGGCTTTATTCTTAGCGGCCACGAGATTATTCAGTACGGCGATAGATTTGTAGCCTGTAGGTCCGATAGCCTGCTCTTTTACGATATACTGATCGTCGGCCGTTAAATATGCTTGGGCTGCGGATGTCACGTCTCTATCAAGAGCCATTCCTTGAACGATCTTCTCGCTGATCCTGATCTCCGAGCGGGCTTTTTCTCCGGCGGATCCTTTGGACTCAATGGACCAGTAAGATGGTGAGTAGATCGGATCTCCGGAGACGATGACCCCAGGAATCCAAGTTTTGGACGGCCGCTCTCCTCCGACGCCGGAATTACCAGTGGGTGGATACCAGTTTGGATCCTCCATTTCATAGCCCCCTATTTCCCTATCGGGGCCATACCCGGTGAATTCGGAAGGATGAAAGACCACTTCAAAATCGCTTCCCGAAGCGAGGATCTCCTGCGCTTTACTTTCCAGGGCGAGCGCGTTCGACAGGGGGATCTCCGGGGCCTTCGTCATGATCAGATCCAACGTGGGACTTTCACGACGCTTTGCGGCGGTTGTCATTTTTAATTCCAAAGCAGCCGCTGCTGTTTGAATGTCTTGGATCCGATTGGCCATCCGATAGGACATATGTTCCATCCAGTGAGAGAGAGACATAAGCCCCCATACTCCTAAACCGGAAGCTAAAACACCTAACAACCAAATCACAAAAGGCCGGAGTTGCCCTTGCGCGGCCGTAGCACTGGCTGCTATAAAAAATCCCAAAATGCCCCCAAGTGCCCCAACCGTAAGGAGAACCCATCCCAGCGTTTCAGAAATGCCTTGAATTTTTCCGAAGAGGCCTTCTGCCGCGTTTAACATTTTCATCTTGGCGGACAAGAGACGATCTTGAGATTGGGGAGTGAGGGTTTCAAAGGGTTTTTCAGTCTCTTCTGGGGCCTTCCGCACTTCCGAGCGGGATTCGGTATTTCTCCGTATTTCATCATCTGTGGGGTGAGTTAAGGACCCAACAACATACTCTGAGGAAGAAGGACTCTCATGTCTAATAGTGTATTTTATCCAGTCCTTAAGTTCGTTTGAGGGACCGTATATGGGCTCTATGACTTTCTCGTCGTAGGGATAGGATATTGCTGGCTCTTGTGGACTGGGAGCGGTGGGGGGCAATATCGCTTTCGAGCGGCGGAAGGAGGTTTCGACGGTGACCTGATGGTCGGCGGAGACCGTGATCTTGACGTTCCCGAGCCATAGGGGTTGGCCTTCTTTATAACTGAGCTGTTTTTTGAGGGTATCATTTGCCAGGATCGCGGCGCCGAGGTCGAAGACCTGCCCGCTCTTGTCCTGATTGATGATCGTAACGTCGCCGGCCCAGATCGCGTCGCGGACGGCGATGTTGCCGTCGATCTCGAGCTGGTCCAAGCGGGTGATGTCAAAGGTTGAGTTCAGGATCGTTTCTGGGCTTTCAGTCGTGACGAAAGTGCCCAGCATGTTGAGAAATTCGGAATAATGCCCTTTTCCGCTTTCCTGAAGGTTTCCCGCGGCGTCTTTGATCGTGACCTCCGGGGGGACAAGACCGGTCCCGGCTTCCCGGAGCGCGCCGAGGTCTGTTTCAGCGAGGCTCATCCGGTAGTATTTGCCCGTCAGCTGCATGAGGGCGTCGAAGGGATTTTTTTGGGGCGTAAATTTTCTGCGCGGTACGTTGTAGTAGTGGATCACTTCCGTTACGCCGTGTCGGGTGAAGACTTCCAGGACCGCCTTTTGATCTTCCGTCAACGCGACCTTTCCGTCTTTGGCGGCTTCGGCGATCAATGTCATCTGCATGACGAATTCGTTGATGTTATGGAATACGTTCCCGATGGCGCTGTCGATGGGGTAGTACTTGCGGCCGTCCGTTCCGTCCTTCAGGTCTTTTTTCATGAAATTGGGGGAGATGACCTGGAGCAAATAACCTTCTTCGCCCATTACCTTTTTAAGATCCGCCAAAAAGGGCATGACGCGGGCCATGTCGATATAGAAATTATTCGTGTTAAAAGGTTGTTTTCCGGAAGACCGGTCGCCGAAAATGCTTTCTCCTTCCGGCTGGCCGGCTTTGTAGAAATTTTCCAAAGCTTCACGGCCCAATCCCTTGGCCGCGGCCTCTTCGCGCTGCCCCGGGACCCATTTTGTGAGGCCCATGAATTCAAGCAATTTCACGATGTACTTGCCGCCTTTGCGGTCGACCCGGGTGGCGGGGGTCACGAGGTTCCCGATCATTCGTTTGTGCTGGATCATGTCCCCGACGATCTCGGGCACGATATCCGAGGAGACCATGTTGTCGCCGTTCGTGAAAGCGACGATGTCGGGTTTTCCGTCTTGGCGCGGCTGGTAAGTTTCGGGGGCCCCGACGATCATATGACCGATCTGTCCGTGGCCGCCTTCCTGCGTGTATTCGCCTTCGGAAGCGGGCATCAGGGTGCCGTCCGCTTCTTCCCGGAGTCCGGGCACTTTAGGCTGGAAAAGAAAATCTTCGATGGTGACGCCCGCCGAAGCCAGGAGTTCGCGGTAGGTCCGCGGTTTTGCGACGCCCTTCATGATGTCCACCAGGTTCGGTTCATCGAGAAGCGCCTCATAGGAACCTTTGGAAGCGCCGTTGACGATGGGGCGGAAACCGAGTCCCGAGAACTCGCGGGTCAGCCCCTTTCTATAAAGCTGTAGCAATTTGGCTTCGGAGGCGCTGACGTAATAGACCGTCCCGTCGTTCGCTTTGACGAGGACCCCCATGTCCGTGCCTTTGGCCCCGAGCTTGATGATCCCGTTCGGGTCCCGTTCGACCGCCTCTTCGGACAAGAGGCCTTTTTTGACCAGCCATGCCTTCCATTCCTGGCGGCCCAGTTTTTCTCCCAAGCCTCCGTCCAGGCTCAAAACCCGGACCACCGCGTTCTGGGCGAGCGCTTTCAATGGCGCATTCCCTTCGATCGCCGCGAATTCGGTTTGCCACCGCTGCCAGTCTTCCGCGTATTTTTCCGCGACATAGCGGGAATCTTTCTCTTCGGGCCCGAGCTTCGCGGGATTTGAGAAAAAGAGGATCGCCATCTTGACGTAACTCGCGGTCACGGGTCCGAAATTCTTTTCCACGCGCTGGAGTTCGGCTTCCTGCCGTTCCGTCAGCCGCACTTCCGAGCGATAAATAGGCCGCGACCAAGTGTCAGGGGTTTGATAGCCCTGGTCGTCAGGGATACCGTCGACCCAAGCGCCTCTGTTCTTTTTTTCTTGGGAAAATTCTTCTTCCTGAGCCAGCTGAAAGGCTTCATAGAGATTTTCGGTCTCGTCAAACGCTTCCTGCCACTTTTGAAAGAACTTCTCTTGTTGCGCGGCGGAACGTAATTCGGAGCGCAAAGTCGGCTGGACCTCGACCGGTTCGACGGAGATCGCGCCGCTGATGGATTCCATCACTTCATTGCCTAAGACTTCCGCTTCCGCGGCGCCGATCACGTCCGCGAATGAATTGAATCCCATCAGCAGGGAGATCCGGTTCATTTGCGACGTTGCGACGTCGCGGGATTCATCGCCCGGGACCCGTGCCTCGCTGGGGCTCTTCGTTCT
>JAHQRI010000039.1 GCA_019052695.1 Candidatus Omnitrophota bacterium
TTGGACGCGAAAGCCGACATCCTGGTCTACGGTACGGGGGAAACGCAGATCGTGGAGATCGCCCGCCGTTTACGGGAAGGAGAGGACGTGAAGCGGCTGCCCCCGGTCCGAGGAACGGCCATTCTGCGGAACAGTCTCGAGGGCTACGAGGATGCGGTAAAGATCCCCTCCTTTGAGGAGGTGAGGGGGAATAAGGATAAATTCAACGAGGCCTTCAGGCTTCATTACGCGGAGAACGATCCTGTGCGCGGAAGGACCGTGGCACAAAAACACGGAGATCGTTTCGTGATCCAGTTCCCCCCCGCCTTGCCTTTGACGACCTCCGAACTGGATTCCGTTTACGGTCTTCCGTTCGCCCGAGACTGGCATCCCGTCTATGACCGGGTTCCCGGGGGGAAGGGGGAAAGGCCCGCCGCCGGCGTGCCAGGTTTCGAGACCGTGCGTTTTTCGATCACCTCCCACCGCGGCTGCGCGGGAGAATGCAATTTCTGCGCGCTTTTCGCCCATCAAGGGCGCATCATTCAAAGCCGTAGCCCGAAGTCCATTCTTGAAGAGGTCAAACGGCTGGTCGCGCGCAAGGATTTCAAAGGGACGATCACCGACCTCGGGGGCCCGACGGCCAATCTTTACGGCGCCACATGCGCGCAATGGGAGCTTGCGGGCGCGTGCCGTTCAAAACAGTGCATGATGCCCGGACCCTGCGAACAGTTGCGTTTGGGCTACGAGAAAACGGTGAGGCTTTGGGAAGAGGTCATGCGGGTCCCGGGCGTCAAACATCTTTTCATCCAAAGCGGACTGCGGTACGACCTTCTGACGGATGAGGGATCGGATGCTTACCTGCAGGCTTTGTGCAAGGATCACGTGAGCGGTCGTTTGAAAGTAGCTCCGGAGCATGTGTCGGAGGCGGTATTGAAAGCGATGAATAAGCCGCCGGCGGAGGTCTACGAGCGCTTCGCGTCCCGTTTCCGGGAGGTGAGCCGGAGGTTGGGGAAAGAACAATACCTGGTCAATTATTTTGTCAGTGCCCATCCCGGTTCGCGGCTCGAAGAGGCGGCAGAACTAGCGGCCTATCTGGCGCAAAAAAAACTTCAACCGGAACAGGTGCAGGATTTCATTCCCCTTCCCATGACGGCCTCCGCGTGCATGTACCATACGGGGAAAAACCCCTGGACGGGAGAGAACATTCCCGTCGTGAAGACCTACCGCGACCGACAACTCCAGAGGGCCCTGGTCCAATCGGGCCAGCCACAGAACAAAGGACAGGTGCTTCAGGCCCTCAAAGAGCTCGGGCGCAATGACCTGGGCGCGATCTTATTACCGAAGGACCGACACGGGAGGTCGTCCCGGCCCCCGAGAAGGGCATCGCAGCGGGACGGAAGGAGATAGCGGTCATGGGATCTTACGATACGATCATTATCGGCGGCGGGGCGGCGGGGATCGTCGCGGCGATCACCGCGAGGCGGAACGGCCGTTCGGTGCTTTTGTGCGAAAAAATGCCGAAGCTCGGGAAAAAACTTCTCGTGACGGGGGCCGGGCGTTGCAATCTGCTCAACGAAAGGATGGACGCATCCTTTTACAATCCCGAAGCCCGCGAGTTGGTCGGCACGGTCTTCAAGCGGTACGGCAAGGGACCGATCTTGGATTTCTTCCGCGAACTTGGGCTGCATACGTGGACTGATGAAGCCGGCCGTATCTTTCCCGTGACCCAACAGGCCGCTTCCGTGCTGAAGGTGCTCGAGATCGAACTGTCCCGGTTGGAGATCCCCGTCAGGTTGAACGCGGGGGTCCGCGATATCCGGGCGGTCTCCGGGGCGTTCGAGGTCAGGACCGGATCCGGAGAGAGGTTCGTTTGTGCCCGGGTGATCCTGTGCGCGGGAGGAAAGTCCTACCCGGCGCTCGGGGCGGACGGGGGCGGTTATGCGCTAGCGCAAAAATGCGGGCACACGCTCGTCGAGCCCGTGCCCTGCGTTGTACCGCTCCTGGTCAAGGACCCCTGGTGCCACGCCCTGCAAGGGCAACGGGTCCGCGCCAAAGTCCGGGCGTACCTCCGGGACCGACCGCTGGGCGAAAGCCTGGGCGAACTGCTTTTTACGCAGTACGGCCTTTCGGGAACGGTGATCCTGGATATCAGCCGTGAGATCTCGATCGCGGCGAACCGTGACGGACAAAAAAATATTTTTGTGATCGCGGACCTAGTGCCCTGGCTGACGGAGGACGCGGTGGGTCGCGAATTGACGGAACGGATGGAAAAGGGTGTGCCCCCGGAAGCGATCCTTGAAGGATTATTGCCCCATAAATTTTCTCCGCTTTTTCAGGAGATCGCCCGGAAAAAGGACATCGCGGGGCTCGTCAAAGGACTGAAACACAGATCGTTCCAGGTGAGCGGGACGCGGGGATGGAACGAGTCGGAATTCACGGCCGGAGGTGTTCCAGCGTCGGAAGTGGATCCCGGAACGCTCGGTTCCAAAAGGAAAAAAGGTCTTCATCTGGCGGGAGAGGTCCTGGACGTTCAGGGGGCCCGCGGGGGCTATAACCTCGCGTGGGCTTGGGCGAGCGGCATGATGGCCGGGGCCTCGGTCTCGGGCTAAGTTTTTTGGAGCCAGACCAGCAGTTCGATGTGTTTGGTGCGGGGGAACATGTCGAAGGGGATGACGGTCCGGACCCGCAGGCGGCCTCCGGCAAGGATCAAACGGAGGTCCCGCAAAAGGATTTGAAGGTCACAGGCGAGAAAAATGATGTCCGTGGCGTCCGTTGCTTTTGACAGCAAGCTGGCCAGGGACGATGCGATGCCTTGGCGGGGCGGGTCCAAAAAGACGAGCGTCCCGGGTTTCGGGTTCGCGAGCAGGAACCGCGGGAAGGTTTTTTCGACCTTTCCCGTGAAAACACCGGTCAGCGGCACGCCCGTTTCTTTAAAGTTCCTTCGGACGCATCCCGTGCTATAAGGGCTTTCCTCGAAACAGTAGATTTCGGGGACCTTTCGGGCGGCGAGGAGCGGGAAGGTGCCGACTCCGGCGTAAAGGTCCAGGAACCGGGGCGGGTTGATCGCCTCGACCCACTCCGCAAGCTGTTTGGCGATGAGTTCCGTCACGCCGAGATTGTTCTGGAAAAAGCCCATCGAACTCGTCCAGAAGGACGTTCCGCCCACCCGGACCTTATAAAGCTTCTCGTCTTCGTTGGTGAGGACCCGGCCCTTTTCATCCAGTTTAAAAGACCTTTTTTCCTCGTTCCGTTTCAACGTGTGGGGTGCGGCGAAGATGCTTTTCAAGCCGTCATCGGCGAGCAGACAATGATCGATCAGGATTTTGGAGCGGTTGTCACGGCCGATGAACCCCAAACGCTGGGGAAACCCGTTCTTAGCCGAAGTGCGGTGAAGGGCGATGCTGTTCCGGTAGCCGTAGTGCTTTGGGGAAGGTCGGATCGATTCGATCAGGACGGTGTCGAGCTTTAAATGCTGATCAAAGCTTTCACGGACCTGGTTCTGTTTCCACCGGAGCTCTTCGGGATACGGAAGGTGCTGGTATTGGCATCCGCCGCAGCGCTCGACGTAGGGACAGGGCGGAACGACCCGCTCGGGCGCGGGGTCCAAGACCCGGATCAGCCGGGCCTTCGCGAAGTTCGATTTGTCGACGAGGACCCGCGCGAGGACCTTTTCCTGCGGGAGGGCGCCTTCCACGAAACAAGCTTTTCCGTTGAGGAACCCGAGGCCGTCGCCTCCAAAGACCAGTTTCTCAATCGTGACGGTGACGTCTGTCATGCGTTCCGGACGATGTCCGGCTTCCCCTTCCAGCGGCGATGCCCCCAAAGCCATTGCTCCGGATACTTCTGGATCTCTTTTTCGAGGACCTCGTTGAGCTGCTGGGTGGTGACGTTTTCCCAATCCGATCGGTTCAGGTCCGGTGCGATGGCCTTACCCAACCTGATCTCATAACGGCCCGCCGCGGCCCGCAAGCAACAGCCCGGGACCAGCGCGCACCCCGTTTTTTCAGCGAGCCGCACCGGGATCGAGGTCGTGGAGGTCTCCGTGCCGAAAAAGTCGATCCAAAGGCCTTCGTCTCCGGCCCACTGATCGATCAAGATCGCGACGCCGTTTCCTTCTTTCAATTGCTGGAGGACCAGGCGGATGGAACTTAGTTTTTCGACGGGGTTCACGGTCATCACCCGGCGCAGCGCGTTGACCGCGTTATCCAGGTAAGGGTTTTTGATCTCCTTCACGATGACCGACCAGCGTCGTCCGGTGAGAAAAGGAAGGAACGAAAGGTATTCCCAGGACCCGAGGTGCGAGATCACGAGGACGACGCCTTTTTGTTTGGCAAAGGCCTCTTCCAGGTGTTCGTTCCCGGTCAGGGTAAAACGCCGGGCCGCCTCTTTTTTGATCTTTTCAACGATGAAAAGTTCTGTCATGGAAAGCGCCGCGTTCTGGAAGGCCGCACGGGCGATCCGCCCTTTTTCCGGGGTTGCGAGGGAATCTCCGAACGCCTTGTCGACATTCTCGAGAGCGATCCGGCGTCGGCCGGGGAGAAGCCAAAAAACAAGGTCGCCGAAACGGCGGGCGATCCAGCTGGAAACCCCGACCGGAAGCAAACGTGCCAGCCCGATGAGAGGAAGAAGGGCGCAATATTGTAAAAAATAGATCATGCTGCAATGCTAGCACAGAACGAAAAAACGGTGGGGAAAAATCAGGAAAAAGGCCTGATCCGGGGCCGGTCAGAATAGTTCGTCTAAAAGGAAATGAACGTCGTCTGCCGTGACGGGTTTTGGGTTGGCTGCGGTCGATCCCGACCGGAGCGTCTCCCGGACGATGAACTCCTTTTCGAGGACGGGTTTCCCCTTAAAAGGGGAGACGATCTTCAGCTCCCGGAGCACGTCCGTGATACGGGTGAGGAAGTCCGTCCCGACGGCCTGGCTCATGATCTCGTATTTCTGGCGGATGGCGGGCAGGTTGAGTTTGAGGGAAGGGACAAAACAGGACGCGCAGATCAGGCCGTGAGGGAATCCGTACAAGGCCCCCAGGGGATGCGCGATCCCGTGGATCACTCCGAGGCGCGAATGCGAAAAGGCAACGCCGGAAAAAAAACTGCCGAGCAGAAGGGCGTCCAAGTCCTCTTCCCGGCCGTGGGCCAAGGCGGGGAGGAGGTGCCGGTCGAAGATCCGGACGGCTTTCAAGGCCAGGTTTTCGCTGAACCATGTGGCGTGTTTCGACACGAAAGATTCATACGCTTGTACCCACGCATCCATTCCGGATTGGCAGAGTATGGAAAAAGGAAGGCCCTGTATCAAGGTCACGTCCAGGAGGACTTTTTTTGCCAGAAAATCGGGGTGCCGGATGGAGAGTTTCAGCTTTTTCCCGGGGTTGAGAATGACGGCGTTCGGCGTCGCCTCCGAACCGCTGCCCGCGGTCGTCGGCACTGCGATAAAGGGAAGGCCTCGTTCCCGGAGCACGCCGCCTTCCTGATAGTAGAGGGGAGGTTCTTGGGCTCGGAACAGTCCTGCCGCAGCCTTGGCGAGGTCCAGGACGCTCCCCCCGCCGATGCCGATAATCCAATCCGCATTCAACGAGCGTCCTTTTTGAATGACCTGCGAGATCTCTTCGAGCGTTGGTTCTCCGTGACCGCGGCAAAAAAACGAGGCTTCCAGTCCCCCCCGTTCAAAACTTCCCGCGACCCCGTCTCTCAGTCCGCTTTTTTCGAGCGATATTCCGTGGACGATGACCCCCCGGGGACCAAAGGGGGCGGTCTCTCCCGCAAGCTCCTCCAGACAGCCTTTGTGATAAAGGACTTTTGGGGGGAAATGGGTTTCTTTTGGGAAGAGGGAATGCATCAGTATTTGAGAATGATCGCGGTGACCCGGAGGTCTGCCGTGCCGTTGTTTCGGATCGAATGGGAAGCCCCTTGGCCCGTGAGGATCGCATCACCGGCTTCGACCGCGAATGTCCGGTCTCCATCCGTCATCACACCCGACCCTGCCTGAATGATGTAGAGCTCGTCTTCATCCACATGATCGTGAACCCCGATGCTCGCGCCCGGAGGCAGGACCATCTCCGCGCAAAGCCGCGTGCGGGCTCGGATCTCCTCGGGTTTGAAATAGTGACGGACCGTGACCGTCCCTTGCCCGCCTCGCATGTTCGTTCTTTTTTCGGTTTCTTGTTCGTGACGCTTGCGGATCATGGTTCTCCTCCCGGGGACGCGCGTCTTGAAAAGGGGGGCCGGATCCCGTCTGCGCGGTTCAACGATCAGGGTTTGAAAAGAAAATTCCTGAAAGCCCAAGGGTTCTTTTTGTCGAGCAAAGTGGCCGGATTGTCCTGGAAAAAGCCCTGGTAATTTCTGAAGGGGGTCCAGTCATAGGCCTCGGATATGAAATCCCCGAGATAAGGTCTCGCTTTATGCAGGATCTCGCGATGGGGGAGGTCGTCAGGGATACAAACGCCTTTGTTCGGGTGCTCGATCATCCAAAGGACCGCCGCGATCGCTCCGGTCGCAACCTGGAGGGTCGTCGCGTTCTGTCCGGGGACGAGCTCGCGGGCTTGTTCGATGGAAAGCGAACTCCCGGTCCACCAGGAATTATATTTATGACCCATAAGAAGCGCTCCGAGGATATCCGAGCCGTGGAGGATGTCATTGTTCATGATCCGGCACCGGGGTTGTAGTTCGTAATTGCGGCAGCGAAGCTCGTGGAGCGAGGCCATTGTTTCGTTGCACGGCATGTAGACATAATGGACGGTCGGGCGGTAAACCGGGCGTCCGGCCTTCCAGACGGTGAGTTTTTCCGAAATACTGAACGCCTCGGCGTGCCGGACCAGCATTCCGACGATCTCGTAGTTCGGGACCCAAGAACGCGCCCAGGTGTTCATGCCCATCTGCGAGAGGAAGATCTGGTTCTGGGGTCCGTAGTCGGGCATGGTCGCCAGGGGGGGGAGTTCCTTCTCGTGCGTCCCCCAGCTTAATTCGACGGGGGAGGTCGCCTCTTCACGCAATCCCTCGATGCTCCAAGTCCCGACGAACTCGTCGGTCTCTTTAGGCGCGTGGGTGATCTGCGTGTCGCGCTCGCTGATGTGAATGGTCTTGACGCCGAGCCGCATGGCAAGACGGTGGAATTTTTCTTCGTTGATTAATCGCTCGACTACGCGGCGGTCCTGTTTCCGGGTGGATTTGTCCCGGACCGCTTTTTCCGCGATATCGAGAAGGCCGTGTTTGACGAAGTGGGAGATCAGGCCGGGATTGGCTCCGTGGTCCACGACGGCGGTCGTCGCGTCGTGGCTCCATTTGGAGGTCATTTTACGGAGTTCCATCTGCTTGAAATAGATCGACTTCTCGAACAGGGTCTTTTTTTCGATGTTTGCGTACGGGTCCCATTCTTCGACCGAGGTGTTCAGATAGAGGACCTTGTTATCATGACACCAGCTCATCATGTCGAGGGAGTCGATGTTCCAGGCGACATCGAGGATGAGGCCGCCCGGGGAGACGTGTTTGGAGAGGGTCCGTGCGACGTTGACCGGTGTGATCCGTTCCTGCGAGAAATGAAGGCCGCGCTTGATCCAGGGGGCGAGCTCTTTGCGTTTGTCCACGAAGTCAACGACCGTCACGTTCTTAAAGGGGACGCGGACGTGTCTGAGAAGGATCGGCAAGGCGCAGCGGCCGACGGCTCCGTAACCGATCATCAAGATCTTGTGTTTAAATTCCAGCATGACAGATTATATTTTTTTTTGAGCTTTCCGGTCAACGGGTTCTTTGTCAGGAGGCCTGTTTTTTCCTTTTGGGGAAGAGGTTGGGTAGACCGTCGGCGAATTTTTGTTTAAGATTACTGATGAACAGGCGTTCAAAAGCGAGGAGCATCCCAAGGACCGCGGTGAGGACGATTGAACCCGTTTGGGACGTCCAGGGCAGCCGTCGTAAGAACAAGGAGTCGTAAAGGTGGATCCCGCAGAGGATCAGCGCGATGGCCAGGATGGTGACGTATTCGTGATGACGGATGATCCGCTTCCAGTCGAAGGAGGTCCCGCCGCGTGTTTTGTAAGGGGTCCATCGGGGAAAGAACCTCGGAACATTCCTGCAATAGTCCTCATAAGACGTCCCGAAACGTTCGCTCAATATTTTCTCCTCGCTGCGGACCGTTCGTCCGTAAATGAGAGGATATCCCAGAAGAAAGATCACCCCGATGACCTCACTGGAACAGACGACGATCAGACCCAAGCCCAAAAAGAAGTTCCCGAGATAAAGGGGGTTGCGGCTGTAAGCATAGGGTCCGCTTACGGCGAGTTCCCTTCCTTTCTTCTCCATGAAGCCCAACGCCCAGAGACGGATCACTTCGCCCCCTGTCATGATGAGCGAACCCCAGAAGAAGCTCGCCGCGCTCACGTGAGAGAAGAAAAAAAGGAGCGGCGCGCCGGTCCAGGCCAGCAGGACCCGTAATTTTTTGGGGCGGAACCATTCTTTTCTCAACATAACTGACAACCTCCCCGTGTGAAGCAAAATTATATCGCATACAGTGTTTGAGATGGCATAAAAGTGCGGCGGCAATATTCTTGAGGATGGTTTTCTATGCGCCCGGGGGAGAGGAACGTCGTGTTTTTAATAGTTCTTGTTTCATGGCAAAGAAAAAAGGCAAGGATATCAGTTCAACCGCGACCGCGCCGGCTATGAGCGCTGTCAAAGAACGTTCATAAAGCCAACCCATCCCGATTCCTCCTGCGAGCATGGCTAACCCGTATACCGTGTTCAGAATTCCGTAACCAGTGCCGCGCTTTTTTAAAGGAGTGATGTCCGCGACCGCTGAGCGGATGATGGTTTCATGAGCCGCCATGACGATGCCCCAGAGCAGAATGCTGGCGACCGCAATCCAGGGGACTGTTGAGAAACAAAGGAACGGAATGATGAGGGAAATGGCCGGGATCATGAGCAGGGTTCCGATGCCTGCCCATTCGTGGTTCTGTCCCTCTTTCATCCGGTCGTAGACCTTTCCGATCAGAAGGGCCGCCAATCCGTCGACGGCCATGGCGACCGCATAGAAAAGAGGGATCTGTGTGTCCGAAAGGACATTCCTTGACTTGAAATGATAAGCCATCAGAACAAAATTCACGAATCCCATGGTCGCAAAAAAACTGAATCCAGCATAGAACCAGTAGATCCTCGGCAGCTTTTCAGCCTCACTTTGGGGAGCCGAGGCTTCCAGGACTTCCGGGTCCGGGACCCCGAAATAAGCGAAAAAAACGCAGGCCATGAGAAGAACAAAAGGGATCCCGAGAATGCCATATCCTTGCTGGTAATCCGCAAGGTCTTTGCTCGCAGCGGGGGCGTGAAGGAAAAGGAACATGAAAAGCAGGGGGCCGGCGATGGCGCCGATCTGGTCCATAGCTTCGTTCAGCCCGAACCCGAACCCCGTGCCGACCTGCTTGACGGCCTGCGAAAGGATCGTATCCCGGGCCGGGCTCCGGAGGGCTTTTCCGATCCTTTCGGTGACGATAAGCATGGCTGCGACCTGCCAGATTCCCGTAAGGGCCAGGAACGGGACACTGACCAGAAGACCGTATCCCAAAATTGTAAAAAACCAATAGGATTTTGTTTTGTCCGAAAAATACCCCGAAAAAAGGCGGATCCCATAACCCAGGAATTCACCGAAACCGGCTACAAAACCAACCGCCAAGGCGTTTGATCCGAGGAGTTTCAGATAGGGACCGTTGACGCTGCGTGCACCCTCATAGACGGTGTCGCCGAGGAGGCTCACAAGGCCAAAAAGCATAATCAGCTGGAGGGCTTTTTTCTTACGGAGGTGGTTCATGAAGAAAGCCTACTGATTTTAGATTTGAAATCAAATAGAATGTGCTCTGAAAATCGGAGGGCGGATGGAGGATGGGCGGAAATCGGGTTTGCTCCATCTGTCCCTCGCTTTTCGTCATCCCGATCGGGAGAATTCGGACTTCATGGATAAAAAAGGAAGTTTTTTAAAACCTTACTCCTTCTCCCTTATCTTGATCAGCTCGATCATTGCGGGTGCCGCGGTAGGGGTTGTTTTCAAGGAAGACGCGGCGCTTTTGAAGCCGTTCGGGGATATTTTTCTCAATCTTCTTTTCACGGCAGTCGTGCCGCTGGTCTTTTTTTCGATCTCCTCGGCGATCGCGGGCATGTCCGATCTGCGGCGGCTCGGCCGGATCATGGGCTGGATGATCCTCCTTTTCATCGCGACGGGCGTTCTTTCTTCCTTGCTGATGATCCTTGGCGTCAAATTTTATCCGCCGGTCGTCGGGGGAGAAACCTTGTTGCCGCTTCCGGACACCGTTCAGCGAACGTTGGACGGGACACAACTGGTCCGCGCTTTTACGGTCCCGGACTTTCCGGAACTGCTTTCCAAGCGGAACATGCTTGCTTTGATCGTATTTGCGGCGCTGGTCGGCTTGGGGACCTCTTGGGCGCGTGAAGAAGGGCGGCCCTTCGCCCGCCTTCTCGTTTCCGGCAACCAGGTCATGATGCGCGTGATCAAACTGATCATGCTCTATGCCCCCGTCGGTCTCGGGGCTTATTTTGCTTACCTCGTGGGAATGTTCGGACCGGAGCTCGTCGGCTCGTACGTTCGTGTGGCGCTTCTCTACTATCCCCTAGCGCTTCTTTATTTCGGCGTCGGGTTCTCATGTTATGCCTTCCTTGCGGCCGGACGCCCCGGCGTGGCAAGATTCTGGGGCAACATCTTGACCCCGGCGCTCACCGCGTGGGGGACCGGAAGCAGTGTCGCAACGGTCCCGGTCAATCTTGAGGCTGCGGACCGTATCGGCATCCCCAAGGACGTCAGCCGCATCGTGATCCCGCTCGGCGCGACGATCCACATGGACGGGACCTGCCTCGCGGCCATCCTGAAGATCGCGCTGCTGTTCGGTTTTTTCGGAATGGAATTTTCGGGGGCCGGCACGATCGCGGCAGCCGTCGGGATCGCGCTTTTGAGCGGCATGGTCATGAGCGGGATTCCCGGAGGCGGTTTTCTCGGGGAGCTCCTGATCGTGACGCTTTACGGTTTTCCGGCGGAGGCGCTCCCGCTCATTTCCATGGTGGGAACTTTGGTGGACCCTCCCGCCACGATGGTGAACGCCACGGGGGACAATGTTTGCGGCATGCTGGTCGCCCGGATCCTCGGCGGGAAGCATTGGATGGAACCGGAAACGGAAGTTTTGCCCTCAAGCAAGACCGTCTGAGGTACGGCTACTCGGTCGCGGTTCCTTCGGGTTCGGCGGGCTCCGGAGGGAGCTCTTGCAACGGGTTGAGGTTCGCGTGGAAGGCCCATTTCCATCCCTCCGGGGTCTTGACCCAACCGCTGAGGCGCATGGCCGCCCGCGTGGGGAGGTCCAGGTCCCCGATGAATTGGGCGGTCAGCACCCTGTAGCTGACGATGATCAGCGAGTCGGTTTCGGTGGATTGGATGTAGCTGAGCTCGTAACGGTCGATCCCCATGCCCTGCAGGAGCTCGATCTCTTCTTTGGCGTTACGGGCAATGTCCTCGTGGACCGACTGAAATTCCGGGATCATGTGATCCTCGATCCGAGCCCAGTTGCCTTCCTGGACGTTCTTCCAAAGTTCGCGGACGAGCGTTTCTCCCCGGGAGATCTCCTGGGCCGTCCCCGCCGGCACGGCCGCCAGCCAGAACAAGAAGAAACCGATCAAGAACGATCCAAGCTTCATCCCAGCATCCCTTCACAAAACGCCGCTAAACGGATTCGTTCAAAATATCGCCGTGGCGGCCGATCTTGACGACTTGCTCCACCTTGACCTTCAGGATAACGCATTTTTCCGGCAATTCCACTTCGTAGTGTTCATGCCTTTTCCCGGTCCGGAGCCCTTCGATCACGCGGTCCGCGGAAAGTTTGACGGTCTTCTCGCTCCATTGTTTGAGCAGAAGCGCGTGGTTTTTTCCGCTTTCGATGACTTTCGCCGTCCCGTTCAATCGATAACCCTCCAAGCTGTCTTGATCCATAAAAGAGATCGAGATCCGGGGGTTCGCCTTGAGGTTGGCCACCGTCCTTCCCATCACGTGGTCGATGAGCCAGATGAAATCCTCCCGGGTCCTGAAAAAAAGTTTGGGCACGGAGTTCGGCTGGCCGTCGGGGGTGGCCGTGCCGACGGAAACGAACTTTCTTTGATCGAGCAGTATCCGTACCTTGTCCGTGATCTTGGACATAAAGACCTCTCTGAAGGCCCCGATTATACTCTAAAAGCGACAAAAGTGATCCCGTTTCCCTAAAGGTCCCGAAAACGGGGCCCTCGGAGAAAGAAGGCCGGATCAAAGACCTTGTTTCGGGCCGTGAAATCCGTTATAAAAACCCCATGACACTGGGTTTATACCTTCACATCCCCTTTTGCAGGTCACGCTGCCCTTACTGCAATTTCATCTCCCTTGAAGACCCTGACGCCAGGACCCGTGAGCGTTTTTTTCGCGATCTGCGCTTAGAGATATCCCGGGTCCGTCAGCGATCCGGGGCCTTTCGATTTGACACAATCTATCTCGGCGGCGGGACCCCATCGGTCCTCGATCCGGCTGAGGTGGCGGGTCTGCTCGAAACGATCCGAACGGATTTCGACGTGGCGCCGGGAGCCGAGATCACGTGCGAATGGAACCCGGGGGATCGGGAGGAAAAGAAGCTTTCGATATTAAAGGGGGCGGGTGTGAACCGGATCAGCCTTGGCGCCCAGTCTTTCCACGATGGCCTTTTGAGCCGGCTCGGCCGGAGGCACTCTTCTGCGGACATTCTAAAAACGTTTGAAGGACTTCGCGCGGCCGGCATCGGGAACATCAGCCTCGACCTGATGCTGAGGATCCCCGGACAAACATTCGAGGATTTTCAGCATTCACTGGAACGTTGCGTCAAACTCGGCGCCGAGCAGGTCTCCCTGTACGATCTGGAGGTCCACCCGGGCACGCAGTTCGGCCGGCTCCGGTCACGGGGGGAGTTGGCGCTTCCCGGCGAAGCGGAACACGCACTCATGTACCAAGCCGCCGGCAAAGTGCTGGAATGGGCAGGGTATGAACATTACGAGATCTCGAATTTTGCGAAGCCCGGTTTTGCTTCGCGCCATAACCTGATCTATTGGCGTAACCAGGAATATCTGGGCCTGGGGCCGGGCGCTTTTTCCTACCGGGAGGGGGTCCGTTCTCAATTCGCAAAGGACATACCCCGGTACCTTGAAAAATGTGAGGCTGGTGACTGGCGGAATGACGAGGAGGATGTCCTGAGCGAAGCCGAAAAAGAAACGGAAACGTTCGCGATGGGGCTGCGGCTGAAAGCGGGGATCACGCCCGGAGATTTTCCGGCGATCTACCCGGCGCTTGCCCCGCGTATCGGAGTGCTGACCGAAGAAGGACTGCTCGAACAAAAGGACGGGAAAGTGCGGCTGACGGCCCGCGGGCAGTTCCTCTCGGAGGATATTTTTGGATTTTTACTGAACCAGGAAGAAAGAACCCTTCCGGGTCGTCCTCGTGACGTCTGACCGTTCGTTCCGGCGGAGCTACTTTTTGGCCTTCCCCTGGCTTGCGACGGCTTCCATCGCCGCTTTGATCTTTTCCGGATCCCCGAGGTAGTAGTGTTTCAACGGCTTGAGGTCCGCGTCGAGTTCGTAGACTAGCGGGATGCCGGTCGGGATGTTCAGTCCGAGGATCTCGGCTTCCGAAACGTTATCCAGATATTTCACGAGCGCCCGGAGGCTGTTGCCGTGGGCCGCGATCAAGACCTTCTTGCCGGAACGGATCGCGGGACCCGCCACTTCATGCCAGAACGGGAGAACGCGGGCGACCGTGTCTTTCAGACATTCCGTGAGGGGGAGCTCGTTTTTCCTGAGCCCCGTGTAGCGCGGATCGAAAGCCGGGGAGCGCGGGTCCGACGGGTCGAGTGGCGGGGGCGGGACATCGTAACTGCGGCGCCAGATCTTGACCTGGTCCTCGCCGTATTTCGCGGCGGTCTCCGATTTGTTCAGCCCTTGCAGGGAACCGTAATGGCGCTCGTTGAGGCGCCAGTCCCGGACCACCGGGATCCACATCAGGTCCATCTTGTCGAGGACGATCCAGAGGGTCCGGATCGCGCGTTTCAGCACTGAAGTGAACGCGATATCAAAGACGTACCCTTTTTCCTTCAGAAGCGTGCCCCCTTCCGAGGCCTCCTGAATGCCTTTCTCCGAAAGGTCCACGTCGGTCCATCCCGTGAACCGGTTCTCTTTGTTCCAGGCGCTTTCTCCGTGACGGATCAGAACGATTTTATACATAAAAACCTCCTTTGGCAGGGCCCTTTTCAACGTGAAAGGCCGTTAGTCTAACATTGAAGCCGGCGAGCGGAAAATAAAAAACAGGGCCCCGACCCGGGATCATTCTTCGATATCGAGCGACAAGGCCTGGGCGAGGGGCGAAGCGTAGGGATCGTAGCGGGCCGTCACATGGTCCCCGGTCTCGATGTCTCGGAATTTTACGGGGGAGGCGTTCTTGATCAGTGCCGTGGTGGGGACCACCTGAAGGGTGACGTTCTCATACCGCATCATGACCGGGTCGGACAGCCAGCGGACCGTGACAGTTTTTTTATCCGCGCTGACGGCGTTCACGGAACCTTCAATGGTCTCGACGATGTCCCCGAACGAGTCGTTCTCATAGGAGGGGGGTTGAAGGGCTGAGCCGGTTCCCGGCACGGACAGAAAACAACAGATCACAACGACCTTCCAGAACGCGGGCGGCATCTTTTTCATGGTCCCTTCCTCCTTGTGCGTCTCACGCGGGAATATAACAGCTGGCCGCTTAAAAAAAAAGTCTAAAAACGGGGCGCCCGTCGCGGTCAACCTTTCGGACCGGGTGCCGTTAATGCAACCATGACGGACGCGGAGCCGGACACTTCATCGTTGACCCAAATAAAAAAATATTCCGAGCGTTTACAAGCAAGTCAAGAGGCCTGGTGGCGTCGGCTCTTGAACGTTCAAGCGCCCTACGGATGGAACCTTCGCCGCCTCCGGCCGGGCTTCACTTTGGACGTGGGGTGCGGGCTCGGGCGTCACTTGCTTCATTTGCGAGGGAACGGTGTCGGGATTGATCACAATCCAGAATCGTTACGGTATGCCAAGGCGCTCGGGCTGAGGGTCTTTACCCCGGAAGGTTTCCGGGGTTCTCTTTTCAATGTGCCGCGGAGTTTTGATTCGATCCTCCTGTCC
>JAHQRI010000153.1 GCA_019052695.1 Candidatus Omnitrophota bacterium
CGTTCGGACTTGATCTTTACGCCCAAACCCTTCCGGCCCTGGACGTGGGCGGCGATCTTTACGACGTGGCCGCGCTTGATGATGACCGGACCGGCATCATTCTCGGCGATGTTTCGGGAAAAGGGGTCCCCGCGGCCCTTTACATGGTCCGGGTCATGTCCGAATTCCGCTTCCTAGCGTCCCAATCCCAGGATGCTTCGGAGCTGCTCACCCGGTTGAATGAAAAAATGGCGGGCGAAAGTTTCCTCGGGATGTTCATCACTTTGGTCTATTTGATCCTTGATAAAAGGACGCTCATCGTCACCTACGCCTCAGCGGGACATCTCCCCGTCCTTTTGCGGAAAAGCGGGACCGGCGAAACAACTTTCCTGCATGGCGCTCGGAGCGTCCCGCTCGGCATGGCCCCCGGCATGGCATTCCCTCAGGCCACCCAACCCTTGGACAAAGGGGATGTTCTGTTCCTTTATACCGACGGAGTGATTGAGGCGCGGAGTAAAAAAAACAAGGACTATACCGCAGCGCGGCTGGAGAAGATCTTGAAACAGCCGTCTCCAACAGCCCGGGCTTATTCGGAAAAGATCTTTACCGATCTACGTCAATTCACGGCGGGGGCCGAACAGCACGACGACATCACCGCCCTGGCGATCGTCGTTTAGACGAGCCCGATTCTGGGAACACACGGAAAAATCCGCTACGCGGGTTTGGGGGAACTTCGCGGCAACGTCAGAAAAAACTTAGTGCCTAGTCCGGGAGAACTTTCCACTCGAATGTTCCCTCGGTGCATTTTCACGGTCCTCGCGACCACCAATAATCCCAAACCGGTGCCCCGTTTTCCTTTGGTGGAAAAAAAAGCCTCAAAGAGCCGTGCCTTGACCTCTTCGGTCATTCCGGCCGCGTTATCTTCGACAAGGATCTCGTAGGAGGTATCGTCAAGAACTCGTGCCCTGACCTTGACGCAAGCCGCGGCCCGGTCTTGAAAGGCCTCAAATGCGTTCTTGATCAGGTTCAGCAACGCGCGATAGATCGCCCGCGCGTCCCCCTCCACTTCCGGAAAATCCGCTTCGGTTTGAAAATCGAGCCGGATATGGTTCCCGCGGGCCTTCTCCGACAGGTCCGAATCCAGTTCTTCCAGAAGCGCGGGAACGTTCATGGGGGCGGGTTCCAGCTGGTAATCTTTCGTGAGACTCAGCATTTCTGAAGCGAAACCGTCCATCTCCTTGAGAGAACGGGCCATCTTTTCAAGGCCTTTCGTGAGAAAGCCTTCGTTCTTCTCCTTTAACCCGATGCGGATCATTTCATCGGAAAAACGCGTCAGCTGCATGATGTTCTTGAGCTCGTGGATCACCATGCCCATCGCCTGTCCGACCGCCGCGAGACGCTCCATCTTTAAATTCTCTTCGAAAAGGAGGATGTTCTTGAGCGCTCCCGAGAATTCGGAGACCAGATCGAACCCGATCTCCATATCTTTTTCTCCGAAAGGACCCCGCCCCGGGTTCCTCTCGAAGCAAGCAATCCCCATGGCGGTGTTCCGCGCAATGACCGGCAAAAAAAGAAAGGGCTCCCGAATGACCGGTTTGCCTTCGGCGAATGCCTCTTGGGCGGATACGGAAAGCCCCAGGGGCATTTCCGCGCAAGCCGGCTCCGAGGCATCGAGTAAAAGTGTTCGCTGAGGCGTAGCCAAGAACAGATAGCCCCGGTCGGCCGGGATCAGTTGAAATACCGTGGCGAGAAAAAAATCGACCAAGACCTTGCGGTCCGTGACCGCATCGTAGATCCTGCCAAGCTCGTGTGCTGCCTGATAAGAATTTTCAGGGGTGCTCATGAAAACAGCCCTCGTGCCGGAGGGGCCCTAGAAGCCCGTCTGTTCCCCCGTCCTTTTTCCCGCTCGGGCCCGGAGGATCGAGATCTTTTTTAGTCTCCCAGGATCTTGGTGTCCTGCCCAATGTGGATCCCTTTGATCATGGCTTCCATTTCTTGAGGCGAAGGGCTCGCGGCCAGCGCGCATTCCCGGGTAATCTTTCCGGACTCCCAAAGTTGGAAAAGTGACTGCTCCATGGTCTGCATGCCTTCCTGGCGGCAATTACGGAGCGCCTGGTCGAGTTTTTCGATCTTTTTTTCCATGATGAGCTGTCGGACGATAAAATTGCCTAAAAGGATCTCGACCGCCGGGACGAGGGTCTTGCCGTCCGTCTCGGTCAGAAGTTTCTGGACCGCGATGCAAGACACGTTCGCCGCGAAATGACGAAGCGCGGCATCCCTTTCCTCGGCCGGGAAAAAACCCAGGAAACGGTCAAAGACCTGGGGTACGGACTGGGCGTGAATGGAAGAGATGACCAGACGACCGACCTCTGCCGCAGCCAGCGAAAACCGGAACGACTCGGCGTCCCTCATTTCACCGATCACAACGACATCCGGGGATTGACGGACCACGTATTTCAGCGCCACCCCAAAATTCTCGGCATCTTCTCCGATCTCACGCTGCTGGATCAGACACTGTTCGTCCTCAAAGAGGTATTCGATCGGGTCCTCGAGCGTAATGATATGCCGTTGCACATTTTTGTTCATGGCGTTGATCAAGGCGGCGATGGTCGTGCTTTTCCCCGACGAGACCGTTCCGGCAATAAGCACGATCCCCGACTTTTCCATCGCCACCTTCCCCAGGATCGGCGGCAAATTCAATTCGTCAAAACCGGGGACCCCGCGCCACAGAAGACGCAGCACCAGCGAAAGGTTCCCCTGCTGATAGAAGGCGTTGCCCCGGAAACGGCATCCCTTCTCTCTGAAAGTGAAGCCGAAATCCACGCTCCGGTTCTTTTCAAGGGCGTCCCACTGCGGGGACGTCAAGAGACCGCGAACAAGTTCCCGAGCCTCCTCGTGGGTCAGTTCTCTGAAGGGCAACGGGATGACCTGGGCCCCGATCCGCATGCGGGGGGACGCTCCGGATTTTAAAAAGACGTCCTGTCCTTTCCCCTCCACGATGTTCTCAAGACAAAATTCCAAATAGGCTTTTTTATCCACGTCCGCTCCTTTCCGAGCTTGGCCGCTCACCCCGAAACGGCGTTATTGTAACAGCCGGCCGCATCGTCCGCAACTGACCTCTGGGACACGGTAGCGTATCATAAATTGTGTAATGGTCTGAGCGGAGGCAAATAAAAAGGGTGTATCCTTCTGGCGCCAACCAAGGAGGACACACCCTATGGAAACTCTCACTCACGTCAGATTGCTCCAACGC
>JAHQRI010000040.1 GCA_019052695.1 Candidatus Omnitrophota bacterium
AACTTCGCCGACCTTATAGGTGCGGCCGGTGTAGTAAAGAATTCGCTCCGAGGTCGTGGTCTTTCCCGCGTCGATGTGAGCGGCGATCCCGATATTGCGTATATTCTTTAGCGGAAAATGTATTTTTTTCTCGTCTGCCATTTTATTTTCTTCAACTCTGCGCGCAGCATATTGTGCTTGGCGCCGTTTTCGTTACCAACGATAATGTGCGAAGGCGCGGTTCGATTCCGCCATCTTGTGCACATCTTCCTTCTTCTTGATCGAAGGGCCCGTCTTGTTGTAGCCGTCGATGATCTCCTGAGCCAGTTTCTCGTGCATCGGCTTACCTTTGCGCTCCCGCGAATAAGTTCGCAACCACCGAAGCGCAAGGGAATAACTGCGATCTTCCGGCACGCTCACCGGGACTTGGTACGTAGCTCCGCCAACGCGCCGTGACTTGGTCTCCAAGAGAGGGCGCACATTATCCGCTGCCTGGCGAAAAACTTCAAGAGGTTCTTTTCCTGTTTTTTCTTTCACGATGTCGAGGGCGTCGTAGACGATCCGCTCCGCCAGGGACTTTTTTCCACATTCCATGACCACATTGATCAACTTCGCGACCAGCAGGTCCCCATAGCGGGGATCAGGATCGATCCTTCTTTTCGCTGCGCGTCTTCTTCTCATGTTTACTTAGCATCCTTTTTTTTCGGTGTTTTAGCCCCGTACTTGGACCGTGACTTCGTGCGGTCGGCAACCCCGGCAGCGTCCAGTTTGCCCCGGACAATATGATAGCGCACACCAGGAAGGTCTTTAACGCGCCCGCCGCGTACCAAAACGATCGAATGCTCCTGAAGATTGTGCCCAACGCCGGGAATATAGGCGGTGACTTCCTGCCCGTTCGTCAAACGCACACGGGCGATCTTACGAAGAGCTGAGTTCGGCTTTTTCGGCGTCTGTGTCCTTACGATCAGGCAAACGCCTTTGCGGAACGGCGAATTCTGAAGGGCCGGGGACTTGGACTTCCCCTTGAAACGCCTTCTCCCGAAACGGATCAATTGATTGATGGTCGGCGCCATTATGCATTCTCCTTAGATGCGCCGGTCTCTTCGGCGACTTTTTCCTTTTTGGGGGCCAAAGGATCCGGCAGCACATCCGTCAGGTCCTTCTCGATCTCGATATCCTGATGGACCTTGAAGCCCGTTCCTGCGGGGATCAAGTGCCCCATGATCACGTTCTCTTTCAAGCCTTGCAAATGATCGCGTTTCCCGGCAGAAGCCCCCTCGGTCAGCACGCGGGTCGTCTCCTGAAAGCTTGCCGCCGAGATAAAGCTGTCGGTGGTCAGGGAGGCCTTCGTGATCCCGAGCAGGATCGATGTCCCCTTAGCCGGTTCTTTGCCTTTTTTGATGAGTTTCGCGTTCTCCTCGGCGAATTTCAGTTTTTCAACATGGGACCCGACCAAAAAGTCGCTGTCCCCGGAATCCTCAATGCGCACCTTGCGCAGCATTTGCCGCACAATGACTTCCACGTGCTTGTCATTGAGCCGTACCCCCTGGAGGCGGTACACTTCCTGGACCTCATGCACGAGATAATTTTGAAGGCTCCGCTCCCCGGAGACCCGAAGAATATCCTGAGGGACCACGGGACCGTCCACCAACTGCTCTCCGGCCGACACCTTATCTCCCTTATAAACGTTAAGATGCTTGCCGTGCGGGATCAAATACTCTTTGGCCATACCCGTCGGGCTTTTCACGATGATCTGACGCTGTCCCTTAACGATCTCACCGATCTCCACCACACCGTCGATCTCCGAGATCACGGCCGGGTTCTTCGGTTTGCGTGCTTCGAACAGTTCGGCCACGCGAGGCAAACCGCCCGTAATGTCACGGGTCTTCGCAATCTTACGCGGCGTTTTCGCCAAAAGCGTTCCGCCCGTGATCTCGGCTCCGTCCTTGACCACGATGTGCGCCCCCGTCGGGATCGGGTAAAAAGCCAGGATCTCTTCCTTCTCCCCGACGATGAGAAGTTGCGGGTGGAGATCTTCCTTGTGCTCAATGATCACACGCTCGGTCATCCCAGTCGTGGCATCCAGTTCCTCGTTCATGGTGATGCCTGCCTTGATATCCTCGAACCGCACCTTCCCCGAAACCTCCGTCAGGATCGGCACTGTGTACGGATCCCACTTCACGAAGATCTCGCCTTTGGCGACCTTGCTCCCGTCCTTGTTGTGAATGATCGCACCGGTCGGCACTGTATAACGTTCAAGTTCTCGGCCCGTCGGATCATGAAGCGAAAGTTGTCCGTTCCGGTTCAACACAACGATCTCGCCCGTTTTCGTAACGACCGTCTTCAGACCGTGATACTGAATGACCCCTTCATTGCGGGCGCGGTAGTAGGATTGCTCGACCACACGGGATGCCGTCCCTCCGATGTGGAACGTCCGCATCGTCAGCTGGGTCCCCGGCTCGCCGATGGACTGCGCGGCAATGATCCCTACCGCCGTCCCGAGTTCCACCAAGCGACGCGTTGAGAGATCCCGCCCGTAGCACTTTGCGCAGATCCCCTTCTGGGCCTCACAACAGAGCACGGAACGCACGCGGATCTTTTCGATCCCCGCATCTTCGATCTTCTTGACGACCCCCTCGTCGATCAGCTCCCCGGACTTCACGATAACGCTATCGGTGATCACGTCAACAACGTTGTCCAAGGCCACGCGCCCAAGGATCCGATCCGCCAAGGATACGATCACTTCCTCGCCTTCGTAAACCGGTTCCATCACGATACCGTTCAGGGTCCCGCAATCCTCTTGATTGATGATCACATCCTGCGCCACGTCCACAAGCCTACGTGTCAGGTAACCCGAATCCGCCGTCTTGAGCGCCGTGTCGGCAAGACCTTTACGGGCCCCGTGGGTCGAAATGAAGTATTCCAGCACGGTGAGGCCTTCGCGAAAGTTCGCGGTGATCGGGTTTTCGATGATCTCGCCAGACGGCTTCGCCATGAGACCGCGCATCCCCGCGAGCTGACGGATCTGCTGCTTAGAACCACGGGCGCCCGAATCCGCCATCATAAAAATCGGGTTGAACGGGTCTAGCGCCTCAAACATCACGTCCGAGACGCGGTCCGTCGTATGGGTCCAAATATCAATGACCTTGTTGTATCGCTCACCGTCGGTGATCACGCCCTGTTTATACTGGTTCTCGATCGCCTTGACCTCTTTGCGAGCACCCGTCAGGATCTCTTCCTTGGCTTCGGGGATCTGGATATCATCGATCCCGATCGAAAGTCCCGCCTGGGTCGCCTGCTCGAAACCGAGCGCCTTCAAACGGTCCAGGAGTTTCACAACCTCCTCGTGGCCGAAGGTGCTATAACATTCCGCGATAATCTTGGAGAGCTTGCCTTTATTGATCGTATCGTTAACGAAACGGAAACCCTTCGGGAGCACTTCGTTGAAAATAATACGGCCGAGCGCCGTTTCAACGATCTCACCGCCCGCCAAACGCAATTTGCATTTGGCGTGCTTATGGATCTGTTTGTCTTGGTAGGCCAGCAACGCCTCCTGGGCGTCGCTGAACGCCAAACCCTGCCCGCGCACGTTCTCTCGCATTTTGGTCAGGTAATAGATCCCGAGAACGATATCCTGCGTGGGAATCGTGATCGGTTGCCCGTTCGCGGGAGAGAAAATGTTATTCGCCGACAGCATCAGGACGCGCGCTTCCATGAGGGCTTCCATGGAAAGCGGGACGTGGACGGCCATTTGGTCGCCGTCGAAGTCGGCGTTGAATGCCGTACAGACCAGAGGATGGATACGGATCGCGTTCCCTTCGATCAACATCGGCTCGAAGGCCTGGATGCCGAGGCGATGCAGCGTCGGGGCGCGGTTAAGCAACACGGGGTGTTCATGGATCACCTCTTCCAGGATGTCCCAAACCTCGGGCTTCACGCGTTCGACCATTTTTTTGGCCGAGCGGATCGTGTGGACATGACCGCGTTCTTTTAATTTTCGGATGATGAAGGGCTCAAAAAGCTCGAGCGCCATTTTTTTCGGCAGGCCGCACTGATGGAGCTTGAGTTCGGGGCCGATCACGATGACGGAACGGCCGGAATAATCCACACGTTTCCCCAGCAAATTCTGGCGGAAGCGCCCCTGTTTTCCTTTTAACATGTCGCTTAACGATTTTAACGGACGGTTCCCTGCCCCCAGCACGGGTCGCCCATGACGGCCGTTGTCAAAAAGGGCGTCCACGGCCTCCTGGAGCATGCGCTTTTCGTTCCGGATGATGACATCCGGCGCCTTAAGCTCAAGCAATTTACGCAACCGGTTGTTCCGGTTGATGACACGCCGGTAGAGGTCGTTGAGATCGCTCGTCGCGAAACGCCCTCCGTCCAACGCCACCAAAGGACGAAGATCCGGCGGGATCACAGGGATCACTTTTAGGATCATCCACTGGGGAAGGTTCCCCGATTTTCGAAAAGCCTCAACGATCTTGAGGATCTTGACCGATCGGGCCCGGGACTGTTTGGATTTCGCCGCTTTCACCTGCCGGTGGTATTTTTGACATAGCTTATCGAGATCCAGCTCCGAGAGAAGCGCTTGGATCGCCTCCGCGCCCATCTGTGCGACAAAATTTTCGGGACCGTACTGCTCCTGGGCCTTCAGGTACTCCTCCTCCGTCAGAAGCTGCTTGACCTTGAGCGGGGTCTGCTTGGGATCGACCACAATGTATTCTTCGTAGTAAAGGACCTTCTCGAGCGCGCGGACGCTCAGATCAAGGAGGTTGCCGATGCGCGAAGGCATGGTCTTAAAAAACCAGATGTGGGACACCGGCGTCACTAGGTCGATATGCCCCATGCGCTCGCGGCGCACCCGGGCCTGGGTGACTTCGACACCGCAACGGTCGCAGACAATGCTCTTGTGCTTAATGCGCTTGTACTTACCGCACGCGCATTCGTAATCTTTCGTCGGCCCAAAAATACGTTCGCAGAAAAGACCGTCTTTTTCGGGCTTCAGGGTCCGGTAATTGATCGTTTCCGGCTTCTTGACCTCGCCGCGCGACCACTTGCGGATGATCTCCGGTGAGGCGATCCGGATCGAAACTGAATCAAAGGTATTCACGGTGTAGTTCATACTTTGAGTTTCTCCCTGGCCTCCGCCTCGGCATCCTTGGCCTTGACTTCAAGTAAAGGTAACTTGGCGCCGCTCTGTCTTTCGGGCTCAATATCAAGCCCCAACGCCTGCAGCTCTTTGACCAGCACGTTAAAGGATTCCGGGGTCCCCGCATGAAGACACGGCTCCCCTTTGACGATCGCCTCATACACGCGGGTTCTTCCCACCACGTCATCGCTCTTGACCGTCAAAAGTTCCTGAAGGGTGAACGCGGCGCCGTAGGCCTCGAGCGCCCACACTTCCATTTCCCCAAAACGCTGGCCGCCGAACTGCGCCTTCCCCCCGAGCGGCTGCTGCGTGACAAGGGAATAAGGCCCGATCGAGCGGGCGTGGATCTTGTCATCCGCCAAATGCGCCAACTTCAGCATGTAGATGTAACCGACCGTGATCTGTTCATCGAACGGCTCGCCGGAGCGGCCGTCGAAAAGCGTGATCTTTCCGCTGGACGGGACTTTCGCCTCTTTCATCGTAGCCCGGATTTCTTCTTCCGTAGCACCGCTGAAAACCGGCGTCTCCACATGAATGCCCAACACCTTCGCCGCCCAGCCCAAGTGGGTCTCTAGGATCTGCCCGACGTTCATACGGGACGGTACGCCGAGCGGGTTGAGAATGATCTCAACGGGAGTCCCGTCCGCGAGAAACGGCATATCCTCCTCAGGAAGCACTTTCGCGATGACCCCTTTGTTCCCGTGACGACCTGCCATCTTGTCGCCCACGGAGATCTTCCTCTTGGAACACACATAGACCACGACTTTTTTGATCACGCCTGGAGGAAGTTCGTCACCCTTCTTAACCCGGTCGATCTCGCGGGTCCTTTCGGCCACAAGTTCATCGATCTCATCGCCCCAAACGCGGGCGATCTTCTTAATGTTTTCTTCGAGGTCCGGATCATCATCGAGGCGCAGCGAATCCCAATCACAGCTTTCGAGCTTTTTTAGGTCGCTTTTCGCGAGGACGTGCCCCGATTTGATCAACACTTCTCCCAGGATATCGTCTAGCAGGTCCTCCGAGAGTTTCTTTCCGATCACCATATCCGCGATCTTGTGAAGGCGTTCCCGTTTGAGGAGATCAATGCGCTCGTTAAAACGTTCTTTGATCTCGTTGATATCTTTATTTTCCTGGCGGCGTTCTTCCTTCGTTTTCGCCTGCGACTCCTTGCGGGCAAAAACCTTCACATCTACCACGATCCCTTCGACCCCCGGCGGCACGCTCAAGGAGGCGTCGCGAACGTCGCCGGCCTTCTCCCCAAAGATCGCACGCAGGAGTTTTTCCTCCGGCGACAATTCGATCTCGGATTTCGGCGTGATCTTCCCTGCAAGAATGTCGCCCGGTTTTACTTCGGCCCCGATACGGACGACCCCTTCTTCATCAAGGTCCTTCAAGGCTTCCTCGCTGATATTGGGGATATCCCGGGTGATCTCTTCGTTGCCAAGTTTGGTGTCGCGCGCCTCGATCTCGAATTCCTCAATGTGAAGCGACGTGTAAACGTCTTCTTTACAAAGCTTTTCGCTGACGATGATGGCGTCTTCGAAGTTGTAGCCGCGCCACGGCATGAAGGCCACCAGCACGTTGCGCCCGAGCGAAAGCTCGCCCCCTTGCGTCGCCGCCCCATCCGCGATAATATCCCCGCGCTTCACTTTGTCGCCGACGCTCACAAGCGGCCGCTGGTTGATGCAAGTCCCCGCGTTCGAGCGCTTGAATTTTCTAAGCTTATAGACGAAGTCATCCACGACGATCTCTTCGGCGGACACCGCCTTAACGGTCCCCCTTGACTTCGACTGCAGAACGGCCCCCGAATCTTTCGCCACATGACGCTCCATGCCGGTCCCCACCAAGGGAGCCTCCGCCGTAAGGAGCGGAACGGCTTGGCGCTGCATGTTCGAGCCCATGAGAGCGCGGTTGGCGTCGTCGTGTTCCAGGAACGGGATCAGGGCCGCCGCCACGCTGACGATCTGTCGCGGCGAGACGTCCATGTAGTCGATCTCCTCGGGCTTCTTCTTAGGAAAATCACCTCTCGAACGGCAAGACACCGCGTCCGTCAGGAAATGACCGTGCCGGTCGAGCGGCGCGTTCGCCTGGGCGATCACGTACTTATCCTCTTCGTCTGCCGTCAAATAATCGATCTTATCCGTCACCCGGCCCTTGACGACCTTGCGGTAAGGGCTTTCAAGAAAGCCGATGTCATTGACCCGCGCGAACGTGCTAAGGGACGCGATCAAACCGATGTTCGGTCCCTCCGGAGTTTCGATGGGACAAATACGGCCGTAATGCGAAGGATGCACGTCGCGGACTTCGAAGCCCGCGCGCTCCCGGGACAATCCCCCCGGACCGAGCGCTGACATGCGGCGCTTGTGGGTCAATTCCGCCAACGGGTTGGTCTGATCCATGAACTGGGACAATTGGCTGCGTCCGAAAAAATCCTTAATGGCAGCTGAAATAAGCTTCGGATTGATCAGATTGTGCGGCATCGCGGCGTCAAGGTCATAGATCGACATGCGTTCCATCGCGGACCGTTTCATGCGGGCGAGGCCCACACGGAACTGATTCTGAAGCAACTCTCCTACGGAGCGCACGCGGCGGTTGCCGAGATGGTCGATGTCGTCCACACTGACCTCGCCGGTGCTGAGTTTGAGCAGTTTCCCGATCACTTTCATGACATCGGCCGGGCGCAGGGTGGTGTTCTTGACGTCCGGGCCTTCTGTCCCCAACCCCAGTTTTTTGTTCAGCATGAATCGCCCGACCATCCCGAGGTCATAACGCTGGGCATCGAAGAAAAGTTTCTGGATGAGGTCTTTGGCGCTCGCTTCCGTCGGGGGATCTCCGGGACGGATGCGCCGGTAGATCGCCAGCTGAGCGTCCTGTGCGCTCCGATAAGGATCCCGCTCAAGAGTGTTGAGCAGCGACCGGTCCTCTTTAGGGATCCTCACGATGGAAAACGAGGTCACCCCGTTGTCGATCAAAATACCCAGCGTTTCCCGGGTCAGTTTCGTCGCGGCGGGGGCGATGATCTCTTTGGACTGAGGATGAAGAATATCTTCGGCAAGGACCTCGTTCTCCACGTCTTTGATCTTGGCCTTCTCGAAAGCGCGGACCTTCTCGACAGGATAAAGCTCTTTAAAGATATCATAGGTGGTCGAATATCCTAAAGCCCTCAAAAGCGCGGTCGCAAGGATCTTCCGACGGCGATCGATGTAGGCATATAGGACCTCGTTGGCGTCTGACTCGAACTCCAACCACGCCCCGCGATACGGAATGATACGGACGCTGTAGATCTTCTTACCGCTCGGGTGAAGGCTCTCTTCAAGCGACATCCCGGGGGACCGGTGGAGCTGGCTCACGATCACACGCTCGGCCCCGTTGATGATGAACGTCCCGGTCTCAGTCATGAGGGGAAGCTCACCGATGTAAACCTCTTGCTCCTTGGCGATCCCCTTGCGGACAAGGCGGAGCTTCACTTTGAGCGGGGCGGCATAGGTCATCCCGCGCTTCTGGCATTCCGGGATCGAATACTTCGGCTTGCCGAGCGTGTAACCCTGATATTCAAGCCGGCAGGTCCCGTCAAAGCTTTCGATGGGGAAACAATCCGAAAATGCCGCTTCGAGCCCCTGGCTTTTCCGCCGGCGGTTCGTGCGACCACTTTGAAGAAACTCCTCATACGACTTGATCTGGATCTCCACCAGATTCGGCAGGTCCATCGTATCCTGGATCTTCGTGAAGCTCTTTCTGTTGATCAAAGGCATCATTGAGAGTTGTCCTCCTTAAGGACAGGGATCACCATTGGCCTTGAAACATCCGCTACTACTTGATCTCGACCTTCGCGCCTTGCGCTTCGAGCACCTTCTTGATCTTTTCCGCTTCCTCTTTGTTCACATCTTCTTTGATCGTCTTGGGAGCGCTCTCGACCAGGTCCTTCGCTTCCTTAAGACCGAGGCTCGTGACCGTGCGGATCTCTTTGATCACGTTGATCTTCTTGTCCCCGGCGCTCGCCAAAATAACGGTAAAGCTGGTCTTCTCCTCGGCCGGAGCCGCGCCCGCGGCACCTCCCGCCCCTCCCATCGCAACGGCAGCCATCGGAACCGCAGCCGCGGCGCTAACACCGAACTTCTCTTCAAGGGCCTTAACAAGGTCGGCGAGTTCCAACACCGTCAACGTTTCGATCGACGTGAGAATGCCCTGCAATTTTTCGGAAATCTGTACTGTTTCGGTCATGACTGATGCCTCCTGTTAGATCCTTTATCAGGACGTTTTTGTCCCGGCCCCGTTAAGACGCGGCGCCGGAAACTGTTTTTTTCTTACGGACCTCTTCCAGGACCACCACGAGATTACGGGTGAGGGCCCCGAGGACGTTCACAAAACCGTTGATCGGCGCGTTCATGCGCAGCACCAGCTGCGTGAGAAGTTCTTTGCGCGACGGCAGTTTCGCAAGCTGTTGGATGAATGACTCACCATGGATCTGGCCTTCGAAAATAACGCCCGCCGGCACCCACTTGGCGTTGTTTTTGGCGCACTCCACAAGTTTCCTGGAAATATCCTGGGGGTCTTTGTCCCCGAAAGTGATGACCACCGAACCGTTCAAGAACTTCTCCGCCCCGCTCACATTGAACTTTGCGAAGATCTTGCGGGCCATGGCATGCTTGACCATCAGCGACCGCCGAGCCACCTTTTCAAGGTTGCGGCGCGCGTCCGAAATATCAAGGACCGAAACACCCTGCAAGTTCGAAATGAAAGCATAGGGGCTCTTCTCGAATTCCTTCACGACCTCGTTGAACATGAGCTCTTTTTCGTAGGATGGCATCGTCTTACAGGGCTCCCGTATTCAGCCTAAGACCCGGCCCGTGTGTCGCCGCGATGCTGACCGATCTTAAGTACTCACCTTTACTTGTAGCGGGCTTCGAATCCCTTACCGCTTTGATCACGGTCCGGGCGTTCTCGAGAAGCGCTTCTTCGGAAAAGGACAGCTTTCCGCAAACAGCGTGCAGCCCCGCGGTCTTGTCGCTTTTAAACTCGATACGCCCCGCTTTGACTTCTTTGACCGCCTTGCCGACCTGGGGCGTCACTGTCCCGGTCTTTGGCGTCGGCATAAGGCCCTTCGGGCCGAGCACTCGTCCCAACTTGCTGACCTCACGCATCATATCCGGATGCGCTACCACAACATCAAAATCTAGAAAACCATTCTTTACTTTTTCAACCAGCTCTTCCGCTCCGACAAAATCCGCTCCGGCCGCTTCGGCGTCGCGGGCACTCTCCCCTTTTGCAAAACAAAGCACCTTGACGGATTTCCCGCTGCCGTGAGGCAGGCTCACCGTGCCGCGAACATTCTCGTCCCCTTGTTCGGCCCGAACCCCTAGCTGGAAATTCAAGGCAACGGTCTCATCCGCCTTGCCCGCCTCGACCTTCTTGAGGACCTTCAGGGCTTCGGACAAGGAATAGACCTTGCCCTCTTCCACCAAGCTTGCCCTTTTTTGATACCGTTTGCTGCGTTTCATCATAACTGTTTAGCCTCGGACTATTTAACGACTTCGATGCCCATGCTGCGTGCTGCCCCCTCAACGATCCGGCAGGCGCTTTCGATCTTTGTGGTGTTGAGGTCCGCCATCTTCGCTCGAGCGATCTCGATCACTTGCTCTTTCGTGATCTTGCCGATCATGACCTTTCCAGGTTCACCGGACGCCTTGGCAAGACCCACGGCCTTTTTGATCGCCGCCGCGACCGGCGGGGATTTCAAAATGAATGTGAACGACTTGTCCTTGTAAACGGTCAACACCACCGGAAGGATCGTTCCGGGGCGGTCTTTGGTACGCTCGTTGAACTGTTTGCAGAACTCCATGATATTGACACCGTGCTGGCCGAGCGCGGGACCGATCGGCGGCGCTGGGTTCGCCTGCGCTCCGGGGATCTGCAACTTAATCTTGGTAATGATCTCTTTGGCCATATCAGATCTTCTCCGCTTGCCAATACTCTAATTCGACAGGGGTGGGACGGCCGAAGATCGTGACCATCACGCGCATCTTCCCGCGGTCCGGGTTGATCTGTTCGATCGTACCGTTAAAATTCGCGAACGCGCCCTCTTTGACCCGAACGCTTTCCCCTTCCGTGAACTCAACTTTCGGTTTAGGCTTCGTCTGTTTCTCGTCTTGCTCCCGGATGATCGCATTCACCTCTTTTTCCGTGAGCGGGATCGGATTTTTTCCCGACCCGATGAACCCGGAAACGCCCGGGGTATTCCGCACAAGATACCAACTCTCGTCCGTCAGCTCGAGCTTGACCAACATGTACCCCGGAAAGAATTTCCGCTCGCTGATCCTTTTTTTTCCGCCCTTCACCTCGCTGACCTTCTCCATGGGGATCAACACCTCATGGATCAGGTGCGAAAGCCCGGCAGTCTCGGCGTGGCTGATCAAACTCGCCCGCGCCTTCGCCTCAACCCCGGTCTGCGTGTGGACCACGTACCACTTTGCTTCCGCCATAAGTTTATGTCACCACCAACCGCAAAAGGCTCGAGATGCAAAAATCCACCGCTGCGATGAACGCCGTCGTGAGGAAAGTCGTGATGATGACCACCACTGTCGCCTGCCACACTTCGTTCCAAGTCGGCCAGGTGACCTTCTTGAGCTCTTGCTGTGTTTCCTGGAAATAATTAACAACTTTATTCGCCATACTTACGCCCTTATCAAACGCAGGCCTGGCAGGACTCGAACCTGCAACATGCGGTTTTGGAGACCGCCGCTCTACCAATTGGAGCTACAGGCCTATATGAAACCTGCCTTCTTATTCAAAATTGGCTCCACGGCATTTCCGCTATGTCGCTTGTCAGGATCTACTTTTTCTCCTTAAAAACAACACGCTTGCGGCAGCCCGGACAGTACTTTTCTCTTTCGATCTTGTCCGGATTCTTCTTCTTGTTCTTTCGGGTCCAATAAGTTTCCTTGCAACCACAGGTTGACACTAAGGAAATAATTTCACTCATTGAAAAAACCTTTATATTTGACTTAATAAACCGCGAAATACTCCGCGGTCAAAATACATTTTTTCGGCTTGTAAGACCTCTTACGGCGAAAATAAACGCCTTACAGCCAGACAGGCTTCGCCAGAAAATTCTTTGCGTTGCGGCCGAACAAGATGTTACGCGATAATATCGCTGACCACGCCGGCACCCACCGTCTTACCACCCTCACGGATGGCAAAGCGGAGCTCTTTTTCCATAGCGACCGGCATGATCAGTTCCGCTTCAATCGCAACGTTGTCGCCCGGCATGACCATTTCAACGCCTGCGGGCAACGTCACAATCCCCGTAACATCGGTGGTGCGGAAATAAAACTGAGGCCGATACCCCTTGAAGAAAGGCGTATGCCGCCCTCCTTCTTCTTTGCTTAGCACATAGATCTGGGCTTTGAATTTCTTGTGAGGCGTCACAGAACCGGGCTTCGCGATGACCATTCCTCTTTCGAGCTGCTCTTTTTCAATACCGCGGAGCAGGAGGCCCACGTTGTCCCCGGCCTGCGCCTCATCAAGCAACTTCCGGAACATCTCAACGCCCGTCACCGTCGACTTCATCGCTCCTTCGCGAAGACCGATGATCTCGACTTCATCACCGACCTTGATCTTACCCCTTTCACAACGCCCCGTTCCCACGGTCCCGCGTCCGGAAATGGAGAATACGTCTTCAACCGGCATCAAAAAGGGTTTTTCGACGTCGCGCTTGGGTTCGGGAATGCTTTCGTCCAAAGCCTTCATCAGGTCCATGATGCATTTGTTGGCCTTATCGTCCGTCGGGTTTTGAACGGCCGGCAGGCTGGACCCGCGAATGACCGGAATGGTATCGCCCGGAAATTCGTACTTTTTAAGGAGATCCCGGACTTCCATCTCGACAAGATCGAGGAGCTCGGCATCTTCAACGAGGTCGCACTTGTTCAAGAAAACCACAATGGCAGGAACGCCGACCTGCCGCGCCAAAAGGATATGCTCGCGTGTTTGAGGCATCGGGCCGTCGACCGCGGAAACGACCAGGATCGCTCCGTCCATTTGCGCGGCACCCGTGATCATGTTCTTGATGTAATCAGCGTGCCCTGGGCAATCGACGTGAGCGTAATGACGCTTTTCAGACTCATACTCGACGTGAGATACCGCGATCGTCACGATCTTGGAATCGTCACGAACGGTTCCGCCCTTGGCGATATCGGAATATTCACGGACGGTGGAAAGCCCCTTGGCCGCCAACACTTTGGTCATGGCGCAAGTCAGTGTCGTTTTCCCGTGGTCCACGTGACCGATCGTGCCAACGTTCACGTGCGGCTTCGTACGCTTGAATTGTTCTTTTGCCATGGATGCTCTCCCCTATTGAAGGTTTTTCGTTTTAACGTCCCAGCTGGAGAAGGGAATCGAACCCTTGACCTCATCCTTACCAAGGATGTGCTCTACCGACTGAGCTACTCCAGCGCTTCGACCTGACGCTCAGCGCTTCACTGTTTCCCGCGGCATTTTTTTATGATCAATCAAAGGTTCTGAGCGACGTCGAAGAACCTGCACTTACAAAATGCCGAAGGTTATTAATCAAAAACGATACCACGCCCTTTAAGGATGGGAAAATACGGCCCGCATAAGAATTTTTCCGAAACTCAGGATAGAAAAACCTTAATACGAAGACAGTCCTCTCCTTAAAGAAAGAGGTTGTCATTCTATTGAGACAGCAAAACATGTCAAGCTTTTTATAAAAATAATTCCCGCCGTACTTTGGGACGGCTTCGCGACAGAGGGACCCCTTCTCTTGCCCGAAAGACCCGTAATGGCCCGATAGAAGAGACTTTCAAATTTCAGATCACGGTCCGGAGAGCTTTTCCTTGATGAAGGAGACTGCACGGTTGAAAAAACCTTCTGAATTTGGGGGGGACGAGAGGTATCGATCCCGGATCTTTTGGATCTGCGTGTTCAAAAAAACAAACCCCATTTTTTTCAAGGCCTCCGTGACGACAATAACGACCATATCATCCGCCCCTTGGATATCGTAATAAGTCGCCCCACGGATCCCCGCATGGAAAGAGCTTTTCTTCGCAACCCCGCTCCGCATATCAAGATAGGTGATTTCTCCCACGGAAAAAATAAGCTCGTCGATGAAAAGATCCAGACTCTTTGCCCGGTCCTGAGAACGAGGCTTGGATAGTGCCCCAACAGACCCTTCGGCTTCCTTGGCCTTCTGGATGGGTTTTAGCTCCAGAACATTTAGGCCTTTCATGGGGACGTTCATCACTTGGAGTTCCCGAAGATTGAGGCCGAGGGCCTTCAAACGGATCTTGCCGCGCCTCAAACTGTCCAGATCCACGGAAACGATAACAAGGGGGATGTCCGCAAGGCGGTCCCTCGGGAAACCTTCGGGATTGATAATATCAAGGTTCCGGACCTCAAACCCGGTGTTCCTCCAGTCCATCTTCACTTCCTGAATGAGCACTTCGGTACCCAAAACATGTCTCAACGAGTAGGTTAGAAGTTGTTTGATCACCCACGTGTGGAAGATAACGGTAAAAAGAAGAGTAAAAAAAGTGAGTCGGATGATCCCTGAGATCAATAGGAACAGACCCTTGAACATATTTCCTCCCCTCCCATGTCCCCGCAGGCTTTTTTTATCGGCATCCTGGAGAAAAACCCCACTGCTTTCTCCGTGGGACGCTCTCTTCTTTTTCCCTTTTAGGGTAAAAAATCCTCCGTGCAACAGTTTCCAAGACTCTCACCTGTTAACAGCACGTCAAGATGTCCGCTTTTTGTAGCACGTGAAATGTCCGCTTTTGGTTTTTAGTTGTTTTGAGTTCTTGCGCTTCCTCGGGTTTGAATTTGGCGATAATGTGAGGGCCGTAGGTGA
>JAHQRI010000041.1 GCA_019052695.1 Candidatus Omnitrophota bacterium
GTTGGAGCAATCTGACGTGAGTGAGAGTTTCCATAGGGTGTGTCCTCCTTGGTTGGCGCCAGAAGGATACACCCTTTTTATTTGCCTCCGCTCAGACCATTACACAATTTATGATACGCTACCCCGTAGAATGGTGCTATTGACAATTTTTATTTTTACGTGGTATAGTACTGCCTCGCGTCCTTCCGTAACCCGAAGATTGTGAACGACTTATGAGAATTTCGAAGGTTTTGGCCTTCCTTTTTGTTCTGTTTCTGCCGTCTTCTTTCGTCTCAGCGGACTGGGTGTGGTCCCCGGAACAGGGAAAGTTCATCAACACTCAGGAAGACACCCAAACGGACGCCGAGGATCTCTTTGAAACGGCGCTCGACCTTTACAAAGAAAAGGACCTGGACAAGGCCATCGAGCAATTCGAGCTTGTTCTGAAAAAATACCCGAAATCACGGTTCGCCCCCGAAGCCGAGTACCGGTTGGGGACGCTGTACGAGGAATCCAGCGATTATGTCAAGGCCCACAAGGCCTATCAGTCCCTCATCAAATCCTACCCGCAGAGCGAGCGTTTTGACGAAGTGATCGAGCGCGAATACCAGATCGGGATGATCTTCCTTTCCGGGAAAAAGGGGAAACTGATGGGCCTTGAGATCCGGCCGTCGCTGCCCCTGGCCATCGAGGTCTTCCAAAAGATCGTGGAAGCGGCGCCTTACGGCACGTTCGGCGACAAGGCCCAGTTCAATCTCGGGGTCGCCTACCAGCGTTCCCGGCGCTACGATGAAGCCGTGGAGGCTTACCAGACCCTGATCGATCAATATCCGAAGAGCGAACTGGTGCAGCAGGCCCGCCTGCAGATGACCGAAGCTTCTTTTGAAAAATCTTCCGTGGAAACGCTGGACCAGAGCGCGCTGGACGCGGCGGCCCGGCAGGCGCAGGGGTACCTCCAACGCTATCCGGATTCCGAAGATGCCGCGAAGGCCCTGGAGATCCGCAATCAAGTGGACTCGTTGAACGCCGAGAAGAACTATCGCATCGGTCTTTACTATGAAAAGGACAATTACCTGGAAAGCGCCTTGATCTATTATCGCGATACGGCGAAACGCTATCCGGAAACGGCATGGGGAAAAAAGGCCGCTGAGAAGCTCAGCGCGCTCGAGGAGCCGGTCAAGTACCTCAATAGCAAAACGGACGAGCTTGAAACGCAGCTGAGCGGTCTCCGGACGCAGCATGACGCGCTCGGAAAAGACCAGAAGGCAGAGCGGGACCGCCTCAAGGGAGAGATCGCCTTGCTTGAGAAGCGTATCAAGGTGATTGACAAGAACAAGGCCGAAAGCTTGAACCGCCGCAAGCAGGACCTTAAACGCCGCGAGCAGGAATTGAAAGAAAAGTTCAAGGAGCTTGAACGCAAAAAGAAACGTTATAAGGACAATACCTCGGAGGATTTCCAAAAAGCCATTGCTCGTTGGCAGGCGTCCCTCGAGGCCGAGCGCGACATGCTGGCCGAGGAGCGCGGCAAACTCGATTCCTGGCGCTCGGAATTGGGGATCGCGGACCAGAAATTCTACGAGGCCCTGATCCCTTTCAAAGGACATCCGGAGACGGCCCTCGAAAAAATCAGGAAGATCGACGAAAGAGAGCTCTACAAGGCTTCCCGCAAGAAAAAAGAGATCCTGGCGGAGAAGGAAAAACTTTACAAGCGTTACAGCGAACTCCAGTCGTTGCTTGCGCCGTTCGTACCCCAGCGGTCCGCGACGGGTCTGTTGAAAAAGCGGCTACGCGGGATCGAACCGCGGGATCCTTCCCAGCCGGCGGACCCGAAACTTGTCGCTCGGGAGGAAGAGATACGGTCGTTGGAGTCGAAACTCGACGAAAAAAAGGCGGCCTACGAAAAGAGCTTTGGCAAGATGGCCGAGCTGGAGTTGGAGGCCCTGATCGAGGGGCGCGTTGCCGGTCCGGCGTCCCCGGGGGCCATGAGCTTACCGGATCCTGACATCAAAACGAAAAGTCTCGAAGAACTGCTTGTGCTGAAAATGCATCTGACCGAAGAGATCGCGACGCAGCGGAACATCGTCGAGACGCTTTCCACCGCCTTTGACCGTGAAATGGCCTTGCAGGAACAGCGTCGTATGATCGCGTCTTTGGAAGGGGACCAGGACGTGGACGAACGCAAACTGCGCAAAGAGATCAAGGGCGTCGAAAAAGAGATCCGGACGCGGTATCAAGACATCCAGGACCGTCACAAGCGGAAGACGCGCCTTCTCGAAGAGGTGGACGCGGCCCTTCAGCCCCGCGAGGCCGGGAACAAAACGCTGAAGACGATCGCGAAACCGGTGACCGGCTCCTACCGCCTTGCCAAGGCGTTCCTTTTGGGGTTGCCGCATGAAGACGTGGAACTCGCGCGGGCGAAACCCCCCGTCGATGGCGGGAGGGTCGCGAAACTTCAGCAGGCGATCGAGCTGGAGAGTTTGATGATCGAGGCCCAGGATTTGGAGATCGGAAAGCTGGAGAAGCAGCTGGAGATCCTTAACGCGAAGGCCTCGCTCGCCGGAGGGGTCAAGTTCCGGAGCTCTTTCGTGAAGGTCCCTTATGAATTCATCGGGGAGGCGATCCAAAGCGCGCGCCGGATCGTTCCCCGTAAGGACCGGAAGGCCGTTCTTTTGAACCGTCTGGACCAGCAAACGAAGGAGTTGGACGCTCTGAAACAAAAGTTGGATATTACGGATGCCCTGATCAAGGAGAGGACGCCTTCCGTGACTCCGACGGAAGGTGCTGCGAACGTCCAGGCCGCAGGAACCGCGGAGGACCAAGCGGCCGAGGAAAAATCGCTTCGTGACGAGATCATCCGGCTGCAAGAGCAGCTTGAGATCGCCTACAGCGCGTATGCCCGGGAACAGGGGATCGTTCTCGGGGATGCCACACAGGCCGAACCGGCGGACGGCACGAAGGAAGCCGAATATTATCGTGAATTAGAGCACCTAAGGGGCAAGTTGGTCGGGTTGATCGACGAGGAACTCGTGATCGAAGGGCAGGAAAGAGCGGTCCTCGAAAAGCGGGTTCAGGAAGCGGATAAGGTCCTGCCGTCGGTCACTTCAAAAGCGATGAGCCAGGACCTGCTGACCGAAAAAGGGCGTATGGCGCAACGGTTGGCGGACTTGGCGACGCGGCGCGATTTTCTGGAGCAGGAGAAGGCGCGTTTCGGCGTCCAATCATGAACGGAGTCTGGATATGAAAAATGATCTGCGGGTCCTCGGAGCGGTTTTGATAGGGATCATGGGCTTGACCGGATGCGGTTATACGAACAAGACGGTCCTTCCGAGGGACATCAAAACGATCTACGTTGAGACCGTCAAAAACAAGCTGAAAGCAGAAGATATCTACGCCTACCAGCCCGGACTCGAAATGGACATTACGAACGCCGTGATCCGGCGTCTGCAGGTGGATGGGAACTTGAAGGTGGTCGCATCGTCCCAGGCCGACGCGGTTTTGAAAACGGAACTCCTCTCCCTGGAGCAGGAAGGACTGCGTTTTGACCAGCTGGAATCTGTCAAAGAATACCGTCTTTTTATCGTCCTCGGGATGAAACTTGTCGACGGGCGGACCGGTGAGTTGCTCTGGGAAGAGCCGAATTTCACGGGGGACACCGAATATTTCGTGACCGAGGTGACTTCGCTCGGCGAACAAAGGGCCGCCCTCGAGTCCGTCGACCGGTTGGCCAAGAACATCGTTGACCGCATTGTCGAAGATTGGTGACCTCTCTCCCGCACGGTCCCACGTGAAAACCTCCTTCCTGCTCCTCGTCGGCGATCCCTTTTTGCGGAAACAGAAATCGGAGTCGCTTGCGGCCTCGATCGAAAAAGAAGAGGCCGGACCTTTCGAGCGACAAAAGTTCGATCTTCGTGATACCCCGATGGAAACGGTACTGGCGGCGGCAAGGACCTTACCCTTTCTCGCCCACGGGCAGATCTTGCAAGTCTGCGGCGCGGAATGCCTCAAAGAAAAAGAGCGGTTCGCTTTGGAGGCCTACCTCGCGAGCCCCTCCTTGCGGACCGTTCTATTTTTCGAAGCGGATGAGCTGAAGGACAAGGGCGAACTTTTAAAACTGGCCAAAGAAAAAGGCCGGGTCCTTATCCTGGATAAGGGGGAGGCGAAAAGCTCGGGGACCGCTTTTTTGAAGCAAAAACTCGCTTTGTATAGGAAGACCATGACCCCGGGCGCCCAAATAAAGCTTCTCGCCATGTGCGGGGACGCCGTCGTTTTTTTGGATACCATGGTCGATCGGTTAGCGCAATTCGCGGGAGAGCGTGCCGCGATCGATGAAACGATGGTGAGCGCGTTCGAGGAGAACTGGGCAGGCATGGATGCGTTCAAGTTGACGAACGCGTTCCTGGATCGGGACCCGGCCCGCGGGTTGAAGACCTTTCGTGACCTCATGGAACTCTATGAGGCGGATCTGACCTCGATCGTTGGCATCTTGCATTGGCAGTTGCGTCAGCTGTGGCAGGCCGCGGTGCTTTTAGAAGAGGGGATGACGGAACGGGAAGTGAGCTCGAGGTGCCGTATGCCGCCGTTCCGAATGAAGGCCCTGCGGCAGATCTCTTTAGGCCGGCTTGAAAGCGCCCTCGAAGCCTTGCATCAGATCGACAAGGGGTCCAAAACAGGGCAACTTGAAGGTGTTGCGGGGATTGAAGCGTGGCTCTTGAAATACAGCGCTTGAATTAGGACGAACCACAGACACGTTGCAACCGAACCCCCGGGGGGATGCCGCGGGGAGCGAATCAGGTCTACTTTTTCACGACCTTCGCGAGGAAAGCCGTGATGCGGGACTTTTTCCGGTTCGCTCGACCGCGAGGGATGATGCCTTTGACGGCGGCGCGGTCGTAAGTGCGGATCAGTTTTTCCGCGAGGGCTTTGGCTTTTTGGGGGTCCTGGGCGAGCTGGGTCAGCTTTTTGTTCAGCGTCTTTAGCTCCGAAAGGACCGCTTGGTTTCGTTCGCGTTTTTTTGCATCACTGCGCATCCGTTTTACGGCAGAAGGAATATTCGGCATGTCCATGACTCCTTTAGGTGAAAAAAGTGGCGTTAAGCTAGCACAAGGGACTCATCCTGTCAACGAGGTTCCCGCACCTCAGCACCAGGGGAAGAGGCATCTCGTCCGGGCGGCCGTGCTCGTGGGGCTCTGGACGCTGATCGGTCGGGTCCTTGGTCTCATTCGTGACATCGTGAGCGCGAAACGTTTCGGAACAAGCTGGCAATGGGACGCTTTCCTTTACGCCTTCATGCTTCCGAACCTTTTCAGACGTGTCGTCGGTGAAGGGGGTCTGACCAGCGCGTTCATCCCGGTTTATAACGAGATCGCGGAAAAAAAAGGAAGGGCCGAGGCGTTCCGCTTTGCCAATACCGTTGTCAGTTTTCTGAGCGTGGTCCTTCTCGGGTTCATCGTGGGGGTCGAGGGACTGTTGACTCTCCTGATCAAGGTCGGTTTTCAGTCCCAAACCGTCATGCTGACCCTTGAACTCGCGCGGATCCTTTTCCCCTATCTTTGGTTCCTCTCGTTGTACGCCTTGGGCATGGGGATCTTGAACAGCCACCGTCATTTCCTCGCGCCGTCGATGGGTCCCGCGATCTTGGACCTTATTTGGATCCTGGGGGTCCTTTTTGTCCCCGCGTGGGCGGCGGGCGATTTTGTCGGAAGGGTCCGATGGCTTTCTTTCGCGCTTTTGCTGGCCGGGGTGATGCACGTGGCTGTTGAGGTTCCGCCGCTTTTAAGGGTCGGGTTCCGATTTTATTGGGTCTGGGACGTCGCTTGTGAGGGGATGAAAAAGGTCTGGGTCCTTCTGTTGCCGGTCGTGCTGAGCTTTGCGATCGTGCAGATTAACATCACGGTCGATATGACCCTGGGCATGATGATCGGGTCGGGGGCGAATTCAAGCCTCTGGTACGGGAACCGCCTCATGCAATTCCCGCTCGGGATCTTTGCTCTGGCCATGGGAACGGCACTGTTGCCCATGCTGGCGCAGCAGGTCGCCCGGGACGAAAAGGAAGCGGCACGAAAGACGCTTTCGTTCGCCTTGCGGAGCATCGGGTTCATCATTGTCCCTTCTTCGATCGGCCTGATCGTGCTCCGGGAACCGATCATCCGGTTACTTTTCGAGCGCGGGCAGTTCGACGCGGTTTCGACGGCCCGGTGTGCTGCCGTGCTTCTGGGCTACACCGTGGGGCTTTTCGCGTTCGCCGGCCAGAAGATCATGAATAGCGGCTATTACGCGGCCCATGACTCCCGGACCCCGATGCGTACTGCCGCTGTTTCGCTTGCCACCAACATCGTTTTGAACCTGGCCCTGATGGTTCCGTTCAGGGAGGCAGGATTGGCGCTCGCGACGTCCCTCTCCGGGATCATCCAGCTCGGACAATTGATCTATTTCTATCCCAAGAAGGTGGGCGAATTCCCGTTCCGGGAGGTCGGGGTCTCTTTTCTTCGCGTCTTGCTCGCATCGTCAGCCATGGGCGTCGTGTGCTATGTCAGCTGGGGACTTTTGAAGCAGTGGGTTCCCGGTCATGATACTTGGGCACAGCTCATCCAGGTCTTTGGAAGTATTGCCGTCGCGACAGGGGCCTATGTGGGGATCTGTTTGTTGTGCCGTGTCCGGGAGGCCCATGAGGCGATCGATTGGTTCAAGGAAAAACGGAGAAGAAAGACGGAACCTGCGGCTTCCGCAAAATCAATGGGCGGGGTCTAAAATCCGAAGCGTACCTCAGGGCCTGCTTCGGCGAACGGATCGACCCGGGACCTTCCTGTTGCCGGATCCGCAGCTTGGAGCCCCCGGAACGTATGGGAGAAAGATGGAAACAAAGGAAAAAATTAAAAAAAATATTGGCGCCGTAAAACTTCCCCAAGACTTATCCCCGGATCCCGCCCTGCATAAAAAAGATCTGCGCCCGATCGTCGACCGTTTGCCGTTGACCCCCGGTGTTTATCTCATGAAGAACGCCGCGGGGGAGGTCCTTTACGTCGGAAAAGCGAAGGCCCTTCGAAAACGTGTCGGGTCTTACTTAACGAACCGTGGGGGGCTTCCGAAGATTGCGGTCCTTATGACCCAGGTCCGGGACATTGACCACATTGACACCCCGACCGAGGTCGACGCCCTGCTTCTCGAGGCTCATCTTATCCGCAAATACCGTCCGAAATATAACCAAGAGTTGAAGGACGACAAAAGCTACCCGCTTCTCAAGATCACGCGGGAAAAATTCCCGCGGATCTCCATGACGCGGGACCGGCATACACGTGGCGGGGTCACCTACGGTCCCTATACCGACGCGAAGCTCCTCAGGCAGGCCATCGACCTGATCAATGGCCTTTTTCCGATCCGCAAATGCCTGACCATGCCGCGAAGCGCCTGCCTTTACTATCACATCGGACAATGTTTAGCGCCCTGCGTGAAGCGGGAGGTCAAACCGGCGTATGACCGATTGATCCAGGAGATCAAGAAGTTCCTCGGCGGCGGCAAAAAAAGTTTCATGGAATACTTGAACGAACGGATGATGCGTGCGAGCCGCGAATGGCGTTACGAGGACGCCCAATTTTTCAAAGAGCAGATCGAGGCCCTCGGCAAACTCCGAAAAAAACGCTTTCGACCGGGTGCTCCGGACGCCGCCGCGAGCCTTTCGGCAACGTTGGAGCTTAAACGGGTGCTCCTGCTGGACCGCCTGCCGGCGAAGATCGTTTGTTTTGACGTCTCGAACATTCAGGGAGAAGAAGCCGTGGCGTCCAAGGTCAGCTTTTACCGGGAATTGCCGGACAAGTGGGGGTACCGCCGCTACAAGATCCGGGGCGTTTGCGCGATCAACGATTATGCCATGATCGCCGAGGCCCTTACCCGGATGCTCCGGGGGATCAAGAACGGGAGCGAGAATTTTTTACCGGACCTGATCATGATCGACGGGGGACGGGGTCATCTCAATGCGGCGCGCAGGGTCCTGGAGAAAGAGTCTGCGGAAGGAACGGAGCTTATCTCTATCGCGAAACGATTCGAACTCATCCACTCGCCGAAATTCTCCCAAGGGATCGTTTTCGACGCTGCATCGCCTGCCCTTTACCTGCTCCGCAAGATCAGGGACGAGGCCCACCGCTTCGCGATCGGTTACCACCGTCTCCTCAAAGAGCGGTCCCTGGAACGCTCAACCCTGGACCAAGTGCCGGGCATCGGTGAGAAACGGAAAAGGGCTCTCTTGCGTTACTACGATTCGATCGATGCGATCCAACAGGCCTCTCCCGAGGCCATGGTCCGGGCCGCGGGGATCGACCGTAAGACCGCCGAGAACGTCGCGCGTTTTTTTCAAAAAGAAGGGCTTTCTCCAGGCCGGCTGCGGGGATAAAAAAGGGAAGGCGGGTCCTTTTAGGGCGGAACTGTGATAAAATACTGAGTTATGACACATCCCTTTTTAAAACGGCTTCATGAAAAGGTCCTTGTTTTCGACGGTGCCCTGGGGACCAACCTGCAAAAACTTTCCCTGAAGAACGAAGATTACGCGGGGAAGGACGGTTGCAACGAATACCTGGTGGTCTCGAAGCCCGAAGCGGTGCGCGAGGTCCACGAGAGTTTTCTCAAGGTCGGGTGTGATGCCATCGAGACGGACACGTTTGGCGCGAACCGTATCGTACTAGCGGAATACGGGCTTGCGGACCGGGTGGCGGAACTGAACGAAAAAGCGGCACGCCTTGCGAAAGAAGTAGCCCAAAAATATTCCACGCACGATCACCCCCGGTTCGTGATAGGTTCGGTGGGACCGGGGACCAAGTTGCCTTCCCTCGGCCACATCGAATTCGGACCTTTAAAGGACGCTTACAAAGAGCAGATCAAGGGATTGATGGCGGGAGGCGTCGACGGAGTGCTGATCGAGACCTGTCAAGACCTTCTCCAGGCCAAGATCGCGGTGATTGCTGCGGAAGAATGCTTTTATGAAGAGGGGAGGCGCCTGCCGTTGATGACGCAAGTGACCTTCGAATCGAGCGGCACGATGCTACTGGGAACGGACATGAGCACAGTGGTCGCGACACTGGAGATGTTCTCGGTGGATGTGCTCGGGTTGAACTGCGCGACGGGCCCGGCTGAAATGGCCGAGCACGTTCGCGCGCTTTGCGAAGGTTCCGTTCGCCCGGTTTCGGTCCTGCCGAACGCCGGGCTACCCGAGAACATCGGAGGGGTGGCCCACTATCATTTGACCCCTAAGGAGCTCGCGGACTTTCACGAGAGGTTCGTGAAAGAATTCGGGGTTTCCATCGTCGGGGGATGCTGCGGAACGACGCCGGAGCATCTTCGGGCGGTGGTCGAACGGGTGGGGAAATGCATTCCCAAGAAGAGGAATCCCCGTCACGAACCTTCCTGCGCCAGCCTTTACCAGGCCGTGAATTACCGGCAGTCGCCGGGACCGCTCCTGATCGGCGAACAGACGAACGCCAACGGCAGCAAGCGGTTCCGCCAGCTTTTGGAACGCGATGATTACGACGCGATCGTGGGCATGGCCCGGGAGGCCGTGAAAGAAGGGGCGCACCTGGTGGACCTTTGCGTGGCCTTTGTGGGGCGTAACGAAACCAAAGATATGACCGAGGTCGTCACGCGCTTCAACCAGCATGTGACCGTCCCGATGATGATCGATTCCACCGAGCCGCCGGTCATGGAAGAAGCCCTGAAGCGGATCGCCGGAAAGGCCATCATCAATTCCGTCAACTTGGAGGACGGCGGCGAACGGTTGCGCCGCGTTTGCAAGCTGGCGAAAAAGTACGGCGCCGGGCTTGTGGCCCTGACGATCGACGAAAAGGGGATGGCAAAAACGAAGGCTGAAAAATTAGCTATCGCCAAAAGGATCCACCGGATCGCGACGCAGGAGTACGGGATCCGCCCCGAAGATATTTTTTTCGATCTTCTTACGTTCACGTTGGGCAGCGGCAGCGAAGAATTCCGCAATGCGGGGGTGGAAACCATCGAAGCGATCCGCTGGCTCAAAAAAGAAATCCCCAAGGTCCATACAGTGCTGGGGCTCAGCAATATTTCTTTCGGTCTCGCGCCGCATGCGCGCCAAGTGCTGAACAGCATTTTTCTTCACGAGGCCGTTGCCGCAGGGCTTGACGCTGCGATCGTTCACGCGAAGAAGATCCTGCCGCTCTTTAAGATCGACAAAGAAGACATGGAGGTCGCCAAGCGGCTTCTGATGAACCAATGGGTGGACGGAAAGGACCCGCTTCAAGCTTTCATCGCGCACTTTGATAAAAAACAGGGGACGGCGGTCTCCGTCCCGACACACGAGAAACGCGCGGGCACCGTCGAGGAACGCCTTCAGCAAAGGATCGTGGATGGGAACGCTGAAGGGATGGAGGCGGATCTGGACGAGGGGCTTCAAAAATTTCCGCCTCTTGAGATCATCAATAAGATCTTGCTTGAAGGGATGAAAGTCGTCGGAGAACTTTTCGGGGGGGGCAAGATGCAGCTTCCCTTCGTGCTTCAGTCCGCCGAGGTCATGAAAAAGGCCGTGGCTTATCTCGAACGCTTCATTGAGAAAAAAGAAGGGCAGGAATGCGGCAGGATCGTGCTCGCGACCGTCCGGGGCGATGTCCACGATATCGGGAAAAACCTTGTCGATATCATCCTGACAAATAATGGCTACAAAGTTTTTAATCTCGGGATCAAACAGCCCGTGGAAGCGATCATGAAGGCGGCCGTGGAACATAAGGCGGATGCGATCGGTCTCTCGGGACTTCTGGTGAAGTCGACCCAGATCATGAAAGAGGACCTTGAAGAAATGAACCGGAGAGGGATCAAGGTCCCCGTGATTTGCGGGGGGGCTGCGCTGACAGAGAGGTTCACCGAAAGGGACCTCGCGGGGGCCTATCGCGGGAAGGTGTACTACGGGCGGGACGCTTTTTCCGCGCTGAGGATCCTGGAAGAGATCAAAAGAAAACCCCAGGAACCAAAGCCGAAGCTGAAGGGGCCGGTCCCCGAGGTCCTCACTCAAAAGCCGAGGCCGGAACCGCGCCCGCAACCGATCCCGTGCGTTCCCTCTTTTCACATCCATCGCGACAACCCTGTCCCCAAAGCCCCTTTTTACGGGGCGAGGGTCCTGAAGCAGGTACGTTTGCAGGAGATCTTTCCTTGGGTCAATAAAACGCCGCTTTACCGCCTTCATTGGCAATTCAAGCAAGGGGAGCGGACCCCTCGCGAATTTGAACTTTACCTCAAGGAGAATGTGGACCCGATCCTTGAGAAATTCGAGGCCCGTTGCATTCGCGAAAAGATCCTCGAACCGAAAGCGATCTACGGTTATTTCCCTTGTTATTCCGAGGGGAACGATCTGGCGGTCCTGGATGAAACGGCCCGGGTCGAAAAGGTCCGGTTCCGTTTCCCGCGTCAACGAAAAGAACCATACCAATGCATCGCCGATTTTTTCCGCCCGCGGGGTGCCGGGGAGCTGGATGTTGTGGCGTTCCAGATGGTAACGATGGGGGGTCGTGCCAGCGAAATGGAAAAAAAGCTTTTCACTGCCGGAAAGTACACGGAATACCTTTACCTTCATGGGCTGTCGGTGGAGACCGCGGAAGCTTTCGCGGAATACTTGCACGCCCAGATCCGCCGCGAGATGGGCATTCACCTTCAGGACAAACGCTACAAAGAGGAGATCTTCCGGCAGGGCTATCAGGGGTCCCGGTACAGTTTCGGTTATCCGGCCTGTCCGAACTTGGAGGACCAGAAAAAACTTTTCGAGCTGATCCCCGCGAACAAGATCGGTGTTTCGCTCAGCGAAACATTCCAGATGGTCCCCGAACAGTCCACTTCCGCGATCATCGTCCACCACCCGCAAGCCAAATATTTCGGCATTTGAACGCCTAGTGAACTTGCCGTTGCGAACCGTGGTGGGCAAGTGCTGCCTGCCGGAAGGGGAAGGACTGGGGTTAATTCCTTTTTGTAGCGGGGGTGTGATTGAGTTTTTCGGCCATCGAGCGGTACTCCTGCCAGATCGCTTCCGGTAAACGGGATCCGAACTGACCGAGGTATTTTTCGATGTCCTGAAGTTCCGCGGTCCATTCCGCGGGGTTGACCGCGAAAAGCTGCTCGATCTTTTCTTTCGGGATGGAGAGACCGGAAAGGTCAAAGTCCTTGAGGTCCGGGATTAGCCCCAACGGGGTTTCCGTTGCTCCGACCTTGGCATTTACGCGGTCGATGATCCACTTGAGAACGCGGATGTTCTCACCAAAACCCGGCCAGAGGTAGCGGCCATCCTCGTCCGTCCGGAACCAGTTGATGGAATAGATCTTCGGCGGGTGCTTGAGCTTTGTCCCAACGTTCAGCCAGTGTCTGAAATAATCGCCCATGTTATAACCGCAAAAAGGAAGCATGGCCATGGGGTCGCGGCGCAGAACGCCGACCTGATGCGCGGCCGCGGCGGTAGTCTCAGAACCCGTGCGGGTCCCCAGGAAGACGCCATGCTGCCAATCGAAGGACTCCATCACGAGGGGGACGAGCCCGCTGCGTCGACCGCCAAGCAAGATGGCCGAGATCGGAACGCCCTGGGGATTGTCGAACTCTTTAGAAAGGGTCGGGCAGTTGTAAATGGAGACGGTAAAACGGGAATTCGGATGGGCCGCCTTGGCGTCCTGGGAACGGTCCCAGGGTTTTCCCTGCCAGTCCAGGACGTTTTGGGGGACTTCGCCGTCCAGACCGTTCCACCAGGGCTCGTTTTTATCCGTGTCCAACGCCGTGTTCGTGTAAAGCGTCGGGAAGAATTTGTTGGTCTTGAGCGTCTTGATCATCTGGGGATTCGTTTTCAGGGAGGTTCCGGGAGCCACACCGAAGAATCCCGCCTCGGGGTTGATGGCGTAAAGACGTCCGTCGGGGCCGATGTTAAGCCACGCGATGTCGTCACCGATCGTCCAGATCTTGTAGCCCGGAAGCGCGGACTGCATGAGCGCGAGGTTGGTCTTCCCGCACGCGGAGGGTAACGCGGCCGCGATGTAACTGATTTGTCCCTTCGGGTCCTCGACACCCATGACAAGCATGTGTTCCGCGAGCCAGCCTTCCTGCAGGCCGAGATAAGAGGCGATCCGTAGTGCGAAGCATTTTTTCCCGAGCAGGGCGTTCCCGCCGTAGCCGGAACCGAAGCTCCAGACCAGTTGTTCCTGGGGGAAGTGCATGATGTAGCGGCGTTCAGGGTTGAGGTCACCGATGGAATGAAGTCCGCGGACGAAGTCGGTCGAGTTCCCGATACGGCTGATCACGTCCTTGCTCATGCGGGTCATGATGCGCATGCTGACAGCCACGTAGGTATTGTCCGTGATCTGGACACAGGCCTTGGCGTAGGGGGATTCCGGATGGCCCATCATATACGGGAGCACGTACATGGTGCGACCCTTCATGCAACCGTTGAAAAGCCGGGACATCTTTTCCTTGGCTTCCCCGGGGTCCATCCAGTTGTTGTTCGGTCCCGCTGTTTCTCTATCGGGGTGACAGAGAAAGGTCAAGTGCTCGGTCCGCGCGACGTCCGTGGGATGGCTGCGATGGAGGTAGGCGTTGGGCCAGGCCTTTTCGTTGAGTTTTTGGAAGATCGGATTTCCGTTGATCCGTTCCTCGCGGATGCCGATCTCGATCAGTTCACGGGCCTCTTTTTCCGAACCGTCGCACCACAAGATCCGGTCCGGTGTGGTGAGCCGGGCTTGTTCTTCAACCCACTTTTCAACAGGTGTTACCATGTAAAAAAAGGCTCCACGTTGGTAAAATTAATTTGGTTGAAGTCTACTGATGGCGCATCATTTTGCAAGTAATTTCACAGATGCCGGACATGGTGGATTGACGTCTTGCAATAACTTACCCCTCAGGTTAGAATCCGTCCCGGTCGTGCGGTATTGCCGGGTGATCGTTTTCAAAATGGGAGGTCTCGCATGAATAATCCAGTCGCAGGGCTCATTTTTGTTGTGCTTCTTATCGCCGGATTCGTGGTCGGGACACCTATTTTCATGGCCCATCAAGGCCTCGGGGCTTTTCTGGGGATGTTTTGGGTCTTTGCGTCCATGGTGATCGCGTCCGGTGTTCGAATGGCCGCCCAATGGGAAAAGGGGGTGGTGTTCCAGCTCGGGAAGCTTAGCCGGGTCAAGGGACCAGGTCTTTTTTTTATCATACCGATTGTTGAAGAGGTCCGCAATGTTGATATGCGGGTCCTGACCATGGACATCCCCGCCCAGCAGGTGATCACCCGGGACAATGTCCCCGTGAAGATCAACGGGGTTATTTTCTTCAAGGTGGATGATCCCGCGAACGCGATCATCAAAGTCCAGGATTACCGGTATGCGATCTCCCAATACGCCCAAACGTCACTTCGGGATGTGATCGGACAGATGTCGCTTGATCAACTTTTGACGGAACGCGAGGAGATCGGCAAAAAGATCGAAGCGAACGTTGAAAAAGACACGGAAGCTTGGGGCCTTGAAGTGACGGGGATCCGTAT
>JAHQRI010000154.1 GCA_019052695.1 Candidatus Omnitrophota bacterium
AGGTCTTTTCGTGCTTCACGAATCTCGAAAGCACCGAAAGAATCATTTTTGCGATCTTTAACTACTTAAACACTGTTTGGAAGGAAAATCCCTTGAAGCAATTTACACAATTTATTTGACGTTACCTCGCGAGATCCATCGGCGGCTTGATCCCGCCCCGACCCGATTCCGGGGGGATGATCGCTGCCCCCCCCTTCCGGTTCTTCGTCCTGATGGGCCTGGGCGGCCTCATCCACAGAGGCCCGCAGATCGCCGAATTCCTTACCGGCTGCATACCGCGCGATCAGGTCCGCGCCCTCCTTTGATTTTTCCGTCAACACACGCATTTTGATCTTGATCTCCCCGAATCGCCTTTCGATCTCTTGGGAAACGTCTTTTTGGGCTCGGATCTCCGTCTCAAACCTCCCGAACGCCTCAAGGGCCTCATCCGCTTTCAAAGACCTTTCCCTGAGAGAGATGACTTCGTCACGCAACTGAACGAGCTCCCGATCACGCGCCACGATCTCCTCGCCCTTTGCCGCCAGCGCGGCGCCAAGCGACTCGAGTTCATCCTGGCCGCCCGAGGTCCCCCGCATCTGCTCTTCGAGCTTGCGGTAATCCTCCATCAGACGGGTCAGTTGGCAACTCATTTTTTCGATATCGGCGTCCTTTTGTTTGACCGCATCCGACTGAGCCGCCAGTTCTCCGCGCAGCCGCGACATGACGGTCGCATCCTCCTCCGCGCGGCCCGAAGTCCTCTGCGACGCGAGAGCTTCCTCCCGTTGTCGCTCCCGAAGCCGGAAATGACGCTTTTCCGCGCGGACCGTGCTTAAATAAAAGCCCAGCATGAAAAAAAGCCCGGCCACCACGCCTCCGATGATGAGGTCCAAATGGTCCATCAAAAGATCCGTCATGGCCCGCCCCCGTCTTTTCCCCTTGGTAGGGTTTTTAATTTTTCGTTAAGGGTCTGATTGGCAACGCACAGTTCGGAGAACCAGCTGCGAAGCTCCGCTTCGATCCGTTGGATCCCCGCGAGGATCTCTTGCTCGGACTGTGCGATCGCCCGGACGCGCACTTCGATCCCCGATCCGCCTTCCGAGTTTTCTATCATCCGCTCCCTCTAGAGGTTCCCACCTTTTTAATGCTTAGGTCAATCAGCCGCCGGCACGTATAACGCGTAAAAACGATCGATCCTTCGGATCAAAAAAAGATGCCAGACCGCAAGCAACGGCATGGCGATGACGCCCAGGACCGCGGATCCCAGGACTTTACGGCGCCGTTGCACATGATCTGAAGCCGCTACCCGACGCAGATTTTCCGCGAATCGATGGCGATCTCTTTCGTAAATCGCTAGTTTATCGTCGTAGGCGCCTCCAAAAACAAGCGGATCGGCAAGGTCCTGACGGCCTGCTCGAACATATTCGAGGGCTTGATCCTCCAAGTTCCCGAGCTCCGCTCTCTCCCATTTCAGCGCAGACACCTCGGAACCCGTGAAGGCCCCCGGAGCGACCTCCTTGACTTGCGCCAATGCCCTGTCCCGTTGCAAAGCCGCCTCAACATAACGGACCTCGGCACGACTGTCCTTAAAAGTCACACTGGAACGCGCATAGGCGGTCAAAAGTGAATCGTAATGAGCGATGCCCTTGATGCCTTCCTCGAGACGGGAATTCTCAAGGGGTAAACCCCGGAAGGCCCAATAACGGGCAACCGTTTGCCCGATCAGAAAGAGCAAAAGCAGGACCCCCCAACCCAGAAAGTGGATGAACATCGGCGGGGACAGAGGGCGCTCGGGCTTAGCAATGGTCACCTTTTTAACCCGGGTTTTCCCCATCTTGATCCGTCCGCCTCCATCCGGTTGCACCGCCCGTGTACCCAGTCTACCGCAAAAACTGCTTGTTGAGCATCGTGTTTCTTTGATCTCTAGGGATCTGAAACGCAGCGATGATTCTCATTGATCACGAAACAAACTGCTGCTAATACGGCTCCGCCCGCCGGCCCTTATGCCGCTGTCACGCCTCCCGGCACGGCCGTGCGGGCCGAGCTGCCGCATGAGTTATCGACAAAAGTCTCTTTTCTCAAATCCTCTATTTGCCGCCTTTGCGACCTTTAAAAACAGATTTTCAGTCCGGTCCCAAGAATATTAAGGTTCGTCCACAGTCCAAGGGCGTTTTTTGCGGAGTGTCTCAAATAATAGATGGACCCGTAAACAGGACCCCACCAGTGCACCTTGAATCCGGCAAAAAAACGGTCCTCGATCACCCCGTTGCGCTGCGTCTCCAGAAAAATTTCGTTGGCAGTGTAGGGTTGGAATTTGAAGGGCGTCCATTTCCATGGAGCCGTAAGACCGGTGAGGTTCCGGTCCCGAAGCACAAAGCGCGAGTCCTCGCGGATCTTGAATTCCAACATGTTGCGGTTCTCTAACAGGAATCCTTTGTACGAAAATTGCGGCGTCAAATAGATCCGCGGGACGGACTCCCAATACCAGATCTCGTCGTTCTTACTGGTCCGGGACGCCCTGTTCTCAAGATACTCGGCACCCATCGCCAGATATTTGACCGGCTGGTAGTTCGCCCCCACATGGGTCTCCGAATAATAAAGTCCGTTATGGGACCGGAAACGGAGCTCTTCCCCGACCCTGATCTTCCAACGGGGATTGATCTTCTTTTCAATATCGTAGGAGTTCCATACGCCAAAGCCTTCGTCCCGGGTGCGCCCGGCATCGGCGCAGGGAACGAAAACCCCCTGGATGACGAAAAGAACGGTCAGCGTAAAACAAATGACTGAGAACTTTGTAGAAAAAAATTTAAAATCGAGCAAATTTTTTCGCCTTTTCCCGGGGACACCTTCCCGAAGGACCCCATGTCCGAAGCTCCGGAGAAACCGTCTTCATCGACTTCCGAATCCCGCCCTGAACTAACCGCGGGACAAAAAGAGTACCATTCCCCCCGATGGACTATATCAAGAAAATAATAATTTTGAAAATATTTTGTCATATTGGTAGCGTATCATAAATTGTGTAATGGTCTGAGCGGAGGCAAATAAAAAGGGTGTATCCTTCTGGCGCCAACCAAGGAGGACACACCCTATGGAAACTCTTACTCACGTCAGATTGCTCCAACGCA
>JAHQRI010000155.1 GCA_019052695.1 Candidatus Omnitrophota bacterium
GGACATACCCTTTAAGATCGTCCCGGGCGCTTCGGGATATGGCAAACGGTTGTTTGAGGATGTGGGCCTAGGAGAAAACTCTTGAATCAGACGGATCCTATCAGTTCGACCACGCAGGTTAAGCTGACTCCCATGATGGAGCAGTATCGTTCCATCAAGAAAAGCTTGCCGCCGGAAACAATCCTTTTTTTCCGTCTCGGCGATTTTTATGAGATGTTTTTCGAGGATGCGGTCAGGGCTTCCGACATCCTGAACATTACGCTGACCGGGCGTGAAGGGGGCGATGCCGGACGTGTTCCGATGTGTGGTTTTCCGCACCACGCGTTTCAGGGGTACGTGCGAACCTTGCTGGATCAGAACCTGAAAGTGGCGATCTGTGAGCAAATTGGGGATCCGGCCCAGGCGAAGGGACTCGTGGAGCGGAAGGTCACACGGGTGATCACGCCGGCCACGTACCTGGACGATGAAACGCCTGTCGCGGCCCGGCAATACCTCGCGGCGCTTTACGCAGACGCATCCTCTGCGGTCATGGCCTACCTTGAACTCAGCACGGGGGAGTTCTACGTGCGCGAGATCGCCCCTGGGAGGATCTTCGACGAACTCATGTTGCTTTCTCCCCGCGAAGTTGTCGTTCCCAAGGCCCTTGGTGATGGACAGGATCTCTCAAACTTCGTCAAAGAATCGATCGGTGCTGCCTTGACCGTCTATGAGGATTGGATCTTTGAGTACGACGAGTCCCTGCGGCTTATGACGGAAGCCTTTAAGCTGGGTTCCTCCAAGGGGATCACTTTCCACGATCATCCGCTGGCGGTCGGTGCGTGCGGGGCGGTGCTCTATTATTTGAAGGACCACTTTCACGGCGCTTTGGAGCACGTACAATTACCCCGGTTATTCAACGTAAGTCAATTCATGATGCTGGACCGTCAGGCCCAGAAGAGTCTGGAGATCGTGACCTCCCTTTGTGGCCGTCGGGATTGTGGCACCCTGCTGTCCGTGATCGATCGCTCCATGACGGCCATGGGGGCGCGCCATTTGCAACATTGGCTGACCCATCCGCTTCTCGATACCGGACAGATCCATCTGCGGCAGGAAGGGATCAGCGAATTGATCAGGGAAAGCCGGGAAATGGACGTGCTGGCGCGTTTGCTGAAGGGTGTGAAGGACGTGGAGCGGACATTGAGCCGGTTGAATTACGGTGTAGCGAACGCCCGGGATTTGGTGAACCTCAGGATCTTTTTGGAACGCGTCCCCGAATTGCGGAACATCCTCGCGAAGTTCGATGCCCAAAGGGTGAGGGATCTTCAAAAATTTATCCAGCCCTTCCCGAAGCTGAATGAGCTGATTGGAAGGGCGATCGTGGATGAGCCCCCGCTCGGCGTCAAGGAAGGCGGCCTGGTCCGGGACGGGCATTCACAAGAACTGGACGCTCTTAGGGAAATTGCCAGGAGCGGGAAGAACTGGATCCTTGATTTTCAGCGTCGCGAGATCGAACGGACCGGGATCAAATCCCTTAAGGTCCGCTATTCCCAGGTCTTTGGTTACACGATCGAAGTCAGCAAGGCGAATCTGAACGCGGTGCCCGAGCATTATATCCGGCGGCAAACGCTTGCCAACGCCGAGCGCTTTGTCGTGGCCGAGTTGAAGGAGTGGGATGACAAGATCTCGGGGGCCCAACAAAAAATAATGGACCTGGAATATCAGATCTTCGGGGAAGTTCGCGAGAAAGTTTTGGAGGACTTAGCGCCGCTTCAGGAAATGGCCCAGGCCGTCGGAACGTTGGACGCCCTGATCTCGCTCGCGCGTGTCGCTCTCGAGAAGCAATGGGTGTGTCCGGAGGTCGGGGAGGACCGGCGAATCGTGATCAGGGGAGGGCGCCACCCCGTCGTGGAAAGCATGCTGCCGTCGGGACGTTTCGTGGAAAATGATACCTTGCTGGACGGAGACAAAGAGCAGTTGACCGTTCTGACCGGGCCGAACATGGCCGGAAAATCGACCTACATCCGGCAGACGGCCCAGATCGTTCTTTTGGCCCAAATGGGTTCTTTTGTGCCGGCGCGGTCTGCGCAGATCGGGCTTGTAGACCGTATTTTCACGCGGATCGGTGCCTCCGATGATCTTGCGCGCGGTGAAAGCACATTCATGGTGGAAATGCTCGAGACCGCTCACATCCTTCGGGAGGCCACGGACCGGAGCCTCTTGATCCTGGATGAGGTAGGTCGGGGAACCTCGACCTTTGACGGGGTCAGCATCGCTTGGGCGATCTGTGAATTTCTGGTGCGAGGACCCGCCCGCCCGCGGGCGCTCTTTGCGACGCATTATCATGAACTGACCCAGCTTGAGGGTCACTTCCCGAGGATACGCAATTACACGATGACGGTCAAAGAGACCGCGGAGGGGATCCTTTTCCTGAGGAAGGTAGCGCGCGGCGCGGCCGATCGCAGCTACGGGATCCACGTTGCGGAGTTAGCTGGGATCCCCTCCGAAGTGACCCGACGCGCGAAGGAGATCCTGGCCATCCTTGAAAGCGAGAACAGCGAAGCTTCGCAGATCATTGAGTTTAAAAAAACGGCAAGGTCGAAAAAGACGCCCCAGGAGGGGCCGACCCTTTTTGATGCCGTTCGCCTCGAAAGTTCCGTCGAGCAAGAACTAAAGAGGGTTGACGTGGACCGACTGACCCCGCTGGAAGCGCTTCAGAAACTTGCGGCCCTGAAGGCCCGGCTCTTGCGGAAGGATCTCTGAAGATCATGGGAACGATCCGCGTCCTGCCGGAGCAGGTGGCCAACAAGATCGCGGCGGGAGAAGTTGTGGAGCGTCCCGCTTCGATCGTAAAAGAATTGATCGAAAACGCCCTGGATGCCGGCGCGGACTCGATCGAGATCACGATCAAACACGGCGGGAAAAGTCTGATCCGGGTGACGGACAACGGCTCCGGCATGACGGCCGAGGACGCGGAGTTGGCGCTTCAACGTCATGCCACGAGCAAGATCAAGGATGCCGAAGATCTTTTCCGGATCGGGAGTTTCGGGTTCCGTGGGGAGGCTTTGCCCAGCATCGCTGCCGTCTCGAGGTTCTCCCTGATC
>JAHQRI010000042.1 GCA_019052695.1 Candidatus Omnitrophota bacterium
CCTCGCTGGGGCTCTTCGTTCTTTTGGGTCCCGAGCCCCGAGTCCCGAGAATGGAACGAAGGTAAATTTCCCGCTCGCGCTCCGTGACTTCCGTGACGCGCGGGGTGATCTGGACGTACGAGCAGTTCTTGGAACGGGCGAGGTCCTTGAGGCCTTCGGTGTGGAAACCGCCGGTCACGATCACGGCGCGTTGCTGCTTCGTTTCGTCCATCTTCGCGACGGCGTTCTCGAACATCTTATTTTCGCGGATGAGAGCGGTTTCGTAAAAGCTGAGCGCGGTTGCAAACAAAGTTTGCATCTCCGGCGCAACGCGCAAAGCGCAACGCACAACGCCTTCTTTTATTTCGTTGCGCGTTGAGCGTTGTGCGGACTCCGGATTTTCCCGTTGAGCGAGGCTGAGTTCTTCGAACTCAGACCGTGTCAATTCCAGCGAGAATAAACGTCTCAGGAGATAAAGGTTCCGGGCTTCGGTGAGGTACTCTTTTTCTTCGGGAGTCTGGGCGAGGGATTGAAAAATGCCGTTCTTCAGCTTCTCGACTTCGTCATGAAGGCCTTTGGCTTCGAGCTCCTGCGTGAGGATCATGTATTGTGCGTAAAGCGTCCAGGCCGGCCACGCCGTCATCGAAAAATCACGCGGCAGTTTCGAGAAGGCAACATCGAAAGCGTGACGAAGCGGCGAGTAACCGCTGGACGCGTGCAACGTATCACGGTCAACGCTCAACGATTCTCTTTCTTCCGTTGCGCGTTGCGCGTTGTTCGTTGCGCCTTCGAAAGCACTTCCTTTCTGAAAGAGTTCAATAATTTCCTTCGAAATCTTCTTCTCTGCTAAGTCCTTGAGGAACGCTTCTTTCTCGGCGAGCGCTTTCTCCCGGTCGATCTTGGAGCCGATCGACTTGAGGCGATAGTAACGGACGAGGTAAGGATAGCGGTCCTGGTAGAAGGCATCATTAAGATCGGTCTTCAAGTGCTTTGGGGCCGCTTCCCCGAGGACCTTGAGCCAGCCCTCGAGGGAGACCGTGCCCGAACCGTAGGACTCTTCCTGCCGGATGAGCGCGAGGAGGTCCTTTGAAACTTGGGTCGAGAACCGCTTGTCGATCGATGCGCGGAGGGAGGCGAGGTATTTCTCCGCCGTCTTTTCCTGCTCGATGACTTTGATGAACGCTTCGCGGTCTTTTTTGTACGACTCGAGGTCCTCGACACCGTAACCCGCCATAGCGGCGCGGGACTTGCCTTGGCTTCTCTTTTGTTCGAGTCCCGAGTTTATCAAATAATTCTCCGGCCCCGTCAAATACCCTTCCCGCACAAGTTTATCGGTGACCTTTTGGTTGAAATCAGGGTGTTCGGGGAAAAGCCGGAAGGTCTCGGGATGAAGTTTGTCAGCGGCACCTTCCAGGAGCATCAGATTAACCGAGGAGTTCTTTTCGATGTAGCCGAGAAGATGTTCGATATTTTTCTCGGCGCTGTAATTGGCGTGCGCCGATTGGATGTGGATCAGCGCCGGCGCCTTCGGGTCCCCGGCCACCGTGTCCGTCACCTGGCCATATTCGAGGGGAATATCAAGGACCTTTGCCGGAAATAGAGACACTTCTCCTGCCGGAGACGGATTCGCGAAAGCAACGGGGTCAATGCTGGTCGTGACGAAGGTGACGAGTACGAAGATCGCGCAGAATTTTATGCCCCGGTATTTCATTGCGATGGATTCTCCTCTTCAATGGGTTTTTAAAAACCGTATAAAATGTTTAACACATCTTTTGGCAAATACAAGATTCTGCGGGTATTTTTTTGAAAGACCATGTTGATGAAGTCAGGGAAAGTACACCCATGCTATATATTGATAGATTGTCATGAATCCATTACCCCCCTACCTCAACAAGCAAATGCAACACTTAGGGGAAAGGGGCCTGCATTCAAAGAGGAAGTGCATCACTTGGAAGGTAGGAAGGTATGCTTAGAGACTATGAAAACTACCTACAAACACCTTTCGTTCAACCCAAGAGCCGAGTTATTGGTTTTTAAACTCAATGGAATATCTCTCAGAAAGATCGCCGCAAGGCTTGGCGTTCACCACGCAACCCTATCCCGTGAGCTAAAACGAAACACCCTTACGGCCTTCAAGCGTATTACTTGCGCTTACGCGTTATTTTCGTAAAATCTACTTCTATGCGATCCATGGTGCGAATGCCGCTCGTTTTCATTTTAAGCTTGTTGCTTTTTATGACGGGCGGCGCGGTTTCGGCCTCTCCGGGTCCCAAGGGTCCCCCGAAAGACGCGAAGGTCCTCTTTATCTTTGTCGACAGCTTGCGCCCTGATGTCGTCGATGAGATGGTCGAGGCCGGGCAGCTGCCTTTCATCAAGAAGCACTTCTACGACGAGGGCCTCCGTTTTTCGAATTTTCTCACAATTTTTCCCTCGTTGACCGTCTGCGTCTTTGGCAACCTTTTGGCCGGTACTTGGCCCGATCAGTCGGGGCTCAAGGCCCAATCCCTGTTTGAGCGGTATCCGACGCGTTCCAAACCGCTTTTGAAGAGGCTTTTTTTCATTTCGGAAGATTTTCCGCGTTATTTCAACTTGTTGACCAAGGTGGACAAGGCCCCCCAGATCCTGAAAAAGAACGGGGTCAAGACCCTGTATGACAGGTTGGGGGAGGCCTATCACCCGGCGGTCGTGCCGGTCAGTCCCACAGTCACGCCCTGGGCCTGGCCGCATGTTGCTGCCAATGAGGTCGATCGTCCCTACCGTGTCGCGGTCGAGGCCTATGAACGTCTAGACACGCTGAACGCCAGGTACGGACTGCGTTACATGGTCCCGGACACCCGGGGGAGGATTTTTATGCTCTGGTTCCCGGAAATGGATTCGGATCAGCACCGGCACGAATGGGGGCAGTACAGTCCCGAAGTCCGGAAAAAGCTTGAAGCGGTCGACCGATGGGCGGACGAGATCTACCGGGGGCTGACGCGCGAAAATAACAGGCGGCCTCCCTACGTCATCCTTTTCTCGGACCATGGCGCGTACGGCGGAGCGGGAGGGATCTACAATCAGCCTTACTATCTTGGGCGGGATCTTTTCTACAAGACCTTCAAGATGAACGTGCGGGGACCGGACTACACGATCAGTCATCCCGGGATGGACGACAAGTCGTTCGCCTATATTGACAATATGGGAAGGGGCCAGGCGAGGATCTTTTTGCCGGTCGGGGACAGTTGTTCGGGGGATTGGAGCCGTCCCAATACTTTTTACGAGCTCAGGCATTACGGACGCGGCCCCAACCGCAAGCCGGTGGACATGGTCCGCGAGCTTTTGGAGCTCGACCTCTCGGAGCGCAACGCCTTCCCCGGAAAGGTCGCGCCTTATCCCGTGGACCTTTTGTTCGTCAAGATCTCCGAAGACTTGATCTATGTCGCCCGGCGGGGCGGCATCGAAGCCCTGATCCGCATCCGGCGGGAGAACGGCAGGTTGAGCCGCTACCTTTACGAGCCGGTCCGGAACTTCTCCCAGGACGCTGCAGGAAACCTGACTTATGAAAAGAACGCCGCGGCCGATCCCTTCGGCTATCTTAAGGACCCGAAATTTCGAGCTCCGGATGCCGCCAGGTTCCTCGGCGAATTCCATGACGACCGGGAATGGCTGGAGGCCACTTACGAAACGGATTATCCCGACGCGATCAGCCTCCTGGCCCATTCGCTGAGCTGGAGGCCGGAACTGGCCCGTCTGGCCGGGTCCCAGGACCCGGACCTGTGGGTCTCCGCGGCGCCGGGATGGAATTTTAGGATCGAGGACATCCGCGGCGCGGACCACGGGTCGATCCACAAGGAATCCTTGCGATGTGTCCTCATGGTTTCGGGACCGGGGGTACGCCGCGGCGTCGATCCCGAGCCTCATCGTTCGATCGAGGTCGCGCCGACCTTATTGCAGATGCTGGGTTCCCGCAAGACCAAGGACCTGGACGCCTATCCGATCGAGGGGATCTATGAAGATTAAGGGACTTTCCCTTGCGTTTTTTCTCCCTATCGTGTTTTGTGCCCCTTTCGTTTTTGCGTTGACCCCCGTTGAGGATTCGGCGGAGGACCTTTTTTGGGCCGCCCCGATGACCGTCCATGACTACAAGCGGGCCACGGACCTTCACAATGTCGCGGTGTCCGCCATGGCGTTCACGGAACTGGAATTCGTGCGTTTGGGGGACGGGCTGGTCGGGCTGATCGCCCGGAATAAAAAAAGTCCCATTGCCCGTTCGCTGGATTCCCTGGAATACGCCTATTCCCGTTTGCCGCGCATCGAACCCGTGCGGCGTTTTGGCCAGTTCTGGGACGCCCTGCAGTTACGCCAGCTCTCGTTGTCGGACGCCCGGCTCGTCACGTCCATACTTTTCGGGGATGCCGTGGGCGGAATTACGCCGATGATGCAGGTGCGCGTTTACAAGCTCGTCGTGTTCGTGGAGGACGTCGTCTACGATCTGGACAAGGCGCTCCTCTACCCGCTGAACCGCGTGGCGGCCGTGGTCGTCGACAGGCCGGTGCACATGAAACTCCTGAGTTTTGTCGCCGACGGTCTGGGGTTCCTTCGCTGGCGGCTTTCGGCGGGTCTGAAGATCCTCAGCCGCGAGATCGTCCGGGCCGGCTCCGAGACGATCTTTGTTCTCGAAAAGCCCCAGGACGCGCACATCCGCCGCCAAAGGAAGAAGCAGAACGCCGAAGTGAAGATCTATTCCAAAATGCCGCTTTCCGTCTTCCTGGAGCACGAAAAATTCTTCCGCAAAAAGAAGAACGCCACCGTGGCCGGCACCGTGGAGGATTGGCGGGAGCGCATCTACCCGGTGGTTTCGGACCTGCCGGACGACGTCCGTTCCAAGGACCTGTCCTTCGAGAATCTTACCCCTTCGGACGCTTCCCGGGAGATGATCGTAGCTTGCCGCTTCACGGGATGGGAGGAAGCGCCCCGCGAACTTAAAAAATACGTGATCACGTCCGACGAGCTGGATGAACTGATGACGCCCCGGGGCGTTTGGGCGCCGGCGGCGCTTTGACCGTCCCGGTCCGTTCCGATTCTCTCTCTCCGCGTTGATCTCGCCTCAAAACCTTACCAAGATTTCCGGGCTGGACGGGGATCAGGGCTGTTTCGAAAGCGCGCTGATGCGTTTCAGCATGTTCGGATGCGTGCTCAACATTTCGAGAAGATGGTCCCCGACGGAAAGCCGGACGGCCTTGTGGCGTAACGTTTCGAGCTCTCCCGGATCGATCGTGCCGCTGCGGTCGAGGTCGAGCTGTTTGAGGTCCCGGAGCTCGTTCATGGCCTGCGAGGGATCATTGACGAAAAACGCCTTGATCCCTTCGACATCCTTGAGCGCGTCTTTGTTCATGCGGGCGGACCCGTACACAAGTTTGTAGAGGGCCGAGGCCAAGGCCGCGGGAGGATTTCCGAGGGCCACCGATCCCCGGTCCGCGAAATATTCGCGGATGCGCGAAGCGTACAGCACCAACAGGTTGGTCAGAAAATAGAACAGAAAGGCCGCCAGGCCGATCAGGGCCGCGCTCGGGGCCCCTTCCGAGTCGCGGCGGCGTCCCGAACCCCCGCCGAACCACATGAAATGCCAGGCCACGCGGTAGAGGATCATCGGGATGACGGACAGGAGCGTGATCGTGAGGACGTCCCGGTTCTTAATGTGGGAAAGTTCGTGCCCGATCACCGCTTTCAGTTCATCGGGGTCGAGCAGTTCCAGGATCCCGCGGGTCACGCAGACCCTTCCGTCGCGGTGCCCCCGGCCGAAGGCGAAGGCGTTGGGGAGGCGTGTGTCCGAGATCCCGATCTTGGGGGCGGGGAGGCCGGCCCTTTGGGCCAGATCCGCGACCGTCCGCTGGAGTTCGGGATGCTCGTTCGGGGCGAGATAACGGACGCCCATGGTCCATTCGACGATCTTGGGCCCGATCATGTACTGGACCCCCATGATGGCGAGCGATACAAAAAGATAAAAATAAAAATCGTGGATGCCCATGCTGACGCCGATCAGGGTCACCACGGTGTAGATCACGGCGAAAAGCGCCGCCAGTAAAAGCCCCATTTTCATATGCAGTGACATCATGTCTTGGCCCTCCTTAAGACGGTCATTGAGCGCCGCATGCTGCGCCCTCGGTCACCGGACACGTTACCATAGAAATCGGCGCTTCTGCTTTCTTTTGTCCGCGCGCCGCTCCGGAGTTTTATTTTTTATGGACCGTGAGTCCTTCTTTCCCGGCATCGACGACCACCGTGTCGTTGTCCAGGATCTCGTTGCGGATCAGTTCCTTGGCGAGCCGGGTCTCGAGTTCGCGCTGCAGAAAACGCTTGAGCGGCCTGGCCCCGTAAACGGGATCGTAAGCCTTGGCGACGACGAAACGCTTGGCCTCCGGGGTCATTTCGATCCGGATCCGGCGGTCCCCAAGACGTTTGCGCACCTCATCCAGCGCGAGGTCCGCGATCTTTTCCAATTCCGGCTGTGTCAGCGGTTTAAAGAACACGACTTCATCGACGCGGTTGAGGAATTCCGGCCGGAAGTGGCCTTTCATTTCGTCCAGGATCCGCGTCCGGACCTCTTCCTTGACCGTGCCGTCATTCGCGATGCCCTCAAGCAGATACGCCGACCCGATATTGCTCGTCATGATCACGACCGTGTTCTTGAAGTCTACCGTCCGGCCCTGGGCGTCCGTGAGACGGCCGTCGTCCAGGAGCTGGAGCAGGACGTTGAAGACGTCAGGGTGCGCCTTTTCGATCTCGTCGAACAGAATGACGCAATAAGGTTTTCTCCGGACCGCCTCGGTCAATTGGCCGCCTTCGTCGTACCCCACGTAGCCCGGCGGGGCCCCGATAAGGCGCGACACCGCGTGACGCTCCATGTATTCGCTCATGTCGATCCGGACCAGGTTGTTCTCCGAATCAAAGAGGGCTTCGGCCAGCGTTTTAGCCAGCTCCGTTTTTCCGACCCCCGTGGGCCCGAGAAAAATAAAAGAGCCCATCGGTCTACGAGGGTCCTTGATCCCGGCCCGCGCCCGGAGCACGGCGTTCGAGGCCAGCGTTACCGCTTCGTCCTGTCCGACGACGCGGCGGTGAAGGATCTCTTCGAGCTTCAATAATTTTTCGCGTTCTCCCTCCACGAGACGCGTGACGGGGATCCCCGTCCACCGGGAGACGATCTCTGCGATCTCCTCCTCCGTGACCTCTTCCCGGAGCAGTGGTTGCGCGTTGTCCGGACCTTCGGCTTTTTTCTCGGCCTGTTTCAATTCTTTTTCAAGCCCGGGTAATGTCCCGTACCGGAGTTCGGCAACTTTCTCCAGGTCGCCGCGGCGCTCCAGCCCTTCGATCTCGAGGCGTGTTTTCTCGATCTGTTCCCGGAGCCCCCTCAGTTTTTGGATGACTTTTTTTTCGTGGTCCCATTGCGCGGTCAGCGTCCTCTGTTTTTCCTTAAGGTCCGCCAATTCCTTTTTCAGGGCCCCGAGCCGGTCCTTGCTCGCCTTGTCCTTTTCTTTTTTGAGGGCGGTCTCCTCGACCTCAAGCTGCAGGACCCGCCGCGACACTTCGTCCAGTTCTGTGGGCATCGAATCGATCTCCGTACGGATCATGGCGCAGGCTTCGTCGACGAGGTCGATAGCCTTGTCCGGCAGGAAGCGGTCGGAGATGTATCGGTTCGAAAGCACGGCGCTCGCGACGAGCGCGTTGTCTTGGATCCGTACCCCGTGATGGACCTCGAACCGTTCCTTCAGGCCCCGCAGGATCGAGATCGTGTCCTCCGCGGAAGGCGGCGGGACCAGGACGGGCTGAAAGCGGCGTTCGAGCGCCGCGTCCTTTTCGATGTGCTTGCGGTATTCGTCGAGGGTCGTCGCGCCGATGCAGTGGAGTTCGCCGCGTGCCAGCATGGGCTTGAGCATGTTGCCGGCGTCCATGGAGCCTTCGGCCTTTCCGGCGCCTACGATGTTGTGGAGCTCGTCGATGAAAAGGATGATCCGTCCGTCGCTTTTTTTGATCTCTTGCAGGACGGCCTTGAGGCGTTCTTCGAACTCCCCGCGGTATTTGGCGCCGGCCACGAGGGCTCCGAGGTCCAGGGCGAAGATCGCCTTGTCCTTCAGCCCCTCCGGGACATCGCCTTTGACGATGCGCTGCGCCAGGCCCTCGGCGATCGCGGTCTTTCCGACGCCCGGTTCCCCGATGAGGACGGGATTGTTCTTGGTCTTACGGGAAAGGATGCGGATCACCCGGCGGATCTCGCCGTCGCGCCCGATCACGGGATCCAGTTTTCCCTTGCGCGCTTCTTCGACAAGTTCCCGGCCGTATTTTTGCAGGGCATCGTAGGTCCCTTCGGGATCCGCGCTCGTGACGCGCTGGTTGCCCCGGATCCCCACGAGCGCTTCGAGCAGTTTGTGTTTGTTGATCCCGAACGATCTAAAAATACCCGCGGAAGGCGTGTTCCCGTCCTCATCGAGGGAGGCGAGCAGGATATGTTCGACGGAAACGTAATCGTCCTTCAGTTTTTTTGCTTCTTTTTCCGATTTGACCAAAATCGAATCAAGGCGGGGCGTGATATAGACCTTTCCCGCTTCCGTCCCTGAACCGCTGACCCGCGGCACGTTCAGCAGCGCTTCTTCGAGTTTGGTGCGAAAGGATTGCGGCGGGACGCCCATTTTCTGGAGCAACCGGGGAAAAAGGCCGTCCTGCTGTTCGAGGAGTGCGAGAAGTAAATGTTCTCCGTCAACCTGCTGGTGTCCGTATTCGATCGCTTTGCTTTGCGCTTGGGCGATCGCTTCCTGTGACTTCAACGTGAATTTATTAAGGTCCATTTTTTCCTCCATTTCCGCTATTATTTCAACAAGAACCGTGCCCGAAGCATGATATTCCTAAGTGTATATATTTAAATAGTTTAAGAGAAATCTTAATTTAATAGAATAAGAACTGTATCGTTATAACACATAATATATGTAACGACTTAGCACTTTTGATGCGGGCTCGCGGCGAAGCGGTAGGGGAATAGCCTGGAAGACGAGGGGAAGGAAAGCTGGTTTGTTTTCAGGTGTCCAGTGGTTTCTCCATACGGTAATCGTCCATGACGTAACCGTTCCCGATGTCTTGAACGATCGAGGCGGCTTTGACGAATCCGAGCTTTTCATAGGCACAGATCGAACCGGAATTGTTCTTGTTCACGGTGAGCGTGATCTTGGAGCAGCCTGATCTTTTTGCGATGGCTTCCAAGAAGGCGATGGCTTGGCGGGCATAGCCGCGTCCCCGGTCTTGGGCCCGGAGGTAGATCTTGCTGAGGAACAAGGCCCGGTCCGTAAGAACGTATCCCAGATACCCGATGAAGTGTCCGGCATCGTTCTGGAACAGGAAATAATGATACCCCTCGTGCTCGATCTGCGCGCGGAGGGCATCGGGGGATTGAAAACGGGCCAGCATGTAATCGACCTGCGCCTTGCCGATGAAAGGCGTGTAGTGTTCGCGCCATATCTCCCCCGCCAAGGCGGCGGTGCTCTCGATGAGCTCCTGATCGGAAACCTTGACGAAGCGGAGCCAGCTCATGTTCCTTTTCCGCAGATCTTTTTGATCCCTTTCGCGGGATTGCCGCCTACCACGACACCGCCGGGGACGTCTTTGGTGACGACGGCTCCCGCCGCGACGACGCTTCCGGACCCGATCGTCACGCCGGGACAAAGGACCGCGTGGCCGCCGATCCAGACGTCATCGCCGATCGTGATGGGCTTGCCGAATTCCCGGCCCTGCCGCCGCCGGGCGGCGTCCAAGGGATGACCGGCCGTGTAAATTTGGACGTTGGGTCCCAGCATGACGTTGGACCCGATCGTGACTTTCGCGACGTCAAGGATCACGCAGTTGAAATTGCAGTAAAAATTCTCGCCGACCTCGATATTTTTCCCGTAATCGCAATAAAAAGGAGGCTGCAGCCAAAAGCCCGGGCCGACCTTTCCGAAAAGCTTTTGACACATTTTTAACCGTGTTCCGGCCCGGATGTCCTGAAGGGACGCGTTGATCCGGCCGAGCAGGGCGCGGGCCTTCTGCCGCATGCGGACCAGCCGGGCGTCCTTCGCGTCGTAGAGGTGACCCGCGATCATTTTTTCGTATTCGGTCATGGCGCCTCCTTGGGGCGGTCTTTTCATGTCCAGAGGTAGTGACCGTTCTTTCGGCTGATCCTCAGGGGAACTTCGAATAGCGCGCTGATCGCGCGCGTGGTCAGGATGTCCTTTTTGGGACCGTCTTTAAAAATGCGACCGCGCTTCATGAGGACCACCCGGCGGACCTCGGGGATGATGTCCTGAAGGTTCTGCGTGATGAGCACGATATTCGTTCCGGTCCGGGCGATCTTCCGGAGCGTCGCTCTGAAATGGAAGGCCGACCGGAGGTCCAGGCTGTTCGTAGGCTCATCCAGGATGAGGACTTGGGGACCATGGACCAAGGCGCGTCCGATCAAAAAGCGTCTCGCCTCGCCTGAGGACATGACCCCCAGGTCCCGGTCCTTGAGGTGGGCGATCTCCAGGAACCGCAGGACCATCAAGGCCTTCTGTTCCATGGCGGGCGTGATCCGTTCATTATGAAGCCCGATGCCTCCGGAAAAACCCGAAAGGACCACTTCCATGCCGGACATCCCGGGCGGGAACCTGGTTTGAAGGTTGTTGGACACGAGGCCGAGCAGGTGCCGCAGTTTGAAAATATTCCATCGGTTCTTTCCCCACACGCGGAACAGGACGCCCGGGTCCGCGAGGGGATAGTACTCCCTCGTGATGATTTTCATCAGGGTGGTCTTGCCGGCGCCGTTCGGTCCGAGGATCGCGACGTTCTCTCCGGGAGAGACCGTTAGAGAAACCCGGTCCAGCAGTTTCGTGTTCTCTTTTCCCCGGACCACGGTGACGTTCACAAGCTCCAAGATCGGTGAAGGCCGGCCTTTCTGCCTGGAATGTGTCGCGGGTCCCGTCATTTTTCGATCTCGTAGGTAAAGCCGTAAGAAGATAGATCCGGTCGGTGGGACGGGTCATGGGGGTCGAAGGGGAACCAAGGGCTACAAGGATTTGCTTCGATCACTGTGCGGATCTTCCCTCCGGGAGCCAGTAAAATGCTTAGACCCGGTTCGGTCCAACCCCAGCTCATGTTCGTCATCCCGCGTTTCCTAAGATCATCCGGGGTCATCCCAGATCGTTCGTACGGGATAAAACCTTTTTGTGTCATCAACGTTTCCTGGAAAACGTCCAAGTACCTCCTCCATTGTGCGGTAGCAAGAAAATTCCAGGCGATCTGCGAGAAGGCCAGGACAGCGATGATCATGAATCCGTAGAGCCAGGGTTGTTTGTCTTGGGGTTTGCAAAACGCAAGCGTTGCGAATAAAACGATGGTGAGGGGCAGAGGCAAGAAAGTGTAGAAAATTCGATACCCATAATGAGCATAAGGGTTGATCGGTTCCGGGGATCGCGCGGTGCGGATCAAAACAAAGATGGCCGGGACGATCAAGGCAAATAAAAGGGTCCCGATCAACATTTTTCCGCGGGGGGCCGTGGGCAAAAAGGGCAATAAAGATAACAGAAGGAGCGCGACACAAGACAGAATGAGCATCGGGTGGTCTGCGAAGATCTGTGGAGAGAACATGCGCACAAACCCCCGTTTGAAATCAGCGAGCAAGTGCGGATGACAGGGGTTTTTCACAAATGAGATCATGAGCAGCCCCGGTTTTTTCATTTACGGTCAGGCCCTTTTCCGCAAAGCGATTGTCGTTGCAAAATTGACACGAACGACTTTATATCCTGATTCAGCGGGAACAATTTATTCGTGCTAGGATCTGTTTGTCTCCCAGGCAGCTTCATTGTCGAGTTTCTTTTTTAGTTGTTGAAAGTCTTTGTTGTTGAGTAGAGTGTCCGCGGGTGAAAATTTAACTCTCCCAAACGTTCTTTCGTTAAATAATCGTTCGAGAAGTTCAAGCTCGGCATTTGAAAGCTTGATCTCGTTTCCCGATTCAGAATAAAAAAGTCTTCCTTTTTGTTTTGGGTTAAATCCCCTTCTATATTCATAGGGGCCCACCCTCAGTATTGCGGAGTTCTCATTCTGTTTTTTTCTTATGAGAACCTGAAAATCTTGATGCAATACCTCCATTTCGTTCCGGTGAGTTGTAATGAAGCAATCAATGGCTATCCTGGGGTTCAGATCTTCGGGGAAACCCGTGGACCATCCATAATCGTCAAGAATCATAATGCCGCCGTTTTTTAATAACATCCAGCCCAGCGTGACGTCCGTCGCTACGTCCTGGGAGGTGTGGGAACCATCCACGTAGATGATGTCAAAGGACGAAAGGGGGAGGTCTCTAAGCTTCTCTTGGGACTTTCCGGCAATTAACGTTGTTTTGTTTGCAAGCCCCGATTTATTCAAATTGGTAAGACATGTTTTATGATAGGGATCGTAAAAGGGATCGATGCCGGTGGCTGTGGCTGAGGGATGGGTCAGGATATTCTCAAGCATCCATATCAGAGACCGCCCCTCAAATACGCCGATCTCCAGGTAACGGATCTTCGGTTCTCCTTTGTACTGATCAAGAAACTTTTTCCAAACGGGAACATGCACGGAGACCCAATCGGAAGAAAAGTTGTACTCCCCGGTGTTTTGGAACTTTTGGGGGCGGGAAGGATCGTTTTGGGCGAAGAGAGTCCAAGACAAACTAAAAAGTAAAATTATAAAAAGACAATTTTTTTTCATTTGTAGATTTTCTTTGGAAACGGCGCTGTACGATGCCGTAAGTTTATATGAGAATCTCAAGATTTCGAGAAAAATCCTTTTTTAAAACCTTCAAAACCAAAACTGTTCCTGCTGTTTTTTTGAAAAAAACTTTTGATTTTGAGCAGCCCGTTGGTTCCTACGAATCATGTTCCTTTTGGCGCGGTCTGGCCACAATTCCTGTTTGGAACTATAAGCAGCTTCGATGTTTTTATCTGCAGCCTGACCCCCTTCCGTAAATCAATCATCGTCACAAAGTGATGATAAGCGGCTTAGGTGCCATGGTTGCGACGTTCTCTCCGGGAGAGACCGTTAGAGAAACCCGGTCCAGCAGTTTCATGTTCTCTTTTCCCCGGACCACGGTGACGTTCACAAGCTCCAGGTTTGCGGGGGAAGGGGGCGCTTTCATGCGCTTCTGCCGGCTGGATCACCGGCGGGCGAACGGGATTTGCGAGGTAGGTCTGGCTGGGTGAAGCGCAGGACGGAGAGCGCGACCAGGGATTTTCCCAGTACGGTCAGGTAGACCAGCTTGAATACGAAGAGTTGATAGAACGTCCAGCTCGTGAACCCGTAGAAATTGAAAATAAAAGAGAACCACAGACCACCGAGGGGAGCAAGGAGGACGCTGACGAGCAAGGCGAATCCCCAGGGGTTGCGGGGCAGGCGCCGCATCAGGCGGTTTTCGGGGATCCCGGCCGGAAGTTCACCCGCCGCGCGCGCGGCTTTGATGGCCCGGGCGATCCCGGGAATGGTGATGAGCGTCGTGATCAACGTGCACATGAGGCCCTCCGAGAACACGGACCGCTGCCCGCCTGCGGTATACGCGCTGACGTGGGGGTTGAAGATCAGCTGGAACATCAGGTTGGAGGTGACGCTCGCGTAGAATTCGCGGAGACTGCTGACGCTCGGCAAAGGGTTCTTGATCTGCGGCCCGTTCGTCATGACAGGGCCTTTTCCGCGGCCGCGGGCGGTTCCGGATCGAGATCCTTTTGCACGAGCCGGAGGATCGTCAGGCTGATCAACCGCTCGCTCAGGACCAGCGAATACGCCAATTTGTAAAGCATGAACTGCCAGAAGGTCCAGCGCTCGAACCCGTAGAAAAGAAAGAGGCCGCAGTTCACCGCAATGCAAACGACGGAGGCCGCGGCCCCCAAGGCCAGCATAAAACCGAAGGTCCCCTTCGGGAATTTCATCATAAGGTGGCTGACCGGCACTTCACGGGGGACGATCCCGGCCGCCCGCGCCTTTTTCATGCCGGCCCGGACGATCAAGACGTCGATCACGGCGGTCAACACCCCGCAGATCGCGGCATCGAGGGCCACGGCGTACACGTTGTAAGGCGCCATGCCGAAATTCGCGGCCCACACCAAAATAAAATTGATCGCCACCGTGATCAATACGCCCCGCAGGTTATCGAGGTAGGGAAGGGAAGGCCGGGTCACCCTTTTTCGGTTTTGTAATCGATGCATCAACCAAGCCTCCTCGTAAGCGTTTATGTGGAAATAAGCCTCTGGTTGTCATCCCC
>JAHQRI010000043.1 GCA_019052695.1 Candidatus Omnitrophota bacterium
GCTCCGGATAGCTCATGGCGTATCGGATCGGAAGGCACATGTCCGCGACCCCCAGATGCGCCAAATGGGTCCCGTCCACAAATTCCACGAGGGCGTGCAAGATAGCTTCCGGATGGATCACTACGCCGACCTTTTCCGGAGGGACGTTAAAAAGGTTCGCCGCTTCGATCACTTCAAGCCCTTTGTTCATCAACGTCGCGGAATCAATCGTGATCTTGGGCCCCATTTTCCATTTGGGATGGTTCAGAGCCTGAGAGGGCGTCACCCGGGATAAGGGCCCCTTGTGACTTCGGAACGGTCCCCCGGATGACGTGATGGTCAGCCGCCTCACGGAGGAAGGGTCCCTTCCCTCGAGGCATTGCCATAACGCCGAATGTTCGCTGTCGATCGGCAGGACCCCGACGCCGCATCGGGCCGCAGTCTCTAAAAGCAGTTCGCCCGCCATGACCAAGGGTTCTTTGTTCGCGATCGCCACGGTCTTTTTCGACTCGACAGCCGCGAAAATGGGACGCAGCCCCACGGCGCCGACCATCGCGCAGATCACCTGACGGACCCCGTTCAGCGTCGCGACCTCCAGAAGTCCCTCATCTCCGGTCACCACCCGGACGCCCAAGGCCTTGAACCGCGGCGCGGCCCGTTTCGCGCTTTGGACATCGTAGACGCAGACGCATTGAGGCCGGAATTCCCGGGCCTGTTCAAAAAGTTTCTCCACGTTGCGGCAAGCTGCCAGGGCTTTGACCCTGAAACGTTCGGGATGAAGGCGAACAATCCGCAAGGCGTTCTCGCCGACGGACCCGGTGGAACCGAGGATGGAAAGGGTCTTCATAGCCTTTCCAGGCCGAGCATGACCGTCAGATAAAAGTAAACGAACGGAACGGTAAAAAGCAGGCTGTCCATCACGTCAAGGATGCCCCCCAAACCCGGGATGTTCCCCGAATCCTTGACCCCGGCATCGCGTTTGATCAAGCTCTCCGCAAGGTCCCCGAGCAGCGCCAGCAGCCCCACGGAGGTCCCGAGGACAAAAAGATGGAAAAGGCTTGCTTGTAAAAAATAAACGGAAAGGAGGGACAACGCGATGGTCGCGAACATCTGCGCGATGGCGCCCTCGATGGATTTTTGAGGGCTGACATGCTCCAAAAGCTTGGTTTTTCCGAATTTTTTTCCGACAAAGTAAGCCGCGGTATCGCCCCCTTTCACGATCAGGATCGTGTAAAAAGTCCACCACGCGCCTTCCGGCAAGGTTTTGATCTTGAGCAGGTACGCGAAAAACCAGGCGATATAGACCATGCCGAACACGCTGACGGCAACGCTCGTGATCGTCCGGTCCGGGGACCGTCGGTTGAACAGGTAAATGAAAAGCGCGACGCAGGCCATGAGCGGGACCACCGGCTGGAGCGAAAAATAACTCGCGAACGGCAGCAGGCCCCCGAAGAACAATCCCACGCCCCGGTGAATGATCAGGCCTTTTTTCTCGGCCAGCGAGAAGAATTCGTTCAGGCCGATCAAGACAAAGACCTCCACGACGATAAAAAAGAACCAGTCCGGAAGATGAAAGATCGCGGCGCAAGTGACCGCGATGAATCCCGCCGAAACGGCGAGCCGCTTCATTAATTGGTTCATGCGTGTTTTCCGTTCAAAGCGCACGTGTGGCCGAAACGTCTTTCACGCCCCCGGTAGTCTTCGAGCGCTTTTTCGAACTCGTCCCGGGTGAACTCCGGCCAGAATTTTGAAGTAATGTAGATCTCGGCGTAAGAAATCTGCCACAAAAGAAAATTACTGACGCGATATTCCCCGCTCGTGCGGATCAAAAGGTCGGGGTCGGGCATGCCCGCCGTGTAAAGGTTCGCGGCCATCACCGTTTCGTCGATCGCCTCGGGTTCCCATTCGCCCCGCCTCACTTTTACGGCGATCTTCCTGCACGCTTGAATGATCTCCTTGCGGGAGGAATAGCTCAAGGCGAACGTGAGGGTCAGGCCGGTATTGGAACGGGTCTTTTCCACGGCGTCATTCAATTTTTTTTGAAGGGCGTCCGGAAGGTCCCCGAGCTCCCCGATCACGTTAAAGACAATATTGTTCTTGAGGATAGCGTTCAGTTTGGCGTCAATGTAAGAGGAAAGCAGTCCCATCAGGAACTCCACCTCCTCTTTCGGACGACGCCAGTTCTCTTTGGAAAAAGCATAAAGGGTCAGGTAGCGGATCCCTTTGTCCTGCGCGGCCTGGGTGATCTCCTCGACCCGCTGGACGCCCACCTCGTGGCCCCGGATACGGATCAGCCCCTGTTTTTGAGCCCAACGTCCGTTCCCATCCATGATGATCGCGACGTGTTCCGGGATACCGTTCGCCATGAGAGTCATTTCCCCTTATAAAAAGATCGTCTGATTGCGCTGGCTCCCGACTGAAATGATCTTCAGGGGGGTCCCCATCAGGGACTCGAGTCGTTTGAGGTAACGGCGCGCGTTCACCGGAAGGTCGTTCCACCTCCGTGCTTTCGTCACGTCCTCCGTCCAGCCTTTCATTGTTTCGTAAACAGGTTTCGCCTTCGTGAACTCGAAGATCGCGTTCGGGTAGTCCCGCGTGATCCTCCCGTTGATCCGGTACGCCGTCGCGATCTTAAGCTCGGGCAGGCCGGACAAAACGTCGAGCTTCATGACCGCCATTTCGTCGAGCCCGTTGATCCGCACCGCGTGACGCGCGATCACCGCGTCAAACCATCCGCAGCGCCGGGGACGCCCGGTCGTCGCGCCGAATTCTTCGCCTTTGGTCTGGATAAATTCCATGAGCCGGGGCGGGAACTGCGAGGGAAAGGGGCCTTCTCCCACGCGGGTCGTGTACGCCTTGATCACACCGATCACCCGGTCAATGAAGGTCGGACTGATCCCTGACCCCGTGATCGCCCCGCCGACCGTCGCGTTGGAGGAGGTCACGAAAGGGTAGGTCCCATGGTCTACGTCCAGCAAGGTCCCCTGTGCGCCTTCGAAAAGAATGTCCTTTCCGGCCTTCGAGGCTTCGTAAAGGTATTGGGGGGTATTGACCGTATAGCCCAGTAACCTCGCGCGGTATTTTTTGAAGTGAGCGAAGATTTCCTTAAAAGAAAGCGGAGGGGCATCGTAGATCTTTTCCAAAAAGTGATTGCGCTCGGCAAGGACATACGACAACCGGTCTTTGAAGTAGTTGAGGGACTTCAGGTCCCCGACCCGGATCCCGACGCGGGCCATCTTGTCCGCGTAGCAGGGACCGATCCCTTTTTTCGTGGTGCCGATGGCCTTCCCCTTCTGGGAACCCTCTTCCTTCAAACGGTCCATCACTTTGTGATAGGGAAGAATAAGGTGGGCTTGGTCGGAGACCAAGAGCCGGCCCCGGACCCGGATCCCCTGCTTTTCGAGGATCTCCACTTCGCGGAAAAGGGCCTCCGGATCGATCACGGCCCCGTTGCCGATCACGCAGACCTTTCCGGGATGCAGGATCCCGGAAGGGATCAAATGGAGTACGAACTTCTGATCGTTGAATTTGACGGTGTGGCCGGCGTTGTTCCCGCCCTGGTAGCGGACCACAATGTCGCTTTTCCGTGCGAGAAGGTCGATGACCTTCCCTTTCCCCTCATCGCCCCACTGGGCGCCGATCAAGATCCTGTTCACTCCGTCAACCCTCCGTTCGATGCATGCCCGCAACCCGGTGACGGGTCTTAAAGTTTCACGACCTTGACGTCAAGGATGGCTTTGTTCTTTTTGATCCCGGCCAAGACCTTCGCCGGCACCTCGCTATCGGTGTTGATCGCCGTCACAGCAAAGGCCTTCTTGCCTTTGCCCACGCGTCCCAGCGACATCTCCGCAATGTTGATCCCGTGCTTCCCGAGGACCGTCCCGATGATGCCGACGATGCCGGGCAGGTCTTCATTTTTTACGAAAAGGACCCATCCCTCCGGTTCCAGATCGATCATAACCTCATCAATGCGCACGATCCGGGGCTGAAGACTGAAAAGGGTCCCGATGATGCGGTGGGCTTGCTTGCCGACCGTGACCTCGACATCGATGAAACTGGAAAAATCCACGGTCTCATTGCTCGTGCCCTCAGACACGGTGATGCCGCGCTCTTTGGCCATGGACGGAGCGTTCACAAAATTCACCGTCTCGCCGCAAATGGGCGTTAACAGGCCTTTGAGGACCGACACCGTGAGCGGCGCAGTCTTGAAACGCGTCGGGTCGCCGCCGTACCGGATCTCGACCTTCTTGAGGCTCCCTTCGAACAGCTGCGGGAACAGGGCTCCGATCTTCTCCGCGAGTTTGAGCCACGGCTGGAGTCCCTTGAGCGTGTCGGGGTCCAGGTTCGGTAAATTCACGGCGTTCTTGATCGCGCGGTTGTTCAAGGCGTCGATCACCTGTTTGGCCACATCGATCGCAACGTTCTCTTGGGCTTCCTGGGTCGCGGCACCAAGATGTGGGGTGCAAATGAACTGCGGAAGTTTGAGCAAGGGATGGTCCGCCGCGGGGGGTTCGGTCACGAAAACGTCGAACGCCGCGCCCGCGACCTGCCCGCTTTGGAGGGCCGCGGCCAAGGCCGCTTCTTCCACGATCCCGCCTCGGGCGCAATTAACGATCCGCACGCCTTTTTTGCAAAGCTTGAAGGTTTCCGCATTGAGAAGATCTTTCGTCTCCGCCGTCAGCGGTGTGTGGAATGTGATGAAATCCGAATGTTTAAGGAGCGTCGGAACGTCCACGAATTCCACCGGGTATTCCTTGACGGCCTCCTTGGAAATGAAGGGATCGAAAACCATGACTTTCATATTGAAAGTACTCGCCCGCTTGGCGACCTCGCGGCCGATACGCCCGAACCCGACGATCCCGAGCGTTTTCCCGTTCAACTCGGAACCCTGGAACTTTCCGCGTTTCCATTCGCCTTTTTTGACCGAGGCGTCCGCCTGCGGGATGTTCCGCGAAACCGCCAGCAGCATCGAAAAGCTGTGTTCCGCGGTCGAAATGGTGTTGCCCTCGGGCGTGTTCATGACAATGATCCCGCGTTTCGTGGCGGCTTCCAGGTCCACGTTGTCCACCCCGACCCCGGCCCGGCCGATGACACGGAGTTTTTTGCCCGCCTCGATGATCTCCTTCGTGACCTTCGTCCCGCTGCGCACGAGGATCGCGTCGTAGTCCCCGATGATCGCCTTTAACTCTTCGGGTTTCAGCCCCGTCTTTTCATCCACTTGGAGGTTTTTCTCCTTGCGAAGGATCTCCATCCCCCCCTGCCCCAAAGGGTCCGAAACAAGCACTTTCATTTTTTTATCTCCCTTGTAAATGGTTCCATTCATGGACCGCACCTCGTATCATTGACACGAGCAACAACAGGACCCGGAAGGGAACCGCATCGCCTTGAGGGTCTCGCCGAGGACCTTGAGCCCCAGTTCGAGATCTTTCTTGGTGATCGCGCCCATATGGCAAATACGCACGACCTTACCTTTCATCTGATCGCCTTGGCCGCCGGCCATCGCGACCCCTTTTTCGTCGCGCATCACCTGGGTCAGCTTTTCGCCGTCCACTCCTTCCGGCAGGCATGCCGCTGTGACGGTGGAAGACGGCGCCTTGGAAAAGAGCGGCAGACCCATTTTTTGGAGCGTTTCTCGGGTCCACGCGGCGTTAGCGGCGCAGCGTTGGAACACGTTCTCGATCCCTTCGGCCTCGATCATTTCGAGGGCTTTTTGGAGCCCGATCACAAGCGTCAACGCCGGGGTCCAAGGGGTATCGCTGTCCTTGAGGGACTTTTCATAATATTTCAGGTCGTAATAATACCGGGGCAGCTTCGCCGTCGCCATGCGCGCCCTCGCCTTCTCGCTCACGCTCAGGAACGCGAGCCCGGGAGGGAGCATCAGGGCCTTTTGAGAACCGGCGATCACAAGGTCCACGTGCCAATGATCCGTTTCAAGGCGGTCCGCGCCGAGGCCGGAGATCGCGTCGACGATCAGGAGCGCGTCGGTCTTCGCCACGATCTCGCCGATGGATTTGATATCGTTGAGCACCGCCGTCGAAGTCTCGCAAAGCTGGACGCAGACCGCTTTGATGTCCGGGTCCTTCTGCAGCGCCTCCGCAACCTTTTGGGGAGGGATGGCCTCTCCGTTCGGCATTTTGATCACGATCGGATTAAGGCCAAAGGCCTTCGCGATCGCAGTGAAGCGTTCGGCGAATTTCCCGTTCTCCCCGATGAGGACCTTGTCGCCCGCCGAATGAAAGTTCACGATCGCGGCCTCCATGGCCAGCGACCCCGAACCCGCGAACGTGTAGACCGGGGACTTGGTCAAAAAGACCTTCTTGAGGCGTTCAGAAACGTCCCCGAAGATCTTGCGGTACTTGGGCGTGCGGTGATGAAAGATCGGCTCGGCCATCAGCTTGCGGATGACCTCGGGAACAGGCGTGGGACCGGGCGTTAAAAGCAGTGCGGGTTTGCTCATTTGGGGACCTCCATGCGGGTGGTGATGACGGAATCGACAATACCGTAGTTCCTGGCCTCTTCGGCCGACATGAAATAATCGCGGTCCGTGTCCTTTTCGATGCGGTCGAGCGGCTGGCCGCTATGTTCGACAAGGATCTGGTTCAGACGTTCTTTCAGCTTCAGGATCTCCTTGGCCTGGATATGGATGTCCGAGGCCGTTCCCTGCGTGCCGCCCCAGGGTTGGTGGATCATCACGCGGGAGTTCGGGAGCGCATAACGTTTGCCTTTGGTCCCGGCCGCCAACAGCAGCGCGCCCATGCTCGCCGCCTGCCCGAGACAATACGTCGCAACGTCGCATTTAACGAAACGCATCGTGTCGTAAATGGCAAGACCCGCGGTCACGGAACCCCCCGGGCTATTGATATAGATATTGATGTCCTTGTTCGATTCCTCCATGTTCAGGAAAAGGATCTGGGCGATGATCAGATTGGCGACCACATCATCGATCGGCGTCCCGATAAAAACGATCCGGTCCTTGAGAAGCCGCGAATAGATGTCATATGCCCTTTCCCCTTTGCCCGTCGTCTCGATGACCATTGGGACCAGATAACTCATCTCAAACCTCCTTTGCCTGTTCACGGCGCCGCCGCAGCCCGCGGGGTTACTGGGCCTTCGCGTTCTGCTTTAAATAATCGATCGTCTTCTCATTCCTTACTTGGTCCATCAGGGCCTCCACCGCGCCCTTGTGTTCCCGGTAATATTTTTCGACGGTCTCTTTGGGCTGGCGATACTGACGGCTCAGCGCCTCGTACCGTTTCTGCAGGTCGGCCTCCTGGGCCCGGATCCCTTGGGTCTCCGCGATCTCATCCAAGAGGAACGCCAAATGGATCTGCCGGCGCGCCTCCGCTTCGAACTCTTTGCTGAGCTTCTCCTTTTCCTTGTCGAAGGCCTCCGCCGCGCCCCCTTGGGACACGAACCGCTGGCTCGCTTGCTCCATCAGGTACTCGGTGCGCCGTTGCAGCAGTCCTCCGGGAATATCGATCTTGTTGTGTTTGAGCAATTCGTTGAGAAGCTCTTTCTCGAACGCCGCTTCTTTTTCTTCCTGCGCCCTCTTTTCGAGGTCTTGGGTTATTTTTTGCTTCAGGTCGTTCAGGTCTTGATAGTCGCCAGCCTGCTTGGCCAACTCGTCATCGAGCGCCGGAAGGATCTTTTCTTTGATCTCTTTGACCTTAAGCTTAAAAATGGCATCCTTGCCCGCCACGCGCTTGTCCGACATATCGGAGGGGAAAACGATCCGGACCTCTTTTTCTTCTCCCCCCGAAGCGCCGGCCAACTGCGGGGAAAACCCCTTGAGGTATTCGTCCTCCTTGAGCTCGATCCAGTCGTCGTTGCGTTTCTCCATTTCCTTGCCGTCCACGAGGCAAACATAATCGGCGATCACGAAATCCCCGAACTTCGCCGCCCGTCCTTCGACGGCCTTATACTGCGCGTGCATTTCCTGGGTCTGCTTCAAGGCCTTGTCGACCGCCTCCGGGCTGACCGCGGCCTTTTCTTTCTTTGCGGCCAATCCGGCCACCTTCCCCAACTTGATCTTGGGACGGATCTCCACGACGGCCTTATACACCAGCTTTTCTTTCGAGAACTGGATGTCCTTGATCTCGGGCGTCGCCAAGGGATTGATCTCTTTATCACGGAGCGCCTTGGGAAGGGATTCCGTTAAAAGGGCCTCCAACGCCGCGTCACTCGCGTTCTTTTCGTAATGCATCTCCAGGACGTCCCGGGGGACCTTTCCGGGACGGAACCCGGGGACTTTGGCCCGGGGCGCGATCGCCGTGTAGAAATTTTCATATTCCCTCCGGATCGATTCTTTTCCGATCTCGAGGGTCAGGATCTTCTCGCAGGGTTTTCCGTCCTGGACCTTGATTTTGTAGGGTGCCTCCGGCGCTACGGCCACCCCCGCATCAGAAGGGGCATCGGACGTTTTTTCATTTTTCTTTTTGAACAACACAAGGACCGCCTTATGGTTTGAACCAAGACAACGTGAGCAGCGTTCAACACGCGAAGCCGCAGGCGGGGAAAAAGAATGGAGCGAGTGGAGGGAATCGAACCCTCGTAGCTGCCTTGGCAAGGCAGAGCATTACCACTATGCTACACTCGCTTGGATACTTCGTACCCCGTAAGATCCAAAACTTCGCGGTTAGATGACCGAAAAACAAACCTCAAAAGGCCGGCGGATATTCCCCGAAGGTCTGAACGATGAGACTACCGTGAGATCTTAAGCATAACCGCCTTAACTGCAACAAGGGCGGTATATTAGAGAAAGTAGGGCCTTTTGTCAATTCAAGTTAAGCCCCCGCGGCAGCGGGCTTTAGGGGGCACCACCTGGATCGCCCGGACAGGGCGCACGGGGCAGACATTCTGGCAGATCCCGCAGCCGATACACAGGTAGGGATCCACCACCGGTTTCAGGATCTTTTGACCATCGTGGATCTCGGCACGGGCCTTGATCGCCTTGTCTGAAAGCGGGCAATGTTCTTCGCAAACAAGGCAATTTGTGTGGTGCCCCCAAGCATAGCAGGTTGTGTGATCGACAACGGCGATACCGATCTTGACCTTCTGTTTCTCGTTTACTGAAAGTTTCCCGATGGCCCCCGTGGGACACACCTGCCCGCACATCGTGCAGGCATACTCACAGTAGCCGATCTCGGGGACGAGCCGGGGGGTCCAGATCCCTTCCGGCCCCGCTTCCATCATAACCGGCTGAAGTCCGTTCGTCGGGCAGACCTTCATGCAATTGCCGCACCGGATGCAACGGTCGACGAAATCCTTTTCCGGCAGCGCCCCCGGAGGCCGGATGACCTTTCCCTGTTCTCCCGGGAAGGAATGCCGAAGGCCCCGCCGCCGCCCTCCCGCCAGCGAAATCAAGGCCGCCAACACAAGAAAAACAAATTCCTTGCGGGTCAATCCCCGGCCTTCTCCGGAGCTATGACTCACAGCGGGCAAATGGGCCGCTCTTCCGAACGGCCTCCACGCAAACCGGGTCCTGCCGCCGGGACACGCCTCCACACAGTCCATGCACAGAATGCATTCGGATTTCTGGTAGCTTCCGTCATCGCGGATCGCACCCATGCGGCATGCCTTCCGGCAGAGTCCGCAACCGGTGCAGGCCTCCGTCTTTCGCTCCAGGAACGCCCCTTTCGAAACGATCGCGAAGAAAGCACCCAGGGGACAGATCATCCGGCACCAGAGGCGCGAAAAGACAAGGGCCCCCGCGAAGATCAAAAGGATGTAGGCTAAAATGGCAAGCGCGTTCGAGAAATAATGGACCTTCACGCCCAGGAACGTTTGTTTTAACGTCATGTAGACATCGTAAACAACGCTGTCCCGGAGACCGAGGTCCCGGATCGCAATGATGAACGCCCTTTCCGCCGCCCAGGTTACGGCGGGGATCACGTTCAGGGAAATGAACCGTCCGGCGATCACGATCGGATCAAAGATCCATGCTATTTGGACCCCCCCAACCGCGAAAAGGGCCACAACTCCAAGCAAGAAATATTTGATCTTTCTGATTCCGCGGTTCGCGGGATCGCTCAGCGTTTTTTTTCTTCGGGTAAGCCGCGACGTCCAGTCACTCATCGTCCCGAGAGGACAGACCCAGCCGCAAAAGAATCGGCCGAACACCAGAGTGAGCAGAAGCATTCCCGCCGCGATCAAAACGCCCGGCAGGATCACGCGTTCGCTCAGCGCCGTGAAGAACATCACGAGCGGATCGATCTGAAAAAGGACTTCCGGGGAGATCTTGCCGTGCAGGGGGTAGGTCGTGGACCAAAGCACGTAAATGAAGAGCGCAAGAAAAGCGCCCTGGGAAAACCGGCGCGCCCAAACCCAGGCCCCCGAACGGTATCTCGCCACGGATCACGCCTTTTTTTCGAAAATGTTCGCCCGGGCGAGATCGGCCAGACCGAGGTGCCTCTCGGCCGCCAACCGGACGTAGGAAATACTCGAAGGGTCCTGTTTCATCAACGCCGCCGCGTAGGCGTCCGCCAGCACATAATCCGTCGACGCGAAGACCTTGTCCAGGGCAGCCACGTCCCCCAGGTCCCCGCCGCTCGGCCCGTTGCGCAACAGCACGCGCGTCGCATCCATCACGGTAAGGTCGGGTTTGATGTAGTCCGCGAGGTCCACCAGTTTCGTCCCAATATCGAGATGCATCATCCCCCGGATGCCGCTGCAGACCCCCATCAGGTTCTTCATGGAAAGCGTCAGGCCGGTCAGGCCGTGGTGCTTAACGACCGGAACGTTGATGAAAACGTCGCAATCGATCGCGTCACGGAGGATGGGCCAATCCTCCATCGGGCTCGGATAAGGGAATCGCGCCTTGACGACATCCCAGTGGTTCGGGAAATAGACCGAGGCCCCCTTTTCAAGCGCCGCTTTCCGGATCCCGCTCCGTTCGTAGACCATCTTTTCGTTGTTGCAGGTCACATCGAACACGTTCACCCGCTTCGCGCCGGCCCGGGTCGCCAGGTCCACCAAAGCGGCCACGACCCGGGGCTCAGTGTTCGCCGCCTGTTCGGGCGTCCGGTCCCATGCCATGTTGGGTTTCACCACCACAACGTCCCCTTTTCGTACGAAGCGCGACATGCCCCCGAGCGCTTCCACCGCTTGAACCGTATTTTGATAAGGGTCCTTCCCCTCGATCACCACGAGGTCGTACGGCGTTTTGACCTCGCGACGCGCCCGCGGCCCGGAGGGTTTTTGTTTCGCGAACGCGAACTTCAGGAACGTGTTATTCGAAATGAGGACCAGGAGCCCGCCCAAAAGAACCTTGAGAAAGGCCCTCCGGGAGATCTGCTCCTTCAGGACATTTTCAAGCCAGTAAAAAAAACGGTCCATAAGGATCCTTGTCTAGGAGCGCAACTTGTTCCACGGCCAGTTGACGCATGGCCGGATCTCGGGAAAGAGGACGATGTCCGCGCGCCCTTTTAAAACCAGCGTCCTCACCTTGACCGTCCGGGGCACAAGGGCCCTCGCCGCTTCCAGCGTTTTGCCTGTCACTGACACATCGTCCGCGATCAGCACGGAACGAACGCCGCGAGGGATCACCGGCCTTTTAAAAACCCGGGGGGCCTTGTAAATTTCGCGGTTACCCTTGTCCCGGAAACGGACGCGGACCGTCCCCATCGGGACCCCCAACCTCAAGGCGGCCAGCGCGCCCGGAACAAGCCCCCCTTCCGCGACTGCGAGGACCAAGTCCACCCGCGGGAGACGCTCTTGAAACAACCGCCTCACGATCCGGTCGAACGACAAACGGATCACGGCCGCGCCTCTTTACTCAGCCAAGCGCAAAAGAGACCGATCACGACGAACATCAGGATCCCCGGCAAGCTCAAAGCCAGACCGGTCAGCCAGGCGCTCCATCCTCCGGAGGAGAACGCGGAAGCATGAGCGCCGTCGAACACCCAGTACGTCAGCACTTTCGCCGCCACAAAAGCCACAAGCGGCGCGGCGATCTTGATCCGGGCCGACAGCCGCCAAGTGACTGCCGTGAAGATCACAAGGTCCGCGGTCAACGGAAGCACCAGACCCGCGTCGGGACGGCCGAAAAGAAGGGCGTTGAGCCCGGGCGCGAAAAGTCCGGCCAGGATCCCGACATGCGGCCGGTACAACAAGGCCGCGGCACAAGGCGCGTAGAACATCGGCAGCCACACCGCACCCACCGGCACCGAAAAACCCCACGGGATCATGTGAAAAAAGGAAGGCAGGACACAGCTCGCCAGCAAGAAAACAGTCACCTTATCGATCTGAAGCGCTGCCACGGCGGCAGTCAGGGACTTTTTTTTGAAGCTCATGTTCCACGCCCTTTCGTCCGGGACCATCCGGCAAGAAGGATCCCGCATTCGTAGAGAAAGATCATCGGGATCGAAAAAAGAAGCAGGTTGAAGATATCCTGGGTGGGCGTGATCACCGCGGCGATCACGAGCATCAGGATCCACGCATGAGGCCTCTTCGACCTCAGGACCGCGGCCGAAACAAGTCCCGTATCCCCTAAAAATCCAAGGACCACCGGGATCTGGAAAACAAGCCCCCCGGACAGGACCAGGAACACGAAAAAAGCGATGTAGCTTCCCAGGGTGATCTGCGGGGCAGCAAGACGGCTGCCGAACCCGATCAGAAAATCGAACGCGGCCGGCAAGAGAACCGCGTAGGAGAACACGACCCCACCCGCAAAAAGGACTAGCGAAAGCAACAACCAAAGCAGGATCCTTCCCCCAAAGTCGGGCGTGAACGCCGGAGCCAGGAATCTCCAGGCCTGATAGAGAAGGAACGGGAATGTCGCCAAAAAACCGGCCAGGAGTGACACTTGCATATACGCGGTGAAACCTTCCATGGGGGAGATAAAGATCAACCTGCCGGGCAAGTGCCTCAGAGGGTAGGTCGTCCACTCAAAAACCTGCGGACCGAAAGCGAACGACACGGCCGTCAAACACACAAATACGGCCAAGACCCGAAGGATCCGGCGACGAAGTTCTTCAAGATGCTGGAGGATATTGAGACGCTGGGACTCAGAAGGGTACAGTTCAGACATCGCCCACCGGAAAGGTTTCAGCCGTTCGGCTTCTTGGGGTCCTGCTCGTCTTGCGAACCGCCGAACCCTTTTTTGAATTCGCTGAGCGCCTTGCCAAGCGACCGCCCGACCTCGGGAAGCCGGGAGGCCCCGAAGACCAGCAGGATCACCAACAAGATCAAAAGAATTTCGGGAAGCCCCAGACCGAACATAGACAGCTCCTTTCACTTGCGCTAAGGGCAGCGCTTCTCAGAATCCAAACAGGTGCAAGTGCGACCGTCGTAGAGAGCCTTCTTCTAGCTCTCACGGCGTCGTACCGAACCATTGAGGTTCGGTGCGGCCGGAGGGACTTGCCCTTGCGCCCTATGCGCAAGGACTGCACTTCCGGAGCTTGACGCTCCGAGATGTGCTTGGCTCCTCTTGCCTTAAAATTATCAAGTGCGATTGTCGCAGAGGAGCTTCCTCAGCTCCTCGCGACATCGTACCGAACCACTAGGGTTCGGTGCGGCCGGAGGGACTTGAACCCCCACACCTTGCGGTACAGGATCCTAAGTCCTGCGCGTCTGCCAATTCCGCCACGGCCGCAGGTTCAAAAAATCACCCTCAAATCAATGAAATCAGTGCTGTCCTGATTTCCAATGTTCTTTTAATGAAAATCAGGGCTGCCAATTCCGCCACGACCGCAGATCTCTTTCAAAAACAAGTGCGGCCGTCATAGAGGGTTCTCATTAAACCATCACGACGCCGTACTTTTTCAAAAAGAAAAAGTGCGCCCTGAAGGACTCGAACCTTCGACCCAGTGATTAAGAGTCACTTGCTCTACCAACTGAGCTAAGGGCGCGTGAATTTTTAAAGAACAATTAAACTTA
>JAHQRI010000044.1 GCA_019052695.1 Candidatus Omnitrophota bacterium
GATTTTATGCCATTCGAACTGGACCCGTTCCAAAAAGAAGCGATCGGCTGGATCGAAAAAGAGACTTCCCTGCTCGTTTCGGCCCCGACCGGATCCGGGAAAACCCTGATCGCGGAAGCCGCTATCGAAAAAGCCCTCTCGCGCAACGAACAGGTCATCTACACCGCTCCGGTCAAAGCGCTCAGCAACCAAAAATTCCGGGATTTCCAGGACCGTTTCGGACCAGGCAACGTCGGGATCCTGACTGGAGACGTCTCGATCAATGCCGCGGCCCCGATTCTGATCATGACCACTGAGATCTACCGGAATTCGCTCTTCGAGAACGCCGAACGCATCCGCAAGATCGGATGGGTCATTTTCGATGAAGTGCACTATCTCGATGACGTTGAACGCGGCACCGTTTGGGAAGAAGCCCTTTTGTTCACTCCGCCCGGGATCCGGATCCTCGCCCTGAGCGCGACGGTCCCGAATGTTCGGGAACTCGCGAATTGGATCCAGAATATCCATGAGCGTCCTATCGCCGTGATCGAGGAAAACAAACGGCCCGTCCCCCTGCACTTCCTGTTCCAATCCCAGGGCAAGATCATCACGAACCTGAAATCCCTCCGCAAGGAAGGTTACCTCCAAAGGGACAATTGGCAATTATCCCAGCGCGAACGCCGACGCGGATTCCAGCCCCCGCGCGCCCGAGCGAACCGCCTCTACAGCCTTTTGGATCATTTGATCGACACGGACCGACTGCCCGTGCTGTATTTCGCTTTCAGCAGGAAACGCACGGCGTTCCTTGCCTGGGAAGTTTCCCACTACGATCTTTTACGTGGAAAAGAGAAACAACAGGTCCTGTCCTTGTTCGAGGAGTTGCTTAAACGCTACGACCTTGTCGGGGAAAGATCCGCGGAAGAAATGCGGCCGCTCATCGAACACGGGATCGCCTACCATCACGCCGGCATGCTCCCGACCCTGAAGGAGGTCGTGGAACGTCTCTTCACAAGCCGCCTGATCAAATTGATCTTCACGACCGAAACCTTTGCGCTCGGGATCAATATGCCCGCGCGCACGGTCGTCTTCGACGAATTGGAGAAATTCTACGGGACGGGGTTCAAAGCCCTGACCACGCGCGACTTTTACCAAATGGCCGGACGCGCGGGACGGCGGGGGATCGATCACGAAGGGTTCGTCTACTCCCGCGTCCATCCCAACGATATCCCCTTCCCCGAGGTCCAACGCATCCTTTTCGGTAACCCCGAACCGGTCCGCAGTCAGCTCAATACCGCTTATGCGACCCTGCTCAATCTTTACCGCGATCTCGGTGAAAAACTTTTGGATATTTATCCCCGGACCTTCCACTATTTCCAGTCTTCCAAGAAGCGCCGCGAAGAGGGTTTGGACCTCCTCCGCAATAAGCTCGCCCTTCTCAAAGAAATGGGTTACATCACGGATCAGGGCCTCACGGCCAAGGGGGAATTTGCGGCATCCGTCTTCGGTTATGAACTGCTCCTGACCGAAATGTACACGGACGGTACGCTGGAGAAGATCGACGAAGCCAAATTGAATGTTTTTCTCGCAGGGCTCATTTTTGAACCCCGGAAAGGCGACGAACCGCCGCGGCTCCACAAAGAGCACGAAGACCTGCTCAAAGTGACCCAACACTATCACCGTATGATCCACAAGTGGGAGGCGAATTTCCGCGTTTCCCCTTACACCAAACCGCCTCATTTCCATCTTGCCAAAGCGGTTGACGCCTGGACCCGGGGCCAGAATTTTGACAGGGTCCGTCAGCTCATTACGGAAGACGAAGGAAGCCTGGTACGGTATCTCCGGATGGTGATCCAATTACTGCGGGAGCTCATGCACGCGCCCCACGCCTCCGAAAGTTTCAAGGCGAAAGCGGCACGCGCGCGGGAAATGATCGACCGGGATGTCGTGGACGCGGAGAAACAACTTCGGGTCTAACCGGTCGTGACCGGGAAGGCCTCAGAACCCGCCGGGTGGGATCCCGTTCTTCAGGCGGGCGTTCCGAGAAGGTTTTTGACCTTGGCGAGAAGATCGCTGCTTTGCTGGTAGCTGATGATTTTGTCCTCACGGAAGAGCTTCATAACTTCCAGGGAGCTCCGGTCCTCACAAAAAACATAAAAGGCGACGGAAGCCAATGCTGGGCTCCCTAAGAAACGGCCCGCGACTTTTTTCGCGTCGAGAATCTTGTCGTCCTCCCAGTATTGACACAGGATCATGTCCGCGCGCATTTTTTGCGCCACTTTACAGGCATCCTCTTCGTTGAGGGCGCGATCGACCTCCACCCCCATGGAGCGCACCGTCGTCAGGATCTTCTCGGTCAGACCGTCTTGGACCCCCAGAACGACCATTGCGCGACGGCGGACCGGAGCCGGGGATGGGGGTGGGCTAATGGCTGCGGCGCTTGGAACAGCCGCAGGGGGTACCGGAACCTTGGGGCCGCCGGCATCGAGAAAACGATGGACCTTGCTGAGCAATACCTGGGCGTCATAGGGTTTGGGAACGAACTCCACCTTGTCGAAGTCCGCGAAAAAATCCTTCATCGAACCGCGAGCTGAAATGATGATGGCCGGGATATGCCGCACGTTGGCATCGTCGCGGATCTTCCGTAACGCGTCGTAGCCCGTCATCTTGGGCATTAACACGTCCATGATGATCAAGTCGGGCTTGATGGCCTTGACTTTAGCGCAGGCTTCCTCGCCGTCCTTGGCTTTGATGACCTCATAGCCGCACACCGCCAGGCGCTGCTCCAGGACCATCAGAATATCGGGATCATCGTCAATGATCAGAATTTTTTTTTCGGGCATCCGCTCCGTCCCCTGTGTCCCGAGGCAACCCTCTCCCCGTGAAGAAACACAGGTATTTTAACGTATTTTTATTTTCCGCGCACTTTATTTCAATTCCCCGGTCTTTTCCCCGCCTATCGCCTGACCGTTCGCCCTGAGGATCCCCGACCGCTCGTCCTCGCTACGGACCTCCTCCGCGATCATCGGCAATTTCCACTTTTCGATCCGGCAGACCGTGCTATAGGGACAGAAGGACTCACAGTCCCTCGGCTGGACGGGGATCCGCAGCGCTTCTATGTCGTCGATGAATTTTCCGGCGAACCTTAGCGCTCGGTCCAGAATTTCCTGAAATGCGTCCCCGGGAACCCTGCCCCTGGGGAAACGCCCTTCCTCAGGAACGCCTTCGGAACCCTCACGGTAAAAACCGCTGCGCTTCCGGTCCCGGATGGAATAGATCTCGCCGCCGAAGGGTTGCAGTTTGAGATGCCCGCAAACAGCAAGAAGGTACAAGGGAAGTTGAAGGGCCGTGCCGCGTTCCAGATCGGATTTTTTGAAATGAGCCGATCGTTTGTAATCGATGACCACCGCGCGGGTATGCTCCGGATCCGTGTCGATCCGGTCCACGCGGCCCCGCAACCGGGACCGTTGTTCCGTTCCGCGGATCTCAAGCGCTGGGCCGCGGCATTCCGGAGAAGTGCCAAAACCATATTCCACATACGTGGGTTTGAAACCAGCGACGGTCAGCCGCTCGGACTCTTCTTTCAAAAAATAAAAAAGCATTTCAAAGAGCTCGCGGCGATCCAGCGCTTCCCGGTAAGGTTCACTCCAGATCAGCGGGTAGGATCCGAGCCCTTCTTCGATCTCGCGGCGGATGAACGTTTCCAGGCCTTCGGGGGAAGGCCTTTCCCTTTCGGGGTCGAAGTATCGCTGGATCACCTGATGAAGGATCTGACCTTTATGCATGAGGGATGTGTCTTGGGCCGGGTCTTTGAGATTCAGGACACGGTCTGCGAAATAACGATACGGGCATTTCGCGTACTCCTCCAAACGCGTGGCGCTCGTTTCTTCGATCGAAGAATGCTTCCTTTTCCGGATCCTCCCATCCGAAATCAAGGCTTCGACCGGTTTGGTCGCGTCCAGGAGGCGAGCGCGGCCCCCGGGAGCGGCCAGCACCGTTCCCAACACCGCATTGAAGCGCACGTCCCGGAGAGCTTCGCTCTCAGAGACGTTCCTCAGGGCCCCGAGAACCGCCGCCTCCCTTTCCCGCGGCGTGATGGCTTCCTCTAAGGAGGGGTAGGGCCGGGACAGCTCCTGACCGATCACGGGGACACGGCCGTTAAAAAGCGCCCCAACCTCTTCGAGGTAATACGACGGCAACGATTCCTTCCCTTCAACGTCCAGGTACGGGTGACTCAGGTACAAAAATTCGCTGGCGCGAGTGACGGCGAAATAAAAGAACAATTTCTCAATGCTTTGACGGGGAGAACGCTCGCCAAGCGGGTAGTCCGTGCCGCCGTTCGTAAGCCTGCGCTCCCAATCGGAGAGAACGGGGTCCTCACGCACGCGTAGGGGGAAAACCTTTTCCACAAGCCCCGCAACGAACACGACCTTGTACTCCTTTTGACGGGCAAGCGAAACGTCATAGATCTGGACCCGGTTCTTGTCCCGTTCGTGCAGGGAATAAAGATCCAATTCCAGAAGCCCGAGGAAATGGTCCGTGAAAGCCTCAAAATCCACCGGTGTCTTTTTGTGTTTTATGAAAAATTCTTTGATCTCATCGAGCAAAGCCTCGAACCTTCGGACACAGGCGGCGTCCCGGCGGGCAAAGGACGTGTAAGCGTCATCCACTTCAAAAAGTTGGAAGGTCTCGTAGACCGCCCGCTTTAGGATCCTCGCGTGTTCTTCCACGGTCCGGGCGGCCCGGAACGAATCCTCAAGCCCGATCAACCCTTGAAGCATCGCGGTCTTCTTCGCGCAAAACTCTCCGAGGCCTCCCTTGTCTCTTTCCGGCCACTCGGCGGCCCATGCCTCCCGGGACTCCGTCACCCCCTCCCGGAAAGCCCGCCGTTCGAACGCTTCGATCCACTCCGGGTCCTTCATCCCGCCCGGCCCCCAAGAACGGACGTGCCCCGATTTCAGGAAATCGAAAAGATCCTCCTTTCGCCAACCGTTCCTGAAAAGAGAAAGCAGGGACGCGACAGCACCCATCCAGGAGGAGAACTTCAAACGCTCCCGTTCATGGATCTCGACCGGGATCCCGTAGCGCTCAAATGTCGCCGCGATCACTCGGGCATAATCTTTGATCTGACGGAAGAGGACCGCAAAATCACTGTAACGGTAACCCCCTGTGGCATAAAGCCGGTGGATCTCGCGCGCGATCATTTCAGCCTCACCTTCCGTCCCGGCGGCTTTCAGCAGCGTGATCCCGTCCGGCTCACAAGAGGCTTGATGCCCCGAGAAAAGGGATTCCTGCAGGGCCCGCAACGCGGGCTTTCGGGCACGAAATGTCCTCCCTTTCATCTCTCGGACCTCAAAACCCATCGCAACCAACGCCTTACGGGTCCCCGCCACCGTCTCGAAGGCGTCTTCCCACCCCCGACCGTCTTCTTGAGGAAGGGTGACCGTGACCTCTTCGGTCATCTCGCAGAGTTCTTTGAGGTATTCCCGTTGAAGATTTGAAAAATCAAAAAATCCGTCCAACCATAGGAACCTGAGTCGCGGCAAGGAGATCCCGCCCCCTGTCTTTCTCTCCCGCAGGATCTGGAGCGCATCCTGAACGTCCCGGAGACCCCGCCGCCGAAGCTCCTCAACGAACTGTTCGTAGAGGGCTGCCAGGGCCTCGTATTTACCGGCAAACGCCGGCTCAAGACCTTTTAGAGCGTTCATACGGTTCCGGAAATCTTCGGGGAGCAGTACCGATTCCTTTAATTCGGTGAGAAATTGGTCCATAAGGACCGGAAAGCCGGGTTGTTCCCGGACACTTCTAAAATAATCCCAGTTTTGGGTCTTAAGAAGGTCCTTCACGATGAGGAGCCGGGTCAAACTCGAGACAACGGGGACCTCCTTGACCTGGAAAAGATCACGCACAAGATCCGAAAGTGTCGTCACTCGCTTGTGGAAGAACCCGCTCACGCCTTGCTGGGCCAGGAGCGAGACCACCCGTTCCGTGTGTTCCGACGAGGGGACAACAAAAAAACCGTCCGGGGCGAGAAGGTCCGGAGCGTTCTGCAGATACTCCCTGAAAGAGCTTAGGAGAAGGCTCGTTTTCCCGCAACCCGCCGGCCCGATCAGTAGGGTTTTTGCCATAGGCTTAACACAGGGGAAAAAAAAGGCGGACAACCCGAGGTCTTCCCTGGCTGCCCCCTCCCGGACCCGCCCCCCCGCCGTCCTGTTTTATGCTTCATAAACCGCGAAACTATCGGCGTTCTCCCAAAATGTCACCTTGGAAACCGGAAGCTTCATTCGGCGCGCTTCGCGGAAGATCCGTTCCGCGAGCATTTCGGCCGTCGGGTTTCCGTCCACGGTCACGACCGGCTCCCCCGCGTCCCGGAGGACCTTTGCGAGAGGGTCCTTGCGGGAAAGGATCATGCGGTGATCGAAATGTCGCTCGATCCACGCGCCAATCGTTTCCCGGATCTCAAAAAAGTTCACCACCATCCCGTGTCGATCCAGCTGAGAGGCCTTCATCTCGATCGAAACACAAGCGCTGTGGCCGTGAAGCCGAGAGCACTTATCGTGACCGCCCAACAACCGGTGCCCGTAATTGAAATGGATCGTCTTGGATACCTTGTGCATAATCCTCCGCTCCGAACAATGATCGATTGTAATATAAAAAGTGAAGACCTGTAAAAAATTAAGTTTCCGCCGCGCCCCCAGGACCTCCCCGGGACCTTATCGGCTTTGAAATATGCAATAAATGGTCTAGAATGGAAAATGTTAGAGGCACCACCCAGCGAAAGGGATCCTCATGAAAAAATACAAATGTACCGTTTGCGGCTATATTTACGACCCGGCAACGGGAGATCCCGACCACGGCATCGCCCCCGGGACCTCGTTCGACCAGATCCCGGATTCCTGGGTCTGTCCGGAATGCGGGGTCACGAAAAGCGATTTTGTCCCAGTCGATTAGACCTTCCGTCCCCTTCCGGGATGGTTTAATAGCCCGCGAAATTCTCCCGCTTGATCTGTTTTTCTGGGACCTTGAGCTGTCCTTGGAGGATCGAAAGAAGGTTCGCAACCATCGCCGGCGGCCCGCACACGTAAAAGACCCTCTCAAAAAAATCGGGGACCTCGTCCTGGATCATGGCCGCGCTGATGAAACCGCAGCGCCCCCTCCAATCGGGAGGACAGGCGTCGGCCGTGTCCAACGAAAAGACCGTTCTGAAATTCCGGCCGTGCCGCCCCATGAACTCAAGGTCGTCTTTAAAGGCAATGTCTTCCGGGGTCTTGTTGCTATAAAGCAATCTCATGTCGCAATGCAGGTCCCGATCGAACGCGTCCTTCCAAATGCTTCGGATCGGGGTGATCCCGATACCGCCGGAAAGGAACAGATGCTTCGGGGCGGTTTCCTCTAATACGAAGGAACCCAGAGGCATCTTCAGCCGCACCGCATCCCCCGGTCTCAAACGCCGCAGCCCCTGCGAAAAATCACTCGTACTGATCTTTTTCGTGAATTCGAGATACCCCGGCTCGGTCGGTGCGCTCGAGAAAGAAAGGTATTTGGACAGTTCCCGCTCCTTCTCTCCGATCGTAACGCTCATGAACTGTCCGGCCCGGTAGCACATGCCCTCCGAAAAAGCCACCCGAAAGCTCAGGACGTCGTGGGTCCTCGGAAGGATCTCAGTGATCCGGGCTTCGAAAACCTTTGCGCTCATCTCCCTGGTGATCCTCTTTTTTCGTTCATGAAACGGCGATCTCGATCAGACGTCGCATCACATCTTCGATAACGCGGTTCGGTGTCGATGCGCCCGCGGTGATCCCCACCTTCAAGTCCCCGTCGGGAAGCCAATGTTCCGTTTCAATTACGGAAGACGATCCGATCTTCTTATGGCGGATCGTTTTCCCCGACACGAGACAGCCCGCGTCCTCCACATGATAGGCCGGGCAGGTCGCCGCGGCGATCTCGGCCAGATGCCCGGTGTTGCTGGACTTATACCCTCCGATCACAAGGATCACGGTCATCCCCCTCCGCCCCAGCTCCACGACGGCGTCCTGGCGGTCCTGCGTTGCCGAACAGATCGTGTCGAAATGGCGGAAACGTTCCGCGATCGCGGACTTGCCATAACGCCGGACGAGGGTCTCCCGCAAGAGGTTCGAGATCGCGGCCGACTCCCGGGAGAGCATCGTCGTCTGGTTCGCGAAACCGATCCGGCCGAGATCGCGGTCCGGATCAAATCCCTCTGAGGCCGCGGCCCCGAACGCTTCGAGGAACTTTATCCGCCGCGAATCATCATGGCCCTCTCCGGCGATGTAGGCGCAAACGGCTTGCGCCTGCCGTTCATCCCGGACCACGAGGTATTTCGCCGCACGCGAACACGTGGCCCGGGTCTCCTCGTGATCGTATTTCCCGTGGATGACAGACGTAAAACCGTCACGCGCGTAGGACTCCACGCGCCGCCAAACGCTCATCACCGAGCCGCAGGTCGTATCGACAATGAGGCATCCCTTTTCCTGGAACACGCGCAGCGCCGCGACCGTTACCCCGAAAGCCGGCATGATCACGACGTCCGACTCATGGATCTCGGTCCGCGGGGCATCCGTCGTCAGGATCTCGATACCCATACTCTGAAGCTCCGCGTTCACCCGGGGATTGTGAATGATCTCGTTGGTCAGAAAGATCCGCCGGTCCGGGAATCGGGCACGGGTTTCGTAGGCGTACTTAACGGCACGCTCTACGCCGTAGCAAAAGCCGAATTCCTTGGCAAGATGGAGTTCGATGCGCCCGGCTTTGAGGGAAAACCCTGCGGCCCGTATCTCCTCGATCAGGGGGCTATAATAGTTCCGGTCGAGTTGCTGGCGAACGACATCCTTGAGGCCGTTCGTCTTCGGGACCCCGTCGCCTTCTCCGGCCATAGAGGTCAGGTCGGAAGCGGGATCTTACGGACCAGAACCCCGGCCTGGGACAAAAGTTTCAGTGAAAGGTCCGACATCGGGTAGTTCGCCTGAAAAACGACTTCGGCGATCCCGGCATTGATGATCATTTTGGTACACAGCAGGCACGGAGAAAAAGTCGTATAAAGCGTCGCTCCTTTGACGCTCACGCCGTGGTAGGCCGCCTGAACGATCGCGTTCTCTTCGCCATGCGAACACAGGCACTCCCCGAGGTCCTTGCCGGAGGCGTCAATGGCCGCGCAGCGCGGGCATCCCCCTTCGTTGCAGTTGGTGACCCCTCGGGGCGTCCCGTTGTAGCCCGTGGAAATGATCCGCTTATCCTTGATGATCACGGCCGCCACTTTGCGTTTCATGCAGTTCGACCGTAAGGCCGTGACCTTCGCAATGTTCATGAAATAATCGTCCCAACTCGGACGAGGCGCCGCTTTCGCGATATCCAAAAGAACGGCTTTAACCTTCTCATGCAACTCTCGAAGGGGACCATTGTTGTCGATCTGAAGATCCGCCGCCGCGATCGCCAAGTCTAGCTGCTGGTCCGTTTTATGTTCGCTTTTTGCCTCTTGGACCTCCAAGGCCTGAAATTCCTCCCAAACCCTCGGGTCGTTCTCGCGGCCGCGTTGTTTCAGCCGCTCGAAGCGAAGACGTTCGGGGGCGTGGACCCGCAGCAGGGTAAAATCGTTGCGACGCCTGAAGACTTGGACTTCGGACGGATGACGAATGGAGTCGACCACATAATGTTTCTCGGGGTCCAGTTTCGCGAAGATCCGTTCGGCAAGGCAGCCGGGGCCCTCCTGTTCGCGCAAAAAGTTCCCGAGCTCGACCAGTATTCCCCGTGTGATCTCCTTGCCCTGTTTTCTGGCTTCATCCCGGAGGGCATCCGAAAGCGAGTGATAATGGAAGCCCCGTTCCTTGAGAAATGAGGCAACCTCGCCTTTCCCCGACCCGTTCTTTCCTGTTAAACCGATGATCATGACCGCCTCACTCTGTTTTTACACCAACCCCCGTGGCGGAAGACTGTTCGCAGGGCCCTGGCAAGTAGAACCGACGATCCCCTCTGTGGCGTTCCACGAGCGTCAAATAGTTATGGGGCAATCCCTGATCGGCCGTGGGCATGGCCGCGATCTGTCTCAGGGAATCCCCTTTTTTCCCGGCGGAAGGACGAAGGAACGCTACGGCTTGTTTCTCCAAACGGAAAGCCGCTTCATCGATATCCTCGACCCTGACGGCCAGAACAAAAGGCGCCTGATCTCCAAAACGCTTGACCCACTCCTGATCGGCTTTTTCGGTCGAATGCTGGATCAAAACGGAGGGCGCACAACCGTTCCGGTAGACTTCGGTCTCATGCGCTTTACCGCAAAAGACATCGGTCTCAGGATCTTTTTCGTAACCGAGCTCAAGAAATTCTTGCGCCCTTTCTTTCGGATGGAGCGTACGGAACACGAAGTGGTCCAGGAGGGGTCTCATCCCCACACCGACAAGAGACAGACCGCGCATCAAAACGCCGGCGGCAACGTTCTTTTGAGCAAAATCCTCGGTGTACTTCCTGAGGATCCGCTCCAAAAGCACATACTTGTCAGAGACCGTATCAGACGACATCTTCGGACCCTTTATAGCGCAGCTTCCGGTTTTCGGAAAACCGGCGACGGGAGGGCATCTCCCTCTCAGGACGGTTCCTAGAGAAGTTTGTTCGCCGGATTTTTCGGAGCTTCGTCCTTCGGACGCGCCGTGACCTTAGGATTGCTCTTGAACTGGGGCGCTAATTCGGCATTGATCTTCGCATAGGCGGGGTCCATGTCCTCGGATTCCACGATCGAGCCCACCGGGCATTCGGACGCGCAGGCACCGCAGGATATGCACACCTCCGGGTCGATCACCATGAAATCCTTCCCCTGATAAGTCCCCGCATAAATCGCTTCGGTGGGACAAACCCCCTGACAGTGGCCGTAACGTTCACCGAGGCACTTTCCCGTGATGACATAAGCCATTTGTTTTCTCTCCTTTTCACATGATGGGCCCCGCCGCCTTTCGGGCCGGCGGGGAAATTGCTATAGTGGCTTCAAAATAGGACCGTATTCTAGCCGCTGCCTTCGCCATCGTCAATGCCTCTAAAAGGAAGAGGGACTGAGAACATCACGCGGGTAAAGAGCGAGGACGGACCTTCGCTCCAAAACGGCAGTCCTCGTAACTACGCCGTGACCGTCCGGCCTTAGATCCTGTTCTCCGGGCTCATCAACCGCAGGATACGTTCATCCACAGGAGGGTGCGTGTTAAAAAGCGCCATCCATCCTTTTCCCGGAAGAGGGCTCAAAAGGAACAAATGGGACGTCCCCGGGACGATTTCCCGAAAGGGCATTTTTTGTGAAAAGACTTCGAGTTTTTTCAAGGCGCCGGCCAAAAAAAGCGGCTCCCCGCAAATCCGCCCACCCCGCGCGTCCTCTCGGTACGTCCTTGCTTTTGAGATCGTCATACGCACGAGCGCCGCAGCAAACGGGGTGACCAGGATGATGCCCAAAAACGCGAGCAGGTGACCGTCCCCCCCGCTCCGGGGAACCCGCCCGCTCCCCAAGACCGCCGCGGAACCCCAACTCAGGACGCCCGCCCATGCGGCTACGATCGAGGAAAAAATAAAATCATGATCAAGGATCTGAGCGAGCTCATGCGCCAACACGCCTTTTAATTCTTCGGCGTTCAGGAGCCGTATCAATCCATGCGTGACCGCGATCGCTGCGTGCCGCGAGCCACGCCCGGTGGCAAAAGCATTCGCAGCGGCGGAGGGCAAGAGATAAAGCCGCGGCATGGGAATTCCAGCCCTGACGGAAAGCTCACGCAAGATCGCATGGACTTCGGGAGCAACCTGTTCCGTAAGCGGTTGGGCGCGATGAAAGGCCAACACGGCCTTGTCACTGAACCTCCAAGCGGCCAAACCCACGATACAAAAAACGATCCCCGCCGCCGTGATCCCTTGAGATCCCCCCACTGTGCGGCCGAAAAAAAGCGCTCCCGCCGCCAGAAAAATAAAAAGCAGGACCGTTTTGAGAGGCCCTTTCACGGACATGCCTCGGACAGGATCGCCCCTTTCTCCCCTTCCCTCTCGGCCACGTTCTCACGAACCGCAGACCCCTTTGACCGGACGAGGTCCGATAAAGCGGCGAGAATACCGCACCAGCAAAGCAGACAATCCAAAAGAAGGATCCCCGCCGCCCGGAACATGAACCCCGTACCGCAATAGCGGCGGCACATCGATAAAAAGAAAGTATTCGCCGCATAGAATGCGGCGAGGGAGAACGCCACAAAACCCGTGGTCTGAGGCAGGGAAAAAAGTCCCGCGACGATCACCGGAAAGAACGCCAGCGAGAATTTTACGGAAGGAGCCACGTTATCTTTTGCGTGCCCTGTGCCGTTCAGCAGGTCGGCCATCCTGATCCTCCCTAAAGCCCGCGAACGCCGGACCTCTTCTCTTGAGAAATCTGAAAAGGCGTAGCGGCGAAGGTGTCTCACCCGTAGCTGCCCCTGGAAAGTGACCCGGTAGCCTTTTTGCGAGATCTTGCGGCCGAGCATTTCATCTTCAAGGACACGCCATTCCTCATCGAAACCGCCCACCTCCCGGAAAACCGAGGCCCGCACCGCCATCGTCGCGCTGAAAGCCCAGTACACGTCCCGGGGCTGCCCTTGAAAACTATGCGCCATGTAAAGATGCTTGTAGCGGCTGAGCGCGTCCGTCATTTCGCAGGCCGGGTCGAACCCGCAACTGACGACGGCAATGCCTTTTTCGTTCCTCATAAGATCCTCGATGCGGCGAAGCGTGTCGGTTTGGACCAGAACGTCCGCATCAACGAACACGAGAAGACTGCCTTGCGCGAGCCCGGCCCCCCGGTTCCTCGCGGCTCCGGGACCTCTTTGTTTTTCGCTCCGGATGACCCGGGCACCGAGTCTCGCGGCAAGTTCGGAGGTCCCGTCCGTCGACGCGTCGTCAACGATGATCAGTTCATAGGACGACAGAGAAGCCGATTTCCGGATACTCTCGACGCACCGCTCCAAAGTGTCCCGGCCGTTGTGGACGGGGACAATAATCGAATGTTCGACGTTTTGGGAAACAGAAGCGTTCATGTTGGGTTCTTTTTGACTTAAGTCAAAATGATCTGGCGTTGGGTGTCACAGGATGTTCCGTTACGGCCATCGACCTGGATCACCTGAACGTAATAGGTCCCGGAAGGCAGCTCGGAAAGATCTGCATAGGCCTCCCAGCCACAATTTTCCAGCGCCGGTTTTTTAAAAGCCTGCGAGACATCGACTCGCGAAAGACCCGGTACGGCTTTAAAATAAACGCTCGCAGGGCCGTAGAGTTTCACAAAAACCTCCTGGGGAAGCGTTTCCTTCACGTCGTTCGCGGCCCAACCGACAAAACTCGCCTTTTTTTTGTCTCGGAGGGTCACGGGTTTCACCGCACGCCGCCCGTCGACAGTATCCACCTGACAGGTCGTCAGCGTATCCATCCTTTCGGAGATACCCAGAGGAAGCTGGGAGGTCGGTTTCACAAAATCAGTTTCTTTCAGCGTGAACAGGGGTTTGGACGCTTGAAAAGGTGAATCCGAAAGCTCTTCTTTCCCGCACCCCCCAAGCGCAAGACCGAGGACAGCGAAAAGTAAAAAATATCTCATACGTTATCCCTTTCGTTATGAGGTCCAGACCTGCGGCGGACCGCCGGGACCGACCTTTAGGTCCTCACGGTCCCGGTCCGACACACTTGCCCATATTTTCTGGCGCTATCGCGGACCTTCCTTTTGTAGGTTTGAGGATCGATCTCAAGCAAGCCGAACCGAGGCGCAAACCCTTTGTCCCACTCAAAATTGTCCATGAGCGACCAGTAAAG
>JAHQRI010000045.1 GCA_019052695.1 Candidatus Omnitrophota bacterium
ACTTCAAGGTCGCGGACCTTTCCCTGGCCGCCTGGGGGCGCAAAGAGCTCGACATGGCCGAGAAGGAAATGCCCGGGTTGATGGCGACCCGGAGGAAGTACGGTCCCCAGAAACCTCTGCGGGGGAAACGGATTATGGGCAGTCTGCACATGACGATCCAGACCGCGGTGCTCATCGAGACCCTGGTCGAGCTCGGGGCGGACGTGCGCTGGGCCTCCTGCAACATTTTTTCCACGCAAGACCACGCCGCGGCCGCGATCGCCGCGCGCGGGATACCCGTGTTCGCTTGGAAAGGGGAGTCGCTGGAGGAATACTGGTGGTGCACGCTTCAGGCCCTCAGCTTTCCGGGAGGTAAGGGGCCCAATCTCGTGGTTGACGACGGCGGGGACGCGACCCTCATGATCCACTTGGGGTATGAGGCGGAAAAAAGCCCCAAGATCCTCGATAAGAAGGTGGAGAACCAGGATGAGATCGAGCTTTTCAAGATCCTCAAGAAGGTCTTCAAGGCCGATCCGAAAAAGTGGCGCGATGTTGTTAAGGAATGGGAGGGGGTTTCCGAAGAGACGACTACCGGTGTTCACCGTCTTTATAAGATGCAGGAAGAAGGGCGGCTGCTTGTTCCGGCCATCAATGTCAACGATTCGGTGACCAAATCCAAGTTCGACAACCTATACGGCTGCCGGGAGTCCCTCGCCGACGGTATCAAGCGGGCGACGGACGTGATGGTCGCCGGCAAGGTGGTGGTCGTCTGCGGTTACGGGGACGTCGGTAAAGGCAGCGCCCAATCCATGAGGAATTTCGGGGCCCGCGTGATCGTGACCGAGATCGATCCGATCTGCGCGCTTCAGGCCGCGATGGAGGGGTATCAAGTTGCGCGCGTGGAGGACGTTCTGGGGGTCGCGGATATTTTCGTGACCGCGACGGGGAACGTGGACGTGATCACGGCCGATCTCATGGCCCGCATGAAGGACGAAACCATTGTGTGTAACATCGGCCACTTCGACAACGAGATCCAGGTCGCGAAACTCGAACGGTGGCCCGGGATCAAGAAGATCACGGTCAAGCCGCAGGTCGATAAATATGTCTTCCCGGACGGACACTCCGTGATCCTTTTGGCCGAGGGCCGGCTTGTCAACCTGGGTTGCGCCACCGGGCACCCCAGTTTCGTAATGAGTAATTCGTTCACGAACCAGACGCTCGCCCAGATCGATCTCGCGACGAACCCCAAAAAACCGGGCGTTTACCGCCTCGAGAAAAAACTGGATGAAGAGGTCGCACGCCTGCATTTGGACAAGCTCGGGGCCCAATTGACCCGTCTCACGAAAAAACAAGCGGAATATCTCGACGTTCCCCTTGACGGGCCCTACAAGCCCGAACATTACAAGTACTAAGGAACGCGAAATCCGTCCGGGCGCGGGGAGCCAAGTTTCGACCATAGCGCCGCTATTCCCTTCGGGACGAGCGCCGGACATTGGTCCGGCCGTTTTCCAGGAAAGAAGGACCTGTGCAGAACTTCACCTATAAGAATCCGACGGAGATCATCTTCGGCAAAGGGACGATTGCCGCGATCGGGGCCCGGATCCCCGTGAACCGTTCCGTATTGCTTCTCTACGGCGGGGGATCGATCAAAAAGAACGGGGTCTACGAGCAGGTCAAGGCTGCCCTCCAGGGGCACAAGGTCTTTGAATTCGGGGGCGTCGAGGCGAACCCGCTTTACGAAACGTGTCTCAGAGCCGTCGGACTTGTCAAAAAAGAAAAGATCGCTTTCATTCTCGCGGCGGGCGGGGGATCCGTGTTGGACGCGGGAAAATTCATCGCGGCCGCGGCCTGTTACAAAGGGAAGGACGCCTGGGACATCCTGCGGCGGCACGGGGACGGCGTGAAGGCCGCCCTTCCCGTCGGAGCTGTCTTGACGCTCCCGGCAACGGGATCCGAATCGAACGGGAACTCGGTGATCTCCCGCGGGGCGAGCCGGGAAAAGCTTCATTTTTTCTCTCCCCTGGTCTTCCCGGTCTTTTCGGTGCTCGACCCCCAAGCGACCTTTTCGCTTCCCCCTAAGCAGGTGCGGAACGGGATCGTAGACACCTTCGTCCATGTGATGGAACAATACCTGACTTACCCTTCCGCGGCACCCTTGCAGGACCGGTTGGCGGAATCGTTGGTCCAGACGCTCGTTGACGTGGCCCCGGTGACGCTCAAGCGTCCGAAGGATTATGAGGCGCGGGCGACTTTCATGTGGACCGCCACGCTCGCGTTGAACACGCTGATCAGTTGCGGGGTGCCCCAGGATTGGTCCACCCACATGATCGGCCACGAACTGACGGCCTTTTACGGACTGGATCACGCGGAAACGCTGGCAATCGTGTTGCCGGGCGTGTGGCGCTACAAGTTCGCCTCCAAAAAAAAGAAGCTCGCCCAGTTCGGACGCCGGGTCTGGGGCGTGAGGACGGCGGGGCAAGCTGTCGAGAGGACCGAACGGTTCTTTCACACGGTCGGGATGCCGACGCGGTTTTCCGCCTATGGCATCCGCGCGGCGGAGGCGGCCCAAAAAGTCTATGAACGGTTCAGAGAACGCGGGGACGTTTTTGGGGAGCACGGCGACATCGGAGCGGCTGCCGCAAAGAAGATCCTCTTGTCCCGTGTCTGACCCGCATTGGAGGGACCGATGATACCCAAGACCAAGATCATTTGCACGCTGGGGCCCGCTTCGAACCGGGCTTCCATCCTCCGGAAAATGATACGGTCCGGCATGGACGTGGTGAGGCTCAACTTTTCTCACGGGACCCTCGAGGGCCATCAGGCCTGCATCCGGATCGTCCGCGAACTGAACAAAAAAATGCGCCGGCGGGTCCGGATCCTCGGCGATCTCGAAGGCTACCGGATGAGGATCGGGCAGTTGAAAGGCGGCCGGCCCGTGGAGGTCAAGAAACGGGGGGTCCTCTGGTTGACGACGGAACCGGTCCCGGGGGAGGGCGACCGCATCCCGTTCGATTGGGCGGGTTCTTTGCGCCCCATCCGTCCCGGTTGCCACATTTATATCGATGACGGCAAGATCGCCTTGGAGGTCGAAGCCCGCGATCCCAAGAACCTCAAGACCCGGGTGATTGTGGGGGGCGTGATCAAACCGCGGAAAGGGATCAACATCCCCGGCGTGCGACTGGATGTTACCGGGCTGACCCTCAAGGACCAGGAGCATGTGCGTTTCTGTGCCCAACACGGGGTGGATTACATCGCGCAGTCCTTTGTCAGGAACCAACGGGACATCCTTGATCTCCGTGCTTATCTCAAGGAACAATCTTTTAAAGGCGGGGTGGTAGCCAAGATCGAGAATCGGGAAGGGATCCGAAACATCGACAAGATCATCGGCGTCTGCGACGGGATCATGATCGCGCGGGGAGATATGGGAATCTCCATCCCGATCTACGAAGTGCCTTACGTCCAGAAAATGATCATTCGGAAGTGCAACCGGGCAAAAAAATTCGTGATCACGGCCACCCAAATGCTTGAAAGCATGACCGAACATCCTGTCCCGACCCGCGCGGAGGTCTGTGACGTGGCGAACGCGATCCTTGACGGGACGAACTACGTGATGCTCTCAGCCGAATCAGCCTCGGGGCTTTATCCCGTGCCGTGCGTGGACCTTATGAACCGGATCATCAAATTCACCGAAACCCACCGGCCCTTCTGATACGAGACGGAAATTCCCGTCCTCAATCTAAACGACCATGACGGTTTTACTCCAGATCAACAAGGTGCGCAAGACGTACGGAGTGCTGACGCTCTTAGAGGACGCGACCGCATCCTTCAGTGACGGCCAGAAGATCGGTGTGATCGGCCGTAACGGGGCGGGCAAGTCCACGCTTTGCCGCATCCTCACGGGACACGATGCCCCGGACAGCGGGACGCTGACCCGGAACGCATCGCTTCGTTTGAGTTATCTGGAACAGCACGACACGTTCCGCCCGGGGGAGAGCGTGCTGAATTTCCTGATGCGCACCACGGGCCGCGAGCACTGGGAGTGCGGTCAGATGGCCGCTACCTTTCAGCTCAAACACGGGCTTCTCGAAGAGGTCGTTCAAAGTCTTCCGGGAGGGTTTCAGACGCGCGTCAAGCTTGCGGCGATGCTGCTCGGGGACCCCAACTTTCTGGTGCTCGACGAGCCGAGCAATTATCTCGACTTGAGCACGCTGATCCTTCTGGAGAATTTCCTGCTCAACTTCAATGGCGGATATCTTATTGTGTCGCACGACCGCGAATTCCTGAAAAGGACCTGCGACCACACGCTGGAAGTGGAGAACGGGCAGTTGACACTTTACCCGGGGGATGTCGAAGAATATTTCGAGTTCAAGGAGGACCAGTTGGCGCAGACGCAGGCCTACAACCGGGGGATCGAAAAGAGGCGCGACCAGCTTCAGGCGTTCGTTGACCGGTTCCGCGCCAAGGCCTCGACCGCCCGACGGGCGCAATCCAAAATGAAACAACTCGCCAAACTGAAAACGATCGAGGTTACCCGTCCGATGGGCACGGTGCGCATCATGATCCCGCCGGTCGAAGCGAAAGGGGGGGCGGCCCTTTCTTGTGAGGATTTAACGATCGGGTATCCCGAAAAGGAGGTCGCGCGCCACATTGACGTCGAGATCGAGCGGGGAAGCCGTATCGCCGTGCTGGGGAATAACGGCGAAGGGAAAACGACGTTTTTGAAGACGGTCGCCGGCAACCTGACCCCACGGTCGGGCACGGTCCGTTGGGGGAACGGCCTCCGGACCGCGTATTACGCCCAGCACGTGTTCGCGACGCTGGACCCGGAAGACGATGTCGTGACGCATTTGTCGCGTGAAGCGGCCCCCGGAGTGAATCGACAAGACGTCCTGGATATGGCCGGCAGTTTTCTTTTCAAAGGGGACGACGTCGAAAAGAAAGTGAAGGTCCTGAGCGGCGGGGAACGGGCCCGGCTGGTCCTCGCGGGATTGCTGCTTTCCAAAAGTCACGTGCTCCTTCTGGACGAACCGACGAATCATCTAGATTTCGAGACGGTGGAGGCCCTGGGTCACGCCCTCAAGGGCTTTCAGGGGACTGTGATCTTCATCAGCCACGACCGGACCTTCGTGAATCTCGTGGCGACCGGCATCCTGGAGATCAAAAGAGGCCGCATCCGCCACTATCCCGGCACGTACGAGGATTATGTGTATCATCTTGAACAGGTGGCGCGCGGGGAATTGATCGAGGCCGAGGAGAATACGGTTGTCCTCCCCGCTTCCCGGACCAAGCTGGAGGGTGAGGTGCCTTCCAAAACCGGGCAGGCCCAAAAAAGGGAACAAAAGAACGAGATCGCTAAGCTCCAAAAGGCAATTCTGAAGGCGGAGCAGCGGGTCCATCATTACACCGCCGATCGGGCAAAGATCCTCGATGAGATCGCGAAGAACCCGCTCCATTACTCCCGGGAGCGCAACGTGAGACTGAAAGAAGTTCAGGTCCAGATCGAAAAAGCCGAAGCAGAATGGTGTTCCCTTCAATCCAAAATGGATAAATTACAACCATGAGACATTTCGATCGACATTCCGGCCGTCCCCGAACGGGACACGCGCGCTCCCCGCGCCCCTTCCACGGTTCCCCGCGTCCGGTCCCGCGGCCCCAGGAGGACGAGCTCCTCAGGAAGTTCAAGGAGAGCGTCGCGATCGATCCTTCGCCACGCATCCGACTGGAGGAGGGGTCAAAGGAGCTGACCCTCCGCGCGATGGACCTGATCTGCCCGATCGGCATGGGCCAGCGGGGTTTGATCGTCGCACCGCCCGGTTCGGGAAAGACCACTTTCCTGAAGCACATTTGCCAGTCCGTGGCCGCGAGCCTTCCGCAGGTCAAGCTCTACTGCCTTTTGATCGATGAAAGGCCGGAAGAGGTGACGGACTTCAGACGCAATGTGACGGCCGAGGTACGCTGGTCCTGTTCGGACGAGTCCTACGAGCACCACATCCAGACGGCGGATGCTTTGATGAAGCAGGTTTACGCGGAAGCGCTTGCGGGCGAGAACGTGATGGTCCTTGTGGATTCGCTGACCCGCCTGGCGCGCGTTCACAACGCCGAACGTCAATCGAGCGGTCGCACGCTTTCCGGGGGCGTGGACGCCCGGGCGCTCGAAGTCCCGCGCCGCATCTTTGGTTCTGCGCGCAAGATCGAACACGGAGGGTCGCTCACGATCCTCGCGACGATCCTGGTGGACACGGGCAGCCGCATGGACCAGATCATTTTTGAGGAGTTCAAGGGAACAGGGAACATGGAGATCTACCTGTCGCGGGAGATCTCTAACCAACGGGTCTACCCGGCAATCGACATTTCCAAAAGCGGGACGAGAAAAGAGGAACTTTTACTCTCCGCTGAGGAGCTGGAGCCTTCCCGTAAAATGCGGCGGGCCCTGGCATCGCTTCCCCCTGTGGACGCGATCAAAGCCCTCATCGTCCAGCTCCAAAAATATCCCACGAACCGGGCCTTTCTGGCCGCGGTGTCGCGGGGCTATCATGAGTGACGGTCCGGCGGGGGAGGAGTTCGGGACCCAGCCGGTTGACGGTCTCATGACCCGCCTCGGGATTTCCAATCACGACCTTGTGAAGGCATCACCAGGCCAACTCACCCACAAAACGGTGCGAAAGGGTCGCCGGGGCCGCCGGCTCACCTTGAACTCACAGCAAAAGATCCTGACGGCGCTTCTCGCGGCGAGGCCGGAGGAACGGTTTTCCCTCGGAGATCTTTTCAACTATTCCCCATGACGTTCGGAACCGGTCCGGAAACGATGAACGATCTTCTTCAAGCCACGGTCTTCTCGGGTGCCCAGGGGTGGGACGGTCTTATCTACCGGGGTCCCCTCACGCCGAAGATCCTTCGCTTTGAAGCGGTTCAGGACGTCCGGGTCAGGCCCCTTTATCTTGCTTCGGTTGTTTCACGGGATGAAAAAATAGCGTGGCAGTCTTTTCAGGACCTGCTCGGTCACGCTGTGGAAATGGCCCAGACGGGCATGGCCGGGCTCTTCGGGTTAGAGGTCTTAAGCGTGGACATCCAGAACGGAATCCGACACTTCCATGCCGGAGACCTCAGCCGTCTTTTGATCAACCATTCCCGAAAACAGGAGGGGGAATTCAAAACGCTGGTCCGCTATGGGCAGCTGTTCTGTCTGCTTCACAAAAGGGCGCCGGCCGATTGGGGGAAAGTGGAGTTGAGAACCTACGTTGAGATCATTGATCCGGGCAAGACGCGGCTCGATCTTTTCGTGAAAAAATTATTGAGGGAAAGCAGGAACGTGGCCGATGCCATTTACTGGATCCACGACCTGAGCGCGGCTCCGGTCTGGAAGGGTTGGAAGGAAACGTCCGGGGCCGTCCCGGTGCCCGGGGCGCCTGAGGTCCGCTTATTCCAGGCCTCTTTGAAGACCACCCGCTGTTTGGACTTGGGGACGTGTTAGAATTGACCCTCGGGGGCGCGGAACGCTCCGAAGGACTTGAAACCAAAGGACCGATATGATCGAAATCCCGGTCGTCATTAATAAGAAAGCAGGCAGAAAATCCTTTTTTGCCGTCGCGCTTGAGGCACTGCTGATCCGACCGCCCTTTTTACATAAAGAAGCCTGTGATCCCGAAGAAAAGATCGGCAGGAAAGTCGTTAAGGCTTTTTCTCTGGAGGGACTGACAGCACGCCCTCATCTCGCCCATACCCTTGACGAGGTTAGAAGCACGATGAAAAGACTTGTCGCACAGGGGGAGAAGACCATTGTGGTGGCAGGAGGGGACGGGACCTTTAATGCGGCGGTTTCCGCGGTTGTCGGAACGGAGGTGTCCCTCGGACTTATTCCCCTTGGGACGGCCAATTCCCTTGCTGTGGAGCTCGGGATCCCCTTTTCCGTCCGAGAAGCCGCGCGGGCGATCAAGACGGGAAAAGTCCGGACCTTGGACCTTGGCAAGGCCGGGGATCATTTTTTTGCGATGGGTGCGGGCATGAGCTTTGATGCCCATGTGATCAAAAAAGTGGACCGCGGTTCCAAATGGGTCATGGGGGCCATGGCTTACATCGTCCACGGCATTCTGGAAGCGTTTCGCTATCCTTTTCCGCTCCTTTCGCTTGAATCGGAGGAACCCGGAGGTATCCGTTCGGCAGGGTATTTAGTGATCGTGGCCAACGCCCGGTACTACGGGGGGCATTTCAAGGTCGCCTCACGCGCCTCGCTTGAAGACGGTCTTTTAGATGTCGTGGTGATGAAGCGGAAAGGTTTCCGGCACCTGATCCACTATTTGAGCTCGATGCGGTACCGTGACGTCACGCGGCTGCCCGACGTAGACTATTTCCAATGCCGCCGGTTGCGGGTCTCGAGCGATACGCCGGTCGAGATCCATGTGGATGCGGAGATCGCGGGAAACACGCCGTGCGTTTTTGAGTGCGTCCCGAAGGCCTTACGCATGATCGTCCCCGCCTGACTGGCGTGGTCCGGAGCCCTTCGTGGAAAGGCAAAAAGAGATATGAGTAAAAAGATCCTGGTTATTTCGGGAAGTCCCCAGAAACACGGAAACACCGAGGCGTTGATCGATAAGTTCTCGGAAGGGGCCCGTTCAATGGGGGCGACGGTGGAACTTGTCCGTGCGGCGGAACTTCGTTTGAAATTTCCGGGCTGCACGTCCTGCCGGGCCTGCCAGAAGGCGGAAAACTACGGGTGCGTGATCGAGGATGATGCCCGTGAAGTGCTGGCCGAGATGACGCGCGCGGACGTGATCGTCATGGCCACACCGCTTTATTTTTTTGCGGCAAGCGCCCAGCTGAAGGTGCTCATCGACCGGATGTTCTCTCTTTATAAATGGGACAACACGGCCGGGACGTTCACCTCGCCGCTGAAAGGGAAGGTCCTGCTTTTGATCGGGAGTGCTTACGAAGATGTCGGCCTCGATGTCTTGGAAAAACCGTTCGCCCTGACGGCGACCTATACCGGCATGGGATTCCGCTCGTTGCTCGTTCCCAACGCGGGAGTTTCGGGCGACCTCGCGGGACAAAAAGATATTCTCCGGAGGGCTTTCACTTTCGGGGAAAAAGCCGCCTGCGACATCAGCCAAGGAGAAAAAAATGGCCCTACTTGATCTGATAGAACAACGGCGCAGTGTGCGGCGGTTTTCCCCGCGCCCGGTGCCGGGGGAAGAGATGCGCCTCTGCCTCGAGGCAGCGCGGTTAGCCCCGTCGGCATGCAACTCCCAACCCTGGCACTTCATCGTAATCGATGAGCCGGAACTCAGGGCACGGGTTGCGGGCCGGATCTTTTCGGGAGCCTACGCCATGAACGCTTTCGCCAAAGAGGCCCCGGTCCTTGTCGCGGTCGTGACGGAGAAGATGAAGTTCCTGGCGGCATTCGGAAGCCAGGTGCGGGACACGCGATACGCCTTGGTGGACATCGGGATCGCCTGCGAACATTTTGTTCTCCAGGCACAGGAACGCGGCATTGGCACTTGCTGGATCGGCTGGTTCGACGAAAAAGCCCTCAAAAAGGTCCTCAAGATCCCGCAGAATAAAAGGATCGACATTGTGATCGCTTGCGGTTACCCGCAGGAATCAAAAACCGTTCCCAAGGCGCGGAAACCCTTGGAAGCCGTGAGCTCCCGTAACGGTTATTTCCCTTCAACTCCCAACGCGGCCGGGTGACGCCGGATGCTTGCGCGGGGCGAAGCCGTATGAGGGTCCTGACAGTCCGCGAGACCGGACGGCTGCTCGAGTACCTCTTCCAAACGCTTCAAGAGGCGCCGAAAACCCGCATCCGCCGGGCCCTGAAATTGCGCGCCGTCAGGGTCAACGGCCAAGTGACGACGCGTTTCGATCACCCGCTTGTGCCGGGGGACAAGGTCGGCCTCCTTTCCCTCAAAGAGTCCCGGCCTGCCGCGAAGCCGCAGGGGGACGTTCAAGTCGTTCATGAGGATGACGCGATCATTGTGATCGAAAAACCCGCGGGCCTTCTGACCGTCTCGACGGAAACCGTCTCGGAGCGGACCGCCTTTTATCTTACCAACCGTTACGTGAACGAAAAGAACATGGGGCGGCCAAAAAGGGAACGGTTCTGCGGGGGAAGACCGCCCCGGAAAAAAACGATCTTTGTTGTCCACCGGCTTGACCGGGAGGCCTCGGGCCTTTTGGTGTTCGCCAAGGACCTGGAGACCAAGCAGAAGTTACAGTCAGGATGGAAGCACGTTCAAAAAAAATATTATGCCGTTGTGGAAGGAATCCCGGAAGAACCCTCCGGAACGATCACGAGCTTTCTCCGCGAGAATAAACGACTGAGCGTTTACAGCGCTTCGAATGAGCGGGACGCCAAACTTTCCACGACCCATTACCGTACGCTCCGTTCAAGCCCGCACTATGCTTTGTTAGAGATCGCCCTGGAGACCGGAAGGAAACATCAGATCCGCGTGCACCTTTCGGAGAGGGGACACCCGATCGTCGGGGACGACCGCTATGGCAGCGGGGCGGATCCGGCGGGCAGGCTTGGCCTGCACGCGTTCCGGCTTGAGCTAAGGCACCCGGTGACGGGAGAGGCTAAAGTCTTCGAAATCCCCCTCCCGGCGGAGCTGGACCGCGTGCTGAAAAAAGACAACGCAGGGGAAACGGATCCTACGCCCTCTCCGGCCGGATGCTAGACAGGTCCGATCCAACCGACGAAGAGGGAAGGAAGAAGTCCCACCAGGAGGACCCCCGCCAAAGTAAACCCTAAAGCGATCGCGAGGGAACGCGGGGTCCGCTCGAGCGCCGGGCTTGAAGCCGGGACGAGGTACATGAGGCGGATGACGCGGAAGTAATAGTAGGCTGCGATGACGCTATTGACGGCCGCGACGACGGTCAGGACGATGAACTTACCTTGGATCGCGGCGGCAAAAACGTAATATTTCCCGATAAAACCCGCGAGCGGCGGGATCCCGGCCAGCGAAAGAAGGAAGACCGTGAGCGCGGCGGCCGCAAAGGGCGAGCGTTCGGAAAGTCCCGCGTAGGCCGCGAGATCCTCGCTCCCCGTACGTTCGCTGACCAGGACAACGACCGCGAAGGCGCCAAGGTTCGTGAAAAGGTAGGCCAATAAATAGACCAGCACGCTCTGCCTTCCGAGGTCGGAGAAAACCGCCATGCCCATCAGGATGTATCCCGCCTGCGCGATGCTGGAATACGCCAGAAACCGCTTGATGTTGTTCTGGGAAAGCGCCGTGACGTTGCCCAGGGTCATCGTTAGCATCGAGAGGGCGGTCAGGAGAACGCCCCAATGAGCCCAGGTGGGCGTGAAAACCGTTGCCAGGACGCGCATGAAGACGGCGAATCCCAAGGCTTTGGGGGCGACGGTGAGGAAGGCCGTGACGGGGGTCGGCGCGCCTTCGTAGACGTCCGGGGCCCACAGGTGAAAAGGGGCCATGGAGATCTTGAACCCCAGTCCCACAAAAAAGAAGAGGACGGACGCATGCGCCAGCGGCCTGAACGGAGCGCTCAAGAGACTTTCCCCGATGGCCGGGAGAGTCAGTGACCCCGCGGCCCCGTAAAGCAAGGACATCCCGTACAGCATGAACGCGGAAGACACGCTCCCGAACAACAGGTATTTCAAGGCCGCTTCCTTGCAGCGCGCGTCTTTTTTGAGGAATCCGACGAGCAAGTAAGAGACCATGGAAACAAATTCGATGCTAAGGAAGATCATGAGAAGATTATTCGCGCCGGCCACGAGGATCAGCGCGAACGCCATAAAAAGGAAAAGTCCGTAGACCTCGCCCTCGTAAGGGCCTTTCAGGGGAGTATGATCCGAGGCAAGAAGGATCGTCAATCCTACCGCGGCGAGCGCGAAATAGCGGAAAAAATGCGCGAAGGTATCTAAACGGAACATGCCGAAGAAGAGCTCTCTCGGTTCCCCCGGGGCCCGGCAGTAAAGGGCTGCAGCGATCAAAACGAGCAGGCTGAGCTGCCGGATCGTTCGTTTGTCCCTTAGGAAAAGGTCTGCTCCCGAGACGAGAAAAGCCCCCGCGAGGAGGACAAGTTCCGGGACAAAAAACCGCAAGCTTTCGACGATCCCCATGTTTTTAAACCCCTCCTCCGACCGTCTTCATTAAAGCGTCCAGTGTCGGGACCATGTAGTCGAGAATGACCTTCGGGTACACACCGATCCCCAGGATCAGTACCATCAAGGGGGCGAGCGTCAAGATCTCTTTGAAATTGATGTCGGTCAGGGCGTTCCATTTTGCGTTCAGCGGGCCCAGCAGCACGCGTTGGACCATGTAAAGCAGATAGGTGGCCGCCAGAATGATCCCCAGCACCGCGATCCCGGTGAAGGTCCTGGAGTACTGGTAGGAACCCAGAAGGACCAGGAATTCGCTGACAAAGCCGCTCAGGGCCGGCAATCCGAGGGAAGCGAGAGAAAAAAAGGTCAGGATGCCCGCGTAGACCGGCATTTGGACCCCGAGTCCGCCGAAACCATTCAGGTCCCGGGAATGGGCCCGGTCGTACAGCACGCCGACCAGCAAGAAGAGGCCGCCCGTGATGGTCCCGTGGGTGAACATCTGGAGCATGGCTCCCCGAAAACCGCTCGCGTTGAGTGCGGCAAGGCCCAGGAGGACGAAGCCCATGTGGCTGACGCTGGAATAAGCCACCATTTTCTTAAAATCCGTTTGAGCGAGCGCGACAAATCCTCCGTAGACGATCCCGATCACGGCCAGCACCGCCATGGCCGGGCGGAACCAGAGAGTGGCTTCCGGAAATAGGGGATAGCTGAAACGGAAAAAACCGTAAGTTCCCATTTTGAGCAAGACTCCCGCCAGGATGACGCTGATCGGCGTGGGGGCTTCGACGTGGGCGTCCGGGAGCCAGGTGTGGAACGGAAAGATCGGGACTTTGATCGCGAACCCGAGGAAAAAAGCCAGGAACACGATCTTTTGGAACCAAAGCTCCCGGGGCATTCCGACCAGCTGGGTCATGTCGAAGGTGTGAGGGGTGGCGGCGAAATACACCCCCAGGATCCCGAGCAACATAAAGAGACTTCCCGCGAGAGTATACAGGAAGAACTTGATGGCGGCGTATTCGCGGCGCGGCCCTCCCCAGATCCCGATCAGGAAATACATGGGAACGAGTACGATCTCCCAGAACACGTAAAAAAGGAAGAGGTCCAGCGCTAGAAAGGTCCCCATCATGCCCGTTTCGAGCAGCAGGTAAAGAAAATAATATTCTTTTTCCCGACCGTCTTTGACGCGGACATGCGGGAACGAAGCGAGGCAGGCGAGCATGGAGATCAGGGCTGTCAGGAACACCATCGGGAAACTGATCCCGTCCGTGCCGAGAAGGTATTGGACGTTGAATTGGGGGATCCACACCGCCCGTTCGACCATTTGGAAGACGGTCTGAGAGGCTTGGAATTCCCCGAGCGCCATGCAAGTCAGCCCGAAGACGACGGCCGTCGTTCCCAACGCGACCCACTTGATCAGCTGATGCGACCTTTGAGGCACGAACAGGACGGCAAGCGCGCCGATCAGGGGCATAAAAATGATCCAGGACAGGATGTGCGGCACCATGATCTAGACTCCTTTATCCCGTTAGAGGGCTTTTCCCTCATCACGGGCTTTTATGATTGCTGTTGATCTTGTTC
>JAHQRI010000156.1 GCA_019052695.1 Candidatus Omnitrophota bacterium
TTTGCCCCCGAGGAGCTTCTAACGCAACACACCGGTCTTTTCACGCCGCATCCGATGGATCCGTCCCCCGTACTCTCGGAACAGAAAACCTGTCATTTGCTTCAACCGGTCTGCCTTGATGTTGTAATAGCCAGCGGGTCGGATCAGACGGGCCAGGTCGTGCGGTGTCATCGCATGCATCTTTCGCGCCGAAAGCATTCCCGCCGTTTTCAGGTTCTTTATCGCGCGCTCAACGTTCGTCCACGCCGTATTCTGCGTCAGGATCGCGCCCACCATCACCTCAAAGGGGGTTTCCCCCGGCCACCACCCCTGATGACCGAAGGCACGTCGCAAGGCCCGGTAAATGCCGAACAGACGCAAACGAAGCCGTTCAGGGTCTCTAAGAGAGCGCATAGTCTTTGAGCACCTCATACCGGGCTCCTTCGGGAAGGCAACGGCTTTGGTAAAGACAGAAACGATCGATCATTCCCGTTCGGGCCATCGGCCATTGTCCTATACTCTCGATCAAAGGTCCCAAATTTGCCGGTTTTTTTTTGACCCTTCCAAGGGTGATGTGGGCCTGAAACCTCCTCGATTCCACTGGGAAACCGAGACGAAGGACCTCGGTCCTTACCTTTTCGTAAAGGGGAAAAAGTCGTTGATCCGGGTCTCGAACTCCGGCCCATAGGACGCTCGGCCGTTCGAGGCCCGGGAACGCCCCGATCCCGTCCAAGCTTACAGGAAAAGGGCGGAAACACAGCGCGACATTCCTCATCGCTTGATCGATCCGTGCGACCTCGTTCACGGCCACCGATCCAAAAAAATGAAGCGTCAAGTGGACCTGAGCCGAACGGGCCCAACGGACATCCCAAACAAGCCGCGAAAAACGGGTGAGCATCGCGTCAAGCTCGGCTGGAAAAATATCATGGAAAGGCACCGCCAAAAAAAGACGCAAGGACGTGGTTTTTAACGGATCGTCCGCCATAAATGCTCAAGGGCTTTAATGGCAGCGCGTCTGCGGACCTGCTCCCGATCGCCCCAAAAAACATGTCGCCAAACACGCGACTTCCCGGCGATCCCGGCGATCCCGATATAAACAAGGCCGACCGGCTTGACCCGGGAGCCACCTCCGGGCCCCGCGATCCCGGTGATCCCGATCCCATAATGAACCCCCATGCCGTTTCGGACCTCCCGCGCCAGTTCCCCCGCGACTTCGCGGGAGACCTCCCCGCGGGCGCGCAAGGTTTTCTCGCGGACCCCCAACCTCTTTTTAGCTTCCGCGTGATACACCACGGTCCCCCCTCGAAAAAAACGGCTGGCACCCGGACATCGCGTGATCTCCGCGGCAAGCGCGCCCCCGGTACAGCTTTCGGCGAGGGCGAGCGTTTGTCTTTTCTTTCCCAGGATGCGGCCCACTACGGCCGCCAAAGACACTTCTTCCCAGGCATAGACAAAATCCGAAAGGCGTGACGCGATCTTCCTTTGGACCCGTGACATGACCGCCGTTTCCCGGGCCAGGATACGGACCGTGACTTCCCCCGAAGAAGGATAAATACCGAAATCGAACGGTTCGTCGAAAAAATCATTTCCGAGCTTTTTCATGACATCCGGTTCGCTGATCCCCGTTAGCTTCGCGACCAAGCGGCGCGCACGTCGCAAACGAGGGAAACGCCGGTGAAGGAGTGGGAGTACAACGTGAAAATACATGTTGCGGAGCTCGGCCGGAACGCCGGGCAGCACCACCACCAGTTTTTTCCCAATTTCAATTGAAAAACCCAGGGCGACCCCGAAACGGTTGATCAAGGGACGGGCGTTGGCAGGATAATAGGCCTCGCGGCGGACCAGCGCAGGGATACGCTTTCCATATTTTTTATACATTTTCCGCATGCAGGCATACTGGGTTTTGGAAAACACAAGAGGGACCCTGAAATAAGCGGCGATCCCTTCCCGCGTGACATCATCCGGGGTCGGACCGAGCCCCCCCATGACAATGATCACGTCCGCGCGGCGCAAAGTTTCCTCGAGGCGAAAACGGATCGCCTCCCGAGTGTCCGCGCAGACCCCGTGGGAAACGACCTCGAACCCTTCGCCGGTCAATTCAGCGCCCAAGAACGCCGCGTTCGTATTGACCACACTTCCCCGAAGTACTTCATTGCCAATCGAAAGGATCGCGGCGGTCGGGTTCACCGGAACACCAAGAAAAGAACGATCCAGGCGAACAGTCCCGCGCCGACATCATCGGCTAATATGCCCCCGAATCGAGGGATCCGCTCCAACAGACGTACCGGAAAAGGCTTGAGCACATCGAATACCCGGAACAGGATGAACCCCGCCAGCGCCGTCCCCCAAGTCAAGGGGATCGCCATGAATGTGACAAACATCCCGCAAACCTCATCGATCACCACGTAGTGGGGGTCCGGGTGAGGATCCTTTGACGCGGGGTAAGCCAAGGCCCCGATCAGGCCAAGCGCCAAGCCCGTCCCGGCATAGAGCCAAGCGTTCCAATGCGTCAAAAAGACCAGCAAAAGCCCGAGCAAGCTTCCCCATGTCCCGGGAGCCCTCGGGAAAAGTCCCACGCCGGTCGCCAAGACGTATTTTGCAAATTGGGGCGAGTTAAAATGCGGACGCTGGTTCATCAGAAAGAAGTATCCGGAAACAAGGGTTAAAACCACGGCGAGAAGCAAAAGCCAGGTCATTATCCCGGAGAGGACGCCGGTCAGCGGGTCCCAGGCACGATAAGGTTCGAGAATGAAGTAAGTGAAAGAAACACAGACCGTGACCATCTGGAAAACGAACTTCAGCTTCCCGAGCATCTCTGCCCCAAGAGACTTCCCTTCCAGCAGCCACCCCGTCCTGCAAAACGTTACGAGAATCTCACGAAAAAAAAGCGGCACGACCCACCAGACCGAGAACATCCCGAGTTTTGCGAACGCCGCCAAGGGGGCCAAGATCAAGATCTTGTCTACGAACG
>JAHQRI010000157.1 GCA_019052695.1 Candidatus Omnitrophota bacterium
TTGGCAAAGAGAGGGTGGTGCTCGGCCTCTCCGGCGGGGTGGATTCTTCCGTTGCGGCGGTGCTGATTCACCAGGCGATCGGTAAAAAACTAAATTGTATTTTTGTCGACAACGGTTTGCTGAGGCACCAGGAGGCGGACAAGGTGGAAAAGACCTTCCGGGGCCATTTTAAAATGAATTTGAAAGTGGTCCAGGCCGAGAAGATCTTTTTAAGCCGTCTCAAGGGGGTGGTCGAGCCGGAGCGGAAAAGGAAGATCATCGGAAAGACGTTCATCGACGTTTTCCAAAAAGAGGCCCATAAGCTCGGCAAGGTACCGTTCCTCGCCCAGGGGACCCTCTATCCCGACGTGATCGAATCCGTGTCTTACTTCGGCGGTCCGACCAGCACGATCAAAAGCCATCACAACGTCGGGGGACTTCCGAAAGACATGAAGTTCAAACTCGTGGAGCCGCTCAAGGAGCTTTTCAAGGACGAGGTGCGCGAGGTTGGCCGGGCGCTCGGGATCGATAAGGATATCGTGGGGCGCCAGCCGTTCCCGGGGCCGGGGCTGGCCGTTCGGATCCTTGGCGAGGTCCGGAAAGAGCGCTGTGATCTTCTGCGCCAAGCCGATTGGATCGTCATCGATGAGATCAAAAAGGCCGGCTATTATGACAAGATATGGCAGTCGTTCGCGGTCCTGCTCCCGGTCCAAAGCGTGGGCGTGATGGGGGACGAGCGGACCTATGAGAATGCGGTGGCAGTGCGCGCGGTGACTTCGCTTGACGGCATGACCGCGGATTGGGCTAAATTGCCCCCAGACCTTTTGGGACGCATCTCGAACCGGATCATCAACGAAGTGCGCGGGATCAACCGCGTTTGTTACGATATATCCAGCAAGCCCCCGGCCACCATTGAGTGGGAATAAAACCTTAGAGCAACGAGCAACGCACAGGGCGCAACGAATCAGAATTTCGTGAATTTGAACGTTGTGCGCTGGGCTTTGCGCGTTAAGCGAAAATGAGCCACAGCGATTTCGTCCACCTCCATTGTCATACCGAATTCAGCCTTCTGGATGCCACTTGCAAGATCCAGGAACTGATGACGCGGGCCCATGAATTACGTTTCCCGGCCCTTGCTATGACCGACAACGGGAACCTCTTCGGGGCGATCCAGTTCTATTCCCATGCGATGAAGACTGGGATCAAGCCTATCATCGGGATGAGCACCTACGTGGCGCCGGGTTCCCGTCTGGAGAAACAAGCGCACGGGATCAAAGAAGCTTCTTTCCATTTGACCCTCCTTGCGACGAACGAGCAAGGCTATAGAAATTTGATGAAATTGGCGAGCATCGGTTACCTGGAGGGTTTTTATTACCGGCCCCGCATTGACAAGGAAGTACTTCGGGAACATGCCGAGGGTCTGATCGGCCTAAGCGGAGGGCTCAAGGGGGAGATTCCCTACTACCTCTACCATGACCAGCCCCGGGATGCCCGGAAGGTCGCGGAGGAATACGCCGGGATCTTCGGCAAGGACAGATTTTTCCTCGAGATCATGGACCATCAGATCGAGGTTCAAAAAAAAGTGATCGAGGGATCTCTAGCACTTGGCCGGGACCTCAAGATCGGAGTGGTCGCGACCAATGACGTCCATTACATCCGGCAGGGCGAAGCCGTGGCACATGATGCCCTAATCTGCATCGGGACGGGGGCCAAGCTAGACGAACCGCATCGGATGCGGTACCAAGGGGACCAGTATTACCTCAAATCGGCCGAGGAAATGAAACAGCTGTTCAAGGATGTTCCGGAGGCCATCAGGACGACCGTCGCGATCGCCGAACGTTGTAATCTTGAGCTCGACTTCCACAAACTTTTCTTGCCTCGATTCCCGCCCCCTCAGGGGAAGACCCAAGAGCAATATTTTGAGGAATTATGCGTTCAAAATCTGAAGGAACGTTTCGCCGGAGACATCCCGGAGCCTTATACCCAAAGACTGCGGCGGGAGATCGACCTTATCACGAAGATGGGGTACATCAGTTATTTCTTGATCGTCTGGGATTTTATTCGTTTTGCACGGGAGAAGGGCATTCCGGTCGGCCCCGGGCGCGGTTCGGCGGCGGGGAGCCTTGTCGCCTATGCGCTTCGGATCACGGACATCGATCCCATCCGGCACCACCTTTATTTTGAACGCTTTCTCAACCCCGACCGCGTCAGCATGCCCGATATCGACATCGATTTTTGTTACGAGCGTCGGGATGAGGTCATCGATTATGTCAAACGCAAGTATGGGACCCAGAACGTTGCCCAGATCATTACCTTCGGGACCATGGCGGCCCGTGCGGTGGTCCGGGACGTCGGTCGCGTTATGGGGTTGCCGTACGCCGAAGTCGACAGGATCGCAAAGATGATCCCCATGGAGCTCAAGATCACACTGAAGCAGGCCTTGGAGCGGGAAGCGGACCTGAAAGACCTGGTCGCTTCGGATCCCAGGGTTGCCCAGCTTGTCGAGACCTCCCAGGCCCTTGAGGGGCTTTCGCGTCACGCTTCGATCCATGCGGCCGGTGTGGTGATCTCGGACGTGCCCCTCACTGACCACGTGCCTCTTTTTAAGACCGAAGATCAAATATGCACGCAGTACACGATGAAGGACCTTGAGAAGATCGGGCTTCTCAAGATGGATTTTTTAGGGTTAAAAACGCTGACGGTGATCGACGAGACCGTGAAAATCGTTCAAAAAATACAGGGGGTCACGGTTCCCGTTAGCGCCCTTCCCGAAGATGATCCGGAGACCTACGAGATGCTTGCCAGGGGGGACGCGGTCGGGATCTTTCAGCTTGAAAGTTCGGGCATGCGGGATCTTCTGAAGAAAATGAGGCCGAGCCGCTTTGAGCACCTGGTCGCTTTGCTCGCGCTTTACCGGCCGGGGCCTCTCGGCAGCGGCATGGTGGATGATTTTATCA
>JAHQRI010000046.1 GCA_019052695.1 Candidatus Omnitrophota bacterium
ACCGGGTGTCGAGGATCTCTTTTCCTTCGCACATCACCAGGATGCGGTATGTCTGAGGATCGATCTGGACCTCGAAAACTTCGCCCTTCTCGGATAGGTCTTACGGCAGGCCGAAAGGAGAGCGTGACGGAGGGCCTCAAGAAGGGCCTCTTTGGAGATGCCCTTCTCCTTTTCTATGTACTCTAATGATGCGAGAAGATCCTGTGACATGGGCTCCTTTTCCCTTTTCCCGTCGCTTGGACCAAGCCTCTCGGATGAGGACTTTGTTCAAAGGCAGGTCAATTCAGGCGTTTCGAAAAAAAAAAGTGGGCAAAAACCCACTTCTCGAGCACGCTCCGAATATGGACTATCATTATAGGGTGATTTTTTAGAAAGTCAATGAATGTCCCCTCCTCTCAGGACTGAAGGAGGTCAGCCCCGGCAATGGAACACTTTAACCCTTTATTTTATAGCAGGTTAGGACGTTAGAAGGGCTCCGCCGGATCAAAATTCATTTTGCCCGATCACCGCCATCGCCGATGGGCCCAGAGCCAATCCCCAGGCCTTAACCGGATCTCCTCCTCGATCCTTGAAACATACTGTTGGGTATTGGCAACAAGATCGTCCCGAAAACGGCCCGTCCTGATCCGAGGGAACACGGGACCGTAACGGATCTTTGAACGCCCCCTCTCATTGCGGTAAAAAAAGGCCGGCAGAACCGGACAGCCATATTTAAGAGCGAGCATGGCCGGCAAGGAACTGGTGGAGGCTTCGCGTCCGAAAAACTTGACCCGGACCGCCCCGCGACTTTCATGTTGGTCAATGAGCGCCGCGAGAACGCCTTTTTGCTTCAACACCTGGATGGAGGCCCGAACAGCGCCCGACTTGTCGATGTTCCTGAGGTTGGCGGCCTCTCGCGTCCTGCGGATGTAACGGTAAAGATAGGGGTTCTTCAAAGGACGCCCGACCGCGTGCACGAACAATCCGAAGGGTTTTAACGGGATCGACAGCCATTCCCAATTCCCGAAGTGAGAGACCACGGCGATGAAATGCCCGTATTCGGCCACGGCGTTTAACAGGGGGGCCATGTCCGGAGGTTCAAGATACCGTTCCGGATCCCGGGACACCTGCGGGGTCCGGACAAATTCGACCCCGAGTTTCACGAGGCTCCTCATGGAGGCTTCCCCGATCGCAAGAAGCTCAGGATCATTTTTTTCGTCTCCGAAGGCCAACCGCAAATTTTGCATGATGACCCCTCGGCGGATCCCGAAAACACGGAACGCCACCATCCCCGAGAAATCGGCCATGCGGTAACAGACGCGAAGCGGCAGGATCGAAAGCGCGGACGCCAGGCCCCGGAAAAAGAAGTAATCAATGCACCAAAGAAGCTTCTTGAATCCTCTCATAGCCAATGACCCGTGTCCTGCGCGGCGGGAATACTTTCTATGATCACGAACGCGAGAAAGTTTGTTTGCATCAAAAAAGCGGGCAGCGGGAATCGGCGCCTCCGCTACGCTCCGGTCGGCCCCCCACCCCACAAAGAGGACATCAGTCCTCTTTGTCTTCGGGGCTCCCTTCGATTCCCGCGCAAACGCCGTAGACGGCTGACTCTGCGCCGTCACGGCGCCGCATTTGTTTCATAAAAAACAAAGCGGGCAGCGGGAATCGAACCCGCATGACCAGCTTGGAAGGCTGGGACTTTACCATTAAGCTATGCCCGCCCGGACGACGCCGGGAATGAAAGCGGGGGACATTCTAATCAAGGACGCGCCGCGGCGCAAGCGATTGAGCGGGTCAGCCCGTCTTCCGGGCCCATGAACGGTACATTAGACCGGTGATGAAGACCGTGAGCCGTCGCGGGACCAGCCGCTCCGCATAGATCATCATTTTGTTCCAAAAACCGAAAATCGCCGAGGGCCTTCCCGACAGAAGGAATTTCCGTAACGCGAACCTCGCGACGTCTGGGGCCGAAGTGCTGAAAAACATCTGACTCTTGGCGATCCCCGCGGTCTGATGGAATCGGGTCAGGGTATTGCCGGGGCATAGACAGAACACGCGGACACCCCGTCCCTTGCATTCGGACCAAAGGGCCTCGGAAAAATTAAGGACAAAAGCTTTCGATGCCGCGTAAATTGCCAAGTTCGGGATCGGCTGAAAACCGGCGGTCGACGCCACGTTCAGGACTCCGCCTTTCCCGCGACGAAGCATTCCGGGAAGGAACAGGTAAGTCAGCGAGACCAATGCCTGGACGTTCAGATCAAGCAGCGCTCGGACCTCCCGAGGGTCCATGGCATCAAAGGGACCATAATGCCCCAGCCCCGCGTTATTCACCAAAAGGTCGACCTCGAGTCCCTGCTGTTCCGTGAACTCAAAAAGCCTGAGGGGAATCTCCGGCCAGCTCAGGTCGCCTGCAAAGGACCGCACCCGGACCCCATAGCGGTCTTGAAGGTCCCGGGCTTCTTGTTCCAGCCGTGAAAGGCTTCGGGCCGTCAGTACCAGGTTCGCGCCTTCCGCGGCCAAAAGCCGCGCCATCGCCTTCCCGATCCCCGAAGACGCCCCCGTCACCAAAGCCGTGATCCCTTTGAAAGAGCGGATCATAAAGGCTGACGTCCAGAAAGCGCCCGGGCTAACGTGGCCTGATCTGTGTATTCGATATGGCTCCCGACCGGGATGCCGCGAGCGATTCGCGTGATCTTACATTTGAGCGGCGCAAGGACTTTGGCCAGGTAAAGGGCGGTCGTGTCCCCTTCCGTGTTGGGGTTGGTCGCAAGGATCACCTCGCGGACCTTTTTCGCTTTAACGCGCTCCAAAAGGTCCTGAATGCAGATTTGGTCGGGCCCGATCCCATCCAAGGGCGATAAAGCCCCCAGCAACACGTGATAAACACCGGGAAAATCCCCCGTTTTTTCGATCGCGGCGACGTCCTTTGGATCCTCAACGACGCAAATGATCCCCTGGTCGCGGCCGGGATCCCCGCAAACGTGACAGATCTTCCGGTCGGAAAAATTGTGGCAAATACCGCAGAAAACGACGTGTTCGCGGAGTTGTTTGATCAGGGCCCCCAATTCAAGGGCGTCCTCTTGACGGGTTTTGAGAAGGTGAAACACGATCCGTTCAGCGGAACGCTTCCCGATCCCCGGAAGTTTGGAAAGGGCCGCGACCAGCCTCGTCATGACCTCGGAGTAAGCGCCCATGGTTCCCGGTCAGTCCTTGCGGATCACTTTGGCCCCATCAAAGATCTCCAGGGCCTGCGCCACGACATCCGTCATCCCTTCGGCCGCCTCGGGTGCCACGTCGCGTGGGGTTTCGCGTAAAGTCCCTTCCTTCTCGGTCACCACGAACTGGGTTCTGACCTTGACTCCGAGAACTTGGGCGAACGCGTCATCAACGACTTGCTTGTTCGATTCTTTTTCCAGTGTTTCCTTGTGAAAACGGAACTCCGTAGGCAGGCCGAGCACGATCGTCATCCCGTCCACTTCCACGGGCTCGGCTTCGGCCAGGAAAAGGCTGGTTGACATTCGTTTCGCTTTCACGTATTCAATCACCTGCGGCCATGCCTTTTCCACGTCATTGAGCGTCACGCTGTTCCGCGGAGCGGCCGGGGAAGATCCCTCGCCGCGGGGTCCCGGTCCCCCCGGACTTATCGTCGTGTTCCGCGGAACCCCGTTCCCGTCGCTTTTAGACGCTGAGGGGATCGAATCATGGCTTTTTTTTTCAGCAGGAGGGCCCTGAGGCCGCGGCGGCGCCTGGACCATTTTGTCCTCTTTCCCAAACTGACGGGCAAGGTCTTCCACGGACCTCAATCCGTCAAGGTAGACGAGTTTCAAAACCGCGGCTTCAACAAGGATCCTCGGAGACGCCACAGGACGGCGCAACTGAGCCTGAAGGTTCTGAAGGACCGTGAGCGCGAGTAACAGCTCCGATTGAGAAAATCCTTCCGCCTGTTTGCGGAGTTGCGCGACCATCTCCTTGCCGGTTTCGAGCAGGTGTTCCGCTTCGGGGGCCGTCCGGAGGACCAGGAGATGACGGAACGTCTCGAAAAGCCCTTTCGCGAATTGCGCGAGATCGCTCCCTTCTTCATAAAGCTTTTTGACGAGCGAGAAGACCTCAGCGCCCTTCTTTTCACGGATCGCGGTCAGGACCGCCAAATAAGTTTCGTCAGAGGCGAGCCCCAAGAGCGTGAGGACGTCCTCCTCTTTGATCTTGCCTTCGGAAAAGCTCGCCAATTGGTCCAACAAGCTTTCCGCATCGCGCAAAGCGCCGTCCGTCGCTTTCGCGATGAGGAAAAGGGCGTTCTTGCTACATTTCAATTTTTCCTTTTGAACGATCGCCTCGAGCTTCTCGACAACCTCGGGAACGGGGATCCTCCTGAACTGGAATCGCTGGCAGCGCGATAGGATGGTCAACGGAACCTTGTGGGACTCCGTCGTGGCAAAAATGAATTTGACATGGGCGGGGGGTTCCTCAAGGGTCTTGAGAAGCGCGTTAAAGGCTTCCGCCGTGAGCATGTGGACCTCATCGATGATGTAGATCTTGTACTTCCCAGCGGAGGGCTTGTACTTCACCGTCTCCCGAAGATCACGGATCTCTTCAATACCCCGGTTGGACGCCCCGTCAATCTCAAGCACATCCATGGAGTTCCCCTGCTCGATCTCTTTGCAGGACAAGCACTTACCACAGGGTTCCGTTGTCGGTCCCTTGGCGCAATTGAGCGCTTTCGCGAGGATGCGGGCAGTCGAGGTCTTGCCGACCCCGCGGGGGCCCGAGAAGAGAAAACTTTGCGGAACACGTTCCTGACGGATCGCGTTCGTAAGGGTGGTGGTGATGGTCTCTTGCCCGACGATCTCCCGAAAGGTCTGGGGCCTGAACTTGCGCGCGTAAATCAGATATTCCATGGATACCTCGAATGAGAGACTGCCGTTCCGTTGAAGGTCAGGGAGGTTATGATGGGGGAAAAAGAACGGTTTTTCAACTAGTTCTTAGCAGCCAAGGCCCCCACAGACAGGCAAACTCAATGTACCGTGACGTGCGTCCCTGACTTTTGGTCCGGCGCCTCCAAGACCGTCCCGGGCTTCTTGTGAGCGGGCCTTCTCCGCGGAAAAGTGCGGCCTTTCAAACTTTAGCGGCCCAACAAGACCGGTTCTGTTCAAAGATGTCTTTCAAGATCTCTTCCGTCCCCTTCGTGACGCGCCAGCCGGGATAGTGGCTTTGGAATTTTGAAACATCGCTCACCCACCAGATATGGTCCCCCGCTCGAGGTGTTTCGACATAGACCTTTCTCAAGCTGTTCCCCGTGATCTTCTCACAAAGGCGGACCGCTTCTAACATCGAGCAGTGACTGACGCGGCCGCCCCCCATGTTATAAACTTCGCCGCAACGCGGGTTTTGATAGAAATGATAAAAGGCGTTCGCCAGGTCCTCGCTGTGGAGATTGTCCCGAACCTGTTTCCCTTTCCATCCGTAGATCCTGTATTCCCGCCCCGTAACGGCGCATTTCATCAAATAGGCCAGATAGCCGTGAAGTTCGGCGCCCGCGTGACGGGACCCGGTCAGGCACCCGCCGCGAAAGATCCCCGTTTTCATTCCGAAATACCGGCCGTATTCCTGGACCATGATATCGGCAGCCAGTTTCGAAGCACCAAAAACGGAGTGAACGCAGTGGTCCACCGACATGTTCTCATCGATCCCCTTTGGATAGTACGCATGCCCGGGATCCAGTTCCCACCGGGTCTCGAGTTCCACTAAAGGGAGACGATTGGGGTTATCTCCGTAGACTTTATTCGTAGAAGAGAAAATAAAAACAGCCTGCGGACAGTACTGGCGCGTAGCCTCCAAAAGATTCAAGGTGCCCACCGCGTTAATCCCAAAATCGGTTTGCGGTTCCCGGGCGGCCCAATCATGACTGGGCTGAGCGGCGTTATGGACGACCACCGCAATATCCCGATTATGTTCCGAAAAAATACGGCGGACGGCCCCGGCATCGCGGATATCGACCGGATCATTCGTCACGTTCGGACATTCCCGGAGCAGTGACTCCAGATTGCCCCGGACACTTCCGTCCTCCCCAAAAAAATATTCCCGCATCCCGTTGTCGATGCCCACGACGGAAAAATCCCGGGCGTGAAAAAAACGCGCCGCGTCAGACCCCACCAGCCCGGCCACCCCTGTGATCAAAGCGATCTTCATGCTGCGCCTCGTCCCACTCTCATTTTTTATTTCGAAAAAAGACCCTTTAAAACGGGCTCATTATCCCGCAACCAAACGAAAGTGTCTTCCAGAATATTCCGAGCAGACCCCCGGGGTTCCCATCCGAAAAGCCGCTCAGTCCGGCCGTTGTCCGTGATGTACCAAATCACGTCGGCGGGGCGGTTTGCTTTCACGCGGCCCATCCTCAGAGTATTCCCCGTTAATTCCGCGCAGATCGAGGTGGTTTCCCGTAACGACAGGCTGGACGTTTTCCCCCCTCCCACATTGAAGATCTCGCCGCGGAAAACAGGCCTGCCGTTGAAAAGGCAACGAGCCTGCTTCGCGATAAGCACTGAAAGGTCCCGCACATGCAAAAGGTCCCGGACCTGCTTCCCCGTCCCTCCGAACCCGATATAAGATAACGGCCGCTTAAAATAGTGCCGGGTCAACCAATGCGTAAAAACCCCCTGGTCTATCTTACCCAATTGCCACGGGCCTGCGATCACCCCGCACCGGTTGATGATCGCCGGAAGTCCGTACTGGACGGCATATTCCCGAAGGATCAGTTCACCGCACAGTTTGCTCGCGCCATAAAGCGAACGGACCCCCCGAAGCGGCATGTTCACCGAGACGCCGCGAGCGCTCACTCCGTCGCAACCTCCGCTCCATTCGAAGCGGGTCGGCGTTTCCCGGTAGCGGCTCGCATTCAATCGATCATAAGGGTAGACGCGGGAGGTCGATAAAAAAATAACGGGGACTTTTCGTTCCCGGGCCCATTCAAAACAATGAAGGGCCCCTTGTAGATTAATATCCAGGAGACGGCGGGCACCTCGCCCTTGCGCCCCCGCCAGGACCGACGGTTCTGCACTGCATTCAATCAAAAGGGAGAACGGCCCCCGAAGGCGCCCGAGACCTTCCGGGTCCCGAACATCGCCGCGAACGAACCGAATGCCCTTTGGCACGATCCTTTTTTTTAGCAAAATTTCCGAACCGCATCGGCTGAGGTTGTCGAAGACCGTGACGCGATGACCTTGCGAAGCAAAGTCGACCGCGAGTTGCGATCCAATAAACCCGCATCCTCCGGTAATTAAAATATGTTCCATAAAAACGAGGGCCCTTTGCCTGAGCTGGAGGAGCGATTATAACAAAGAAGAGGGTCTTTGCACGCCCCTTCAAGCCCCCGCGTGGAGGACAAGCTCACTTCCGGGAACCTGCGCGAAAGCAGGGGTTGGTGATCGTCATCCAAAGCATTCGCGTCAATTCATAGGGGAAAGCGATCACCACAAGGGCCCATTTCCCCCAAAAGCCCTCGTTCTTGGCGACCATCCAGCGGCGGTTCCTCCAAGACAGATATTGTCGTAATTTCGGGTCCGTTGACGAGCTGTTCCCGGCATGGAAACAAACACATGCCGCAAAATAAGCCACCTTCCATCCCGCCCGTTTCGCGCGCCAGGCCAAATCCGCGTCTTCCACCAAAAAAAAGAAACGTTCGTCAAAATAACCCGTTCGTTCCTTGAGCGCCTCCAACATGCTCCTTCGGTAGAAAGCCGCGGCCGAGCAGGGCCCGATGATCTTCCTCCCAGCATCCGGGGACACACAAGTGTGCTTACCGCGATTCAGGTCGAAAAACCGCCGTAACCGAGAAAGATAAATGCCCTGGGAGTAGACCGTTCTGCCGTCCCAATCCAACACGCAAGGCTGAACCATACCTGTGTCCACGGAGAGACTTTCAGAGGCTTCACGAAAGCGCTCCAGAAAACCTTCTCCCAGCACCACATCGCAATCCAGGGTAAGCACCCATTCCCCCGAGCTATTCTCGATCCCCTGGTTCCTGGCCCCGCTCGCCCCCCTGTTGACAGGATTCTCAATGAGTCGCACCCGGGCCCCGCGGTCGCGGACCAGCTCTTTCGTTCCGTCGGTCGATCCGTTATCGACGACAATAACTTCACTATCAGGGGCGCTCTGAACGAGAACGGCATCCAGGCAGGTCGCGATGTGCTTGCGGCTATTGCACGTAAGGATTACGACCGAAAGCATTCCGCCTCCCTCACAGGTCTTTCAAGATCACAGCAAGCTTTTCTCCCAACGCCTTGAGGGAATAATACTTTTCGATTTCCTCACGGGCTTTTTGGCCGAGGCGCTCCCTCAGGGCGGGATCTCGGACCAAACGGCACATACCGGAAACGAACTCCTCGCGGTCCCGGGCCAGCAGCCCGTTCTCCCCGTCACGGACCACAAGGGACGCCTCGCCACGGTCACTGCAGACCACAGGCCGTGCCATGCTCATGAACTCAAATAATTTTGTGGGGCTTTTAGCGCAATTGAATTTGGTGTGCTGGATAAGCGGCAGAAGGCCGACATCGGTTTGAAGAAGATACTCCGGAACCTTATCGGGAGCGATCCAATCACGGACTTCGATCCTGTCCCCATGTTTGCTTTCTGAAACCTCCCGTTTAAACGCTTCGTAATACCGTCCCGCCCCCACGAAACTCAAAAAAACGTGCCCGTACCGGTCCGCGACAGCGCTGAAGCAATCCAATAAAAATCGCAGATTCTCTCCCATTTCGGGATGATAGGCCGTACCCGTCCAAGAAAAAACGATCCGCGAACTTTCCGGTCTGGGCTGGGGACGGAAAAGTTCCGTGTCGACGCCCGTGGGAAGGTAATTCGTCCTGGGATTCCATTGCTTGATGTAATCCGTCAGAAAAACGCTCGCCGCGAGGCATCGCGCGGCCCGCCGCGCGATCCAACGGGTCAGACCTTCCATCTTTGAACTCGGATAAAAACCAAAATGGTAGACCGGGTCTTCCCGGATGTTCCAGTCGTCGCAATCCAAGAGGAATCGATTTTTTTTGAGCGCCGCGACAAAAAGAGGGGCCAGAACATGGTAATTTACGCGCTGGAGGACAAAAAGCGTTTCCCGGGGTTCTTTAAAAAGAGGGAGGAGAGCGCGGGCGTTCAGCCGCAACCTTTCGAAAGCGGACATTCCAAGCTCGCGCTCACCGCATGCCGCACCCAAGTTTTCGGCGAACGAAAAAACGCTCGCTTCGATCCCGTGTTTAGTAAGCTCCCGCGCAAAATTGTAACAGCGGACCCTCGCGCCGGACAGATGACAGCCCTCCCGGGTCACGAACAGGACTTTCATCGATCAACCTTCCCGTTTGGATGAATGCCGCGCCATGCCCCTCGGAATGCCCCGAGATCCGTGAGAGCTTAAGGCGAGTTCCTATCCTGAAGCTTTGGCCGTCCCGGCCAATAAAATAAATGGCGGAGAGGATAGGATTCGAACCTATGATCCCCTTGCGAGGATAACGGTTTTCGAGACCGCCGCATTCGACCGCTCTGCCACCTCTCCGCAAAAACAGTGCGGCGCAACATGCGCAGCGCTCAACGCTAAAACTTTTTTCCGCTACGCGTTGCATGCCGCGCGCTAGAGTTTATTGTTTTCTCAGGAGTTGGTCAAGGCGCTAAAGCGGCCCCCGCGCGATCAGCTTTTTTCGACGAAGACACAGTTCTTCCCAGCCCTCTTGGCTTCGTAAAGCGCAGCGTCCGCGCGATGGACCATGGGGTCCGGGATGTTCTCCCCCGGGTGCAGGGAGGCCACACCGAGACTGACCGTCACCGGGATCATCTTTCCCTCCCATTCAAACTTCTCGCTTTCCACTTTTTTCCGAAGACGTTCGGCCGCAACCTGTGAGGCCGCCCGGAGACTCGCCTTACGGAGCATGACGATGAACTCTTCCCCCCCGTAGCGCGCCGCGAAATCGATCTCCCGGAAGGGGCGTCGGTTGCGGATGTAGGTCCGGAGGATCACGGCGATTTTTTTGAGGACCATGTCCCCGGCGGGATGCCCGTAGGTATCGTTGATCTTTTTGAAATCATCGATATCGAAAAGCACGACGGAAAGCGGTTCCTTACGGATGTTCGCCTCACGGACGATCTGGTTCATGATCAACCGGAAATGACGGATCACATAAAGGTCCGTCAACCCATCCCGCGTGGCCAGATGGAAGAGTTGCGACTTTTCGCTCGTGGCCGTGATCTGCACATACACCGCGGAAAGGGCGAACAGGCAGAGGATCAAAAGAGCGGGATAGACCATTGAAAACCATAGCTGTGCTTTCAGAAAAGCCACGAAACAGAAAAAAAGCCATCCGAGCCCCAAGAGAAGTCCGGCGAGCAACGACGGGGTACGCCGCAGGAGCAAGAAAAAAAAGGACGTGAGAAGCCCGATCCCCAACAAGCAAAGGCTGTTGACCCACGGAGGGACCGGGCGGATCCAGTTCCCGGTCAGGACACTATGGACGACTTGCGCGTAGACCCCCAGCGAAGGGTAAGACACATCGAGGGGCGTCGTTCTCATGTTCGCGTCGCTTTCCGCCACGATGCCGACGATACAGATCTTCCCCTCGATCTCTTTGGGAGTGATCATGGGCGTGGCGCCTTTCTGGATGGCATAAAAACTATGGATCAAGTCCGCATAATTGTAGTGGGCGAAACCCTCGTCCCACCGGCACACCCAGGGGATCAAGACCTTGCCCTTGGGATCCGCAAGGGATTTCCACATCGACGCGGGGGGCACCGGCTTCCCTAAAAAGTCATACGCCAGGGGTAGCGCCACGAACGGGTGGGTCTCGCCGTTCGCGGTCAAAAAAGGTTCAAAGCGTCTCAGAATACCGTCCGCATCCGATGCCAACTTCCGGTGACCCACGGCCTTCACTTTCTGTTCGAACGCGGGTAAGGAGTGGACCCAGTTTAATCTTTCCTCGTCCTTATCCAACACGACCGGCATGCCATGGATCCAGAATTTTCTTTCTTTCCGGGGCCTCAGATCGACGGGCAGATAAAGAGGGGTGTTGATCCGCGCCAGGACCTGTTCCAGATCAAGGTCGTCCTGAGGCAATGTTTGATTTTCGAACGTAAAATCAAAAAGGACCGCAGCGGCCTTCCATTCATCCAAAAGCCGCGCCATCACCGCGTGGTAACGGTGCGGCCAGGGCCAGCTCCCGATCTCGGTCAGGGTCTCCTGGGAGATCTTGAAAAGCACGATCGACGGATGGCCCCGGTGGGGTGCGGCATATTTGATGAGATTGTCGAGGACAATGTTCTCGAGACGGTCCAACTTCTGGGTCCAGCAAAGAAAGACGAAAATACCGATGACCGCCAGGTAGATAATGGTCCGTACCCAGTCCCGATATTCGCGGAACCTTGTCCGTGTGAACAGTTTTTCAGTGGTTTCGACCAGTTCTTCGTCAGCCATTTATTTCCCTATGCAGAATTCTGAAAAGATAGCATCCAAAAGGTCCTCCGTGCAGACCTCGCCCGTTAACTCCTTGAGGGCATCCAGAGCGGCGCGAAGATCCACCGTCACAAATTCGAACGAGACCTTTTCCCGAAAAGAGTTTTCTGCCCGCTCTAAAGCTTCGAAGGCCTTCGCCGCGGCGATCTTATGCCTCATCCGTGTGAGTTGTTCCCCCTCTTCGATCGTTTCTCCTTCCAAAAAAACGGCTATGCGCCGTTCGAGTTCTTTGAACCCTTCGCGCGTATGGGCAGAGATGCGGATCCAGCCCCGACTTCCCGTCAGGGTCTCCAATGCCTCCGTCCCTATCTTCATCGGAAGGTCCGCTTTATTCATGAGCACTATTGTTTTTTTCCCGGGAGGGATCCTATGAAAAACGTCCCGGTCCGCGTCATCCAGCCCTCCGGCCCCATCCACCACGTACAATACGGCACGGCTCTCCCGTAGCGCTTCCATCGTCCTTTCCATCCCGAGTTTATCAAGAGGGTGTTGCGGCGTAGAACCTAGCCCCGCCGTGTCCCGTAACCGGACATAGAAGCCTTGAATCTCAAGCGGCTCTTCCAGATGGTCCCGCGTCGTGTGGGGGATCTCGGAGACAAGCGCGCGGTCACGCTCGAGCAACGCGTTAAAAAGCGAGGATTTTCCGACGTTCGGCTTTCCCGCAAACGTCACCAGAATGCCTTCCCGCATCAAAAGGTTCTTGTCAAAACCGTCGATCAGGGAACGGACCTTTTCTTTGATCCCGCGGACCCGGTCTTGAATACCCGCCTCCGTGTCACGTTCGATCTCTTCTTCCGGAAAATCAAGTGAGGCCTCCAGGTAAGCGAGAAGCCTTACCAGTTCGTCCTTCAAGGCCTTCAGGGTCCCGGAGAGCCCCCCGGACAATTGCCGGGCGGCGATGTCCAACGAACGGCTGCTTTTCGCGCGGATCAAGTCGAGCACCGCCTCCGCCTGGGTCAGGTCCAACTTCCCGTTAAGGAAGGCCCTCTTTGTGAATTCGCCGGGTTCCGCGGACCGCGCTCCATTCCCGAGGAGCATGTTGAGAATGCGTTTCGTTACCGCCAACCCGCCGTGGCAACTGATCTCCACAACGTCCTGTCCTGTGTAGGAATGCGGCGCTTTAAAAACGGTTAAAAGCACTTGGTCCACGACCTTCCTCGTGGCGGGGTCCGTGAATTTTCCCTGACGGACCGTGTTCGCTTTAAAAACACCTGGCCCAGAACCATCGGGCACAAGAAAAAAAGGGCGCACCACCTCAAGCGCCTCGGGACCGCTCACGCGGATCACGGCGATCCCTCCCTCTCCGAGCGGTGTCGCGACAGCGACGATGGTGTCCTCTAAATCGATCCTTGGCATAAGGTCTTCTGAAAAGAATAACGGGTGATCAAAGTCGGCTCGGGAAAGACAAGAAGCCGCTCACGGTCCTTTTTCCTTCACCGCCTGCCTTTTAAAAGTTTCCTGGCTTCCCCCACAAGGTAGAACGACCCGGTGACCACCGCCGGGACCTTCGGCCCCGGGATTTTTGTCATCCGATCGATCGCTTCGCGGGTATTCTGGACTGGCAAGATCCGTTTGAAAAGCCCTTTTGATTCCGCAAGAAGCTGCCCCAACGTTTTCGCGCGTCGATTGCCCGCCCGCACCAGGATCACTGTCGCGAAGAAACGGCTCAGGGTCTCAAGCATTGTCCGGGTGTCCTTGTCCTGCATGGCTCCAAAAATGAGCCACGCGTTCTTCATCTCCGGCCTTCGGCACAATTCAACAACAAGCTGCCGGACCGAGATCGGATTGTGCGCCCCGTCCAGCAGAAATGTTCGCCCCCGCCGC
>JAHQRI010000047.1 GCA_019052695.1 Candidatus Omnitrophota bacterium
TGTTGTAACGGCTCGCGGCCCCGAGACTGAAATCCTTGTTCAGGATCGTCCCGGATGTCGGCACGTCATCCGTTATCCCGAAATCCAGCCCAAGGTCAAAGGCCTTCTTCCTCTCCACCTCCAGCAAGATCGCTCGGATCAGGACCTGCTTCGGCGAAACGTCGATCTCCTGGAGAAGCTTCGCGACCTGCCGGACCACGACCGGGGTGTCCGAGACCACGAGGATCTTAGTCCTCGTCCTTCTGACCGTATCCGAAGGCTGCGAAGGCGTCGTGTAACCGGTGCCCGATGAAAGGTTTCCCACATGGGTCATGCCGCTTGTCGTCGCCGAGAATCCCCACCCCTGCTTGTTCACAACGTCAAGGACCGAGACCTTCCCGTCCTTGGAAAGGAACGGCTGGATCATTTTGGCGGCATCCGCGGCCTCCACATACTTCAATTTGAAAGCTTCGACTTTCATGCCCCCCGCGGAGAAGATTGCGTCATCTTCTTTTTTCTGATCCGACTGGATCTTCTCGAGGGTGGAGACCGTCAGGATGTTGCCGTCCTGGAGATACCCGAGGTCGTACATTTTGAGGATGATCTTCAACGCCGTCTTCCAGTCCACGTTTTCCAGGTCCACGGTCACGAGCCCAAACACCTCCGGGGTCGTCACGATGTTGACCGTATTCCCCTCCTGAGCGGCTTTTTTTTCGATCGCCTTGAGCACGGTTGTCACTTCCGTGTCCTTGAACTTTAAGCTGCTGAGAGACGCCCCGGCCCCCTGACCCGAAGGAAGCAAAACCATCATGAACACGACCATCGCCACAGAACCCGCATGAACCTTCATGATCCCCCCATCCTAAAACGCCACCGATCGATTATTTCTTTGTTATCCCGCCGGCCCGCTACATCGATGCTCGAGGGCCTTACTCTTTTTGATCCCAGAGGACTTCGAATTGCGAACTCCCGTCTTGAAAAACGACCTTTGTGGGATGAATCTTAACGACTTTAAATCGTCCCGTCACATCGCCTTCCTTGAGAAGATCCGGGCCAACGACCGCCATCGGGGACGCCTCGTCCCACAGGATACCATTTAGCGGCAGTACCGTTCGGATGTCCCGAGATTCCTGTCCGCCTAAAGCGAACGGATCCCGCTCAAGCGGTAACGCCTCCGTCACCATTCGGAACCGGTTGATGAATTTTTCTCCGTCGACCGGTTTCCGCTGGAGGGAATGCCGGGGCGTCTGCCTGGCCGTGATTCCCTCGGGGACATTCTTCGGAACGCTCCCGCGCTGAGAACCGGGCGGCGTTCTTGCCCTCTGGATCAACGGAACGCTTGCCATAAGCAAAACGACCCCCAGCATCACGGTGATCCCAAGCTCGATCATGTCTTTTTTTCGCATTATCGCTCCAAAAAATAAAGGGCCAAGTCCGCTTCCGCCTCAAGGCGGGGTGAGGCGGGAGCACGATCCGTGATCTCCAGCTTCTCCAATGAAAAGTAAGCCGGGAGGACCTTGTTCAACGCTTCAAAATATTTGACCAGATTCTTGTAGTCTGCTTTCAATTTCATCCGAGTATAAACATAGGCGCATGGGGTCTGGTCCACCAAGACCTCCTTGTGGCGGCCGTCCCTAAAGACCTGGGAAGGCTCGGGCTGGATCCGGACCGCTTGAACGCGGAATTTGGGCGCGTATCGGGCGAGAAGGACCAAAGACCGCTGCTCCGAATCCGGAAACTTGCGGTTCAATTCCTGCGCCTTTTGAGACAAATAATCCGTTACACGTGCCGGGTCCTTCAGTTCCTCAAGGATCGGCCCCAGCCACTCCAGCTTGTTTTCTGCAACGAACACCTTTTCTTCTATGGCGCCCAGTTGAGCCCGCAAGGGTTTATAAGCCCCATGGAGAATAAGCCAAGACACGAAGCATAGGGCGACGGCCCACGCGACGATCACCCCCTGCGCTAACGTCACCTTTCCCTTTTGAACCCTAATCATGGCGAAAATCCCCCTCGATCCCGTACGTATCATCCCGAACGGCCGTGCGAACAGCCGAAAAAAAGCCCGTTTCCTTCAGCCGCGCGGTAAGATCCCGGACCGCGGACCCACGCTCAAGCTCGGACTGTAGCACCGTTACGTCCAACTCCAATCGTCTCCGGGAAACGTCCAGGAAAAACCGCTTCACCGTCACGTCTTCGGGGAGAAGGTGTGCGACTAGACGCAAAAGTCTGTCGGGTGGTATGGTGGCACGATCGATTTCGCTTGCTAGATATACACGCGGGTAGACCTCCCCCGCCATTTCGCCGGCCCTTCCCAACATCTTCAGATGGCGGTCCGCGATCGTCAGCCGTTCTTTTAAAAAAAACGTCTGCATGTTTGTGAAAAAAATCGCCGTGGCAAGCAAGCCCGTTAGAAGCACGGTCGCAAAAAGCAGGGCCCGTCGTTGCAGTGATTCCATCTTTAAATTCTTGAAATCCAGTGGCATGAAGTCCACCGTTTCGCTTGACGCAAAAACACCCGCTACGGCGCCCAGATATTGGCCCGAGGAACCTTCGCCCTCATCCTCGTCCGCCAAACGGCTACGGATCTTCGAGGGCAAGGTGAGAGTATGAGCCTTTACACCCAGCTCCTTTTCCAATAGTGCCTCGAGGCCTTTGATCGCGGCGCCATGACCGGCTAAAAAAACCGTGGCCAGTTTGTCCTCTCTGTAGTGGGTCATAAAGTACAGCAGGGAGTAACGCACCTCCCGTACCAGGGTCTCGAGCTGGGGGCGGACCAATGCAAAGAACTGGGAACTCCGGTTATCCCTGGTCTCCGACACCGCATTATCCGCAGGGATAGCATACGCGCTCAATGCCTTGTCGATCTCCGGATCGGCTTCGGCCGTGCCGTGCAAGGCCCCCAAAAAAAGAGGGTCATTTAAGGCGGCTTTGACTTTGGTGAGCGAAAACGCGATGCTGCGGCAAAAGATCGTTTTTCCGTTCTGGTAGACGGCAAGCAGGGTGTGGTCGTGACCCATATCAAGGACGGCCTGGGATGCGGGCCCGGACCCGTAGCACGACAAAACTTTGGCGTAATCGAACGGGGCAGCGCCGACCTGTGCCACCTCGTAGCCGGCTCTTTTGAGAGCGTCCAGGTAACCCTTCAACTTTTCAAGGTCCACGACAGTGTAAAGCACGACGATCTTACGGGCCGTGTCATCCCCTTCGTATTCCTTGACCACGCTATAGTTGAAAAAATCGTGCCCCTCGCGTGCCACACCTTCCTCCCGGGCGACCCAACCCGTCGCGGCCGCGATCTCTTTGGCCGGCATAAAAGGCAGGAAGGCGTTCTTGACGATCACCATATCGGGATCCGAGACCGTGAGAAAAACCTTCCGGGTCCCAACACGGTTTTGCTTCACAAAGTCCCGTAAGAATTTGACGCTCGCGATCGCGGGGTCTTCCGAGGGGGGCAGGACCGCATCCGCGGCCTTGATGATCCAAAGCGTGCCTCCTTCTTTGCCCAACAGCACCGCCCGGATCCGGCGGCTTCCGATCTCGACCGATAAAATTGGCGTCATGTTCTTCGACCCCGTTAAGCGTATCTGTTGACTTTAATACAAGTGCTCTGTCGGCTTCGCCCTTCCATGGCATCAAAAGAGCCCGCCCCGTCCTTGGCCCGTAAATGGATATCAATGCGGCGTACGGCGGCGGCATCCGCCGTGCTCAGATCGGAAGCGTCATAATAGCTAAAAAGCCGACCGTCGATCCCTTCAAACGTCATCGCCGGCGGCATGAAATAAGGGACGATCTCTTCAGGTCCCTCTGCGACCCTGCGATAAAGCAATCCGGCGCCGACATCCAAACGGAACTGCACGGCCTCCCCGTCTTGATCCTCGAATGCCACCGTGTTGGACCCCGCCGTCGTGATCTGTCTACTGAACCGAAGACCGCGAACGGAAGCATCCCCTTCCACCAGGGTCTCCAAAGCACTCGCCGCCACCATATCCGCCTGTACTTGATTCGGCAAATAAAACGTGTTCTTGAGCACCTGGGGCAGAAGGTAAAGACTTCCGACCGTGACCAAGGACACGATCATCACCGTCATGATGATCTCGATCAGTGTAAAACCCCGCGATATCCCGCGCCCGTTCATGATGAGTAAGTCACGTTGTCAGCGATCGATGAATAAAGGGTCGTCAACGGGGTCGCCTCCCCCGGGCGATTGACCGTCACGGTGATGTCTTTGAGCGCCGCTCCCGCCGCCCCTTCGGTCGTCGTAACCGTGCGGCTGACATCGTAAACGTAACCGGGATAAACCGATGAGCCGCTCGCGATACTTTCAAAGGGAAGATTGTTGAGCTTTTCCATTTCATAACGCGCCAGGTTCCCCGCCGCGGCCAGGTCCGAAGCCGTCATCATCCCCCGGACCTGCTCGGCGATCATCAGCCCCATGGGGATCGCAATCGCCGCAAGGATCGCGATTGCCATGACCAGTTCGACCAGCGTGACCCCCCGACGAAGGATCTTCACATCCGGGTTAAGGTCGGGTCGCATTGTAATAGTCCAGGACCTCTTGCGCGGTCCGTTCACAGGCATAGACGTAGACTTCATCGATCACCCCGACAAAACGCGTTGTCGCATTGTTCGCCGCCCTTGTTCCGATCAGCAGTGCCCCAGCCGTTGACCGTGCCGTGTAAACGGTCGAATTGTTCCTGGCAAGCTCCCCGTCAATATAAACACTCACGCCCGAGGGGCCCCACATACCGGCCACATGGTGCCACGCGTTGAGCGCGAGGTTCCTATTGGGGGTCAGGACCCGCCTTACTCCCCCTTCGTCACGAAGCACCATCGAAACGCGCCGGTTGGCGCCAACCCGGGTGATGACAAGTCCGTAAGCCTCGTCATTTTCATTTGACAGGTTTCCTTTGTGGAGGATACCGGTATTGTTGGTGACTTGAGCCGTAAAGTAGATCCAGGCCATGGTCGTTCCCTGACTCGAAAGATCCAGACCTGCGGCATCGGGGACCGTCACATAATTATGCACGGCGGCTTGATTGAATCGCAGCGCGGTCCCTACGCGACCTGCGACCCACGCCGGCCCGTTCGCGTTCGATGGCGTCAGGACGCCCTGATAAGGCACCGTACCCGTCAAAAAACCAACGCCTTCGCTGAAAGGCCAAGCGAACTGATCACAGCAGACCGGAGGCGGAATGCCGGTGCCATCGCTTTCCAGGTAAAGGGTCACACGATTCGCGGCTGCGTCATACTGGGCGAAAAGCGTGCGCGACACCGAGTCTCCGGACTCCAGGGAAGTGCCGGTCGAACGCAGCTGATAGACGCCCGGACACTGCGCCACCAGCGTAACGCTGATTCGGTTCGCGGCATCCCAATCGGCGACCGGTAGCGGCGTCCCCGTGGATTCGATATTAAAAAAGGATCTTTGAAGACCGGCTTGGGCGAGGTACAACGCCCGCAGTGACCGCGTTTGTGTTTCATAGCGGGTGACGGAACTTGTGATGAAAAAAGTGATGGAGAAAACGGCAATGGGAACGACCACGATAATGAGGAGCACGGTGGCCAATGCAAAACCCCTGCGGTTCAATCGACCTCCTTGAAAACACCGGGGACGGCGCCGCCGGGACGCCGTCCCCTAGAAACACAGCACGAATCGCATGAAGAAAAAAGGCCGGCTTTTTTCCTCCGCGGCGGTTACGCGGTTATTGGACAAACGCCCCGGTCGCGGCCGTATACGTGTAAGTCGTGCCCGTAGGTCCCGTGTAGGTGGTCCCGCTCGCCTTGGTCCAATCCTGCTGGACACCTCCCTGATCAAGAACGGTATCAAAACACTTGATCGTGGAGGAACAGGCACCGGCAGCATACCCGTCCAAGTCCGCCGGATAGGCTTTGTTCTTCGCGTAATAGGTATAGATCCCCGAACGGACCGCCCCCACCACCCCTTTCTCGGCCGCGTCCTTCGCGTCCGTCTGGAGGTCGTAATATTTGGGGATCGCCACCACCGCCAAGAGCCCTAAAAGAACGATGACCATGATCAACTCGATCAGCGTAAAACCTCTGAGACTTTTTTTCATCGCGTTCTCCTTTTTAAAGCCTCCTCGGTCCCCATCAGGAACGGAAAAGGCTGATCATATTCCACATCGGCAGAAACATCCCGAGGGCCATGACCCCGACCATGCCGCCCAACAAGACGATCAGTGCCGGTTCGATCAACACCATCAGATTGCTCACCCGATAATCCACTTGCATATCATAGTACTCGGAAACCCTCAAAAGCAACTCGTCGATCTTCCCGGTCTCCTCCCCGACCCTGACCATGCGGATAACGGCGGGCGGAAAAACCCCCGTCTCCCGCATCGGCTGTTCGATCCCGCTTCCTCCGGTCACGCCTTTACGGATCACTTCGATCGCGTTCGCGATCACATTATTGTCCGCGCTTTTGCGGGCGATCTCAAGGGACCGCGTCACCGGAACACCGCTTTGTACGAGCAGGGCCATCATGTGCGAAAAACGAGCCATTTCGGCCATAAGGATTAACGGACCGAACACCGGTAACTTGAGCATAAACCGGTCCCAAAGAAGTTTTCCCCCCGGGGTCCGTTTCGCCCGAAAAAAAACACAGAGGCCGACAACGGTCAAAAGCGCGATCAACCAACCGTAGTGGGCCATAGCGTAATGGACCGCGAGCAAAAGGCGGGTCGGAAGGGGCAAAACAACGTTCCGGGAAGCGAACAGTTGGGCGAAACGCGGAATAATAAAATTTGTTAAAAATAAAAAGGCCCCGAAGATCGCAATCACCACGATAAGCGGGTATCGAAGCGCCGCCTTGATCCGCATGCGAAGTTTTTCTTCCCCTTCTCCCAGCTCCACAAGGCGTTTAAGCACCTGCTCCAAACGCCCAGAGGCTTCGCCCGCCTCGAACATACTGACATAGAGGGCATTGAAGGCCTTCGGATACCGCGCGAGGCTTTCCGAGATGCTCGCGCCTCCGCGGATATTTTTCAGTAGGCCCTGGGCCACACTGTGCAGCGGACTGCTCCGGTCCTGTTCGCTGATCACTTCGAGGGAAGCGAGAACGGTCAAACCGGCTTTATGCAGGGTGTAAAATTCACGCGTGAAAGCGTTGACATCGGCGATCTTGAGGCCGCGGATCCTTGTGGCCAGGCCGACCGGAAACGCACGCGGTTTTGTTCCAATCTCAAGCGGGGTCCACCCTTTTTGCTTGAGCTGCGAGGCAACCGCTACAGGATCGGCGGCGGTGGTGACTCCGTTGACGATCGCGCCGAACTTGTCCCGGGCCTTATAGTGAAAAGTGGACTCCATTATTCGATCTCGGTGACGCGCAGGACCTCCTCCAGCGTCGTGATCCCGCGCAAGGCTTTTTCGAGCCCGTCTTGCCTCAAGGTCCTAAGACCCTGGTCGATCGCTTTTTTTCGGATCTCGCTCGATGACCGCCGTTCATCGACCATCACCTTGATCTCCTCGGTCATGCTCATCAGCTCGTAGATCCCGGTCCGTCCCATAAAACCGGTTTGATTGCAGCGGGCACAGCCCTTCCCGCGCATCAACCCGGAGTTCGCGGAGATCCCAACGCTTTCAAGTACCGCCGCCGGCGGCGCATACGGTTCTTGGCATTTGGTGCAATTAAGACGCACGAGGCGCTGCGCCAGAATACCGATCACCGAACTTGAGATGAGAAAAGGCTCGACCCCCATATCGACCAAACGGGTCAGGGCCGCGGACGAATCGTTCGTGTGAAGCGTCGAAAAGACCAGGTGTCCCGTCAGGGCGGCCTGGATCGCGATCTCGACCGTTTCACGGTCCCGGATCTCCCCGACCATCATAATATCGGGGTCCTGGCGTAAAAAACCGCGAAGCCCTCCGGCGAACGTGATCCCGGCCTTCACGTTGACCTGGGTCTGACGGATCCGGGGGATCACGAACTCCACGGGGTCCTCAATCGTGACGATGTTCTTGTCCTCGGTATTGATCTTGGAAAGCGATGCGTACAACGTGGTCGTTTTACCGCTGCCGGTCGGTCCCGTCACTAATATGATCCCGTAGGGTTTCCCGATAAGCCGGGTGTAAACCTCAAGCGTGTTCCGGGAAAAACCCAATTCGAGGAGGTTCGGCACCATCGCCCGCTTGTCCAAAAGCCGCATGACCACGTTCTCGCCGAAAACCGTCGGAAAACTGGAAACACGGATGTCCAGGTCTTTCCCTTCGAGTTGCGTGTGGATCTTTCCGTCCTGCGGTTTCCGTGTTTCGGTGATGTCCATGCCCCCGAGGATCTTGACCCTCGACACGACCGCGGGAAGCACCGAGGAGGGAAAGGTCGTGACCTGCTTCAGCATCCCGTCCACCCGGTACCGGACCGAAACGATCGTTTCCTCGGGTTCAATATGGATATCGGAAGCGCGAAATTGGATGGCCCGCGAGAAAAGGCTGTCGACCAATTTGCTAACAGGGGTTTGTTCCGTGATCTCGGACGCGGCCGACCCCTCGGCGGCCGTGTGTTCTTTTTCAATGGACTTGACGATATCGTCTACCGAGCCGAACGCCCGATAATAAACATTGAACGCCTTTTCGAATCCCGCTTTGGAAATGAAAACCGGGTCGACCGCGTCGTAACTGGTGATCGTGCGGACGTGATCGAGCGCCACGATGTTCTGGGGATCGACCATGCCGACCGAGATCGTCTTCCCGGTCGTAAAAAGCGGGATGACCCCGTACTTTCTCGCGTCGCTCTCGGGGATCAACTTGACGAGAGAGCGGTCGAGCTCGTAATTGGTCAGATCGATGTAGGGGACCCCGAGGTAAGAGGCCTTCGCGCTCGCGAGGTCTTCCTCGTTCACGACCCCGCTTTTGACCAGGATGCCCTCGATCGACTGTCCGGTGCGCGCGACTTCCTTGATCGCCTGTTCGGCCTGTTCGTTGCGGATCAGCTTTTGCTGGAGCAGCAACTCCAGAAGTTTACCGTCCGTGATCATGATCGACCCCCGCTCTCCGGTCAGGGCTTAATGGTTCTAGGCACCAAAGAATTTTTGAAGCGTGCTTACGAGTTCCTGTTCTTGGAACGGCTTGATCATGTATCCGTCCGCGCCGACTTCTGCCGCCAGTTTTTTGTCCTCTTCGCTTCCCCGTGACGAAAAGATGACCACGGGGATGTGTCCGTAGGCCTTATCGAATTTCAACATGCGGCAGACCTTGTAACCGTCCAGTTTTGGCAACATAAGGTCCAACAGGATCAGGTCCGGGGATTCTTTGCGCGCGAGGTTTAATCCTTCTTGACCATCGCCCGCCGTGACGACATCGTACCCCATGTAATTAAGGCGGGCCGTCATGAGAAGGCGGATATCCGGTTCATCGTCGACCAACAAGATCTTTTTTTTCATACGTTCTTTTCACTCGCTCCTACCATCAGGAATGACCATTATTCTACCAAATACGGGCGATCCGCACGCTAACTATAATAGTTTTGTATCGGCATCGCTCTCTCGAAGCTGTACAGCTCAAAGGCTCCCCGCAAGGTAACGTTCAAGAAGATCGCGGAGCCCGGCCAGGGCCACGCTCCTATGGGAAACGCTGTGCTTCAACTCCAGAGGGACCTGCCCGAAGGTTTTCCCGAACGGGGGGTAATAAAAAAGCGGGTCGTAGCCGAACCCCCCCGTCCCCCGAAGATCCTGCGTGATGACCCCTCGGACACGCCCGCTCACGGCACCGATCAGTCGGCCGGGTTCTGCGACCGCGGCCACGGATTCGTAATACGCCCCGCGTTGCGCCTCAGGGACCCCTTCCAGGGATCGCAAGAGTTTCCGGTTATTGGCACCGTCGTCCTTGGACTCACCTGAAAACCGGGCCGACAAAACTCCCGGGGCCCCTCCCAGCGCCTCGACGCAAAGGCCGGAGTCCTCTCCCAGTGTCAGCATACCGGTCTGAGCGGCATACCCCAAGGCCTTTAATTCCGCGTTCTCCCGGAACGTACCTCCCGTTTCTTCAACGACCTTGATCGCGGGAAGCTCGTGAAGCCCCACACACCGGAACGGCATACCGACGAGCAGGTCCCGCAGCTCCTTGAGCTTCTTTATATTGGTCGTGGCGACCAGTAACCGTTTCGCTTCAGACATGTCGTTGCTGCACGGCCGTGAGTTCGCGGATGCCCTTCTTCGCAAGGGCGAGCAATCGAATAAGCACGGCCTCCGTAAAAGGCTTGCCCTCCGCGGTTCCCTGGACCTCGACGCACTTCCCGGACCCCGTCATCACGACGTTCATGTCCACCTCGGCCCCGCAATCTTCGGCATAACAAAGATCGAGCATCGGCTTGCCGCCGACCACCCCGACGCTCACCGCGGCGACCGAATCCGAGACGGGATCCTCAACAAGGTCCCCGCGGTCCAACAGCTTCTTCAACGCCTGCCTCAGCGCGACATAACATCCGGTGATGGACGCGGTCCTCGTCCCACCGTCCCCCTGGATCACATCGGCGTCAAGCCACACCGTCCGTTCGCCGAGCTTCTTGAGGTCCACCACCGCCCGGATGCTGCGCCCGATCAACCGTTGGATCTCCTGCGTCCGTCCCGACAATTTTCCCTTCGCGGCTTCCCGGACAATGCGTTCGCCGCAGGACGCCGGGATCATACCGTATTCCGCCGTGATCCAACCCTTGCCCTCATTTTTACAGAACGGCGGCACTTTATCCTCCACGGTCGCGGAACAAATGACTTTCGTGTTCCCCACCTCGATCAAGCAGGAACCCTGAGCGTTCTTCAGGTACCCCGTACGGATCCTGACCGCTCGAAGCTGGTCGTGCTTTCTTTTGTCGTGTCTCACAACGGACCTCCTAATGTAGGTTCAAGAACTTGTGGAGTTGAATGCCAAGATAAATCTCCGGATGACACTTTTTCCCGAGACGCCGCAGTGCTCGCATCCTGCTCAAGAGGGCAAACGACGGCCACCGTTGACCGCGGCGGGACACGGGTTGCAAAAAAATAGGCGCTCGCGGCGCGGCCGACTCGACCATCCGCACGTGTGCGGCAAAATCCCCGCGGTCGATCCCGGGCCCGATCACCATTTTAATATAGGTTCTCCCGCGACGGGTATATTTGAGAAAGGCCGCGTGTTCCGCAAGCCGTTTCTTTCCACCCCCGACGCTCGCAAGTTTCACGTCCATGGCAACGAGGTCACACAGATCGCGTACCTCAAGGAACTCTTGTCGGAGCAAACCGTTCGTCTCCAGAAGGATGCGGTACCCTCGTCTTCTAAGATCACGGCAGAGGCGGCCGAGGAAAGACGACTGAAGCAAAGGCTCGCCGCCCGTCAAAGAGACAAACCGGTGGGGCCCCATCTGCGATTCCCAAAAGTCGACCCGGCGCAGGACCGCCGCGAGGCTCATCTCCCTCCCCCGTTTCGACCTCTCGTCGCAGTAAGCGCAACGCAGTTGACATCCTTCAAAACGGATAAAAAGATGCCTCTCACCCATGCGGGGACCCTCCCCCTGGATCGAGGAAAAGATCTCAGTGATCCGCGCGCGCTTGATCATGACCGACCGTTCAACCCGACAACGCATCCGGTCCAGCCGCCGACAGAGGGTCGGCCAAACCCGCTTCCCGGAAACCTTTGGCCCGGAGAAGGCAAGCGTCACAGGCCCCGCATGGCCTGACGTCCCCTTCGTAACAGGACCATGTCTTCGCAAAAGGGACTTCTAGCTTTTGGCCCAACAAGACGATCTCTTTTTTGGTCATCCGCAGTAACGGTGTTTTTATTTCGATGCATCGCCCCTCAGCGCCAGCTTTCATCCCGCGGGTTACCGCCAAGGCGAACGCCTCCAAGTATTCAGGCCGACAATCCGGATACCCGCTGTAGTCCAGGGCGTTCGCGCCGAAAAAAACCGCCTCCGCGCCCTGCGTCTCGGCACACGACATGCCCATGGACAAAAAGACGCTATTTCGCCCCGGCACATAAGTCGCCGGGATCTCATCCGGGATCTTGGACGTCTCGCGATGGCGAGGGATCCTTACCGACTCGTCCAAAAGGGCACTGCCCTTCCACGGGAGGCTGAGTGTCGCGAAATAATGGCGGATCCCCAATTCCTTGGTAAGGTTCCTTGCGACGGAGAGCTCACGGTAATGACGTTGCCCATATTCGATGGACAACGCGATCGGTTCATAGTGGTCCGCACGGGCCGCAAACAGACATACGGCAGAATCCATCCCGCCCGAATAAAGGCAAACGGCCTTTTTCATGGGATCTTGACCTGCTTGACCCAAGTGAGCTCCTCGCCCAAAAAAGACTCTCCGACGCGAGAAAAGTTCCGCACGTAATCGGTGACCCAGACCCGCAACGCGCCCTTCTTCCGGGAGCGCCGGAGAAGCCCGTTGCGCCGCAGCAACTCCTTTAGTTTCAGGACCGTGGGAACCGCGGAATCGACCAATCGGACCCTGGGTCCCATGACCTTCGCGATGACTTTTTCCAAAAGCGGGTAGTGCGTGCAACCAAGGATCAGGGTGTCGATCTTCTTCTTTTTCAGAGGATCAAGATAACGGCGCGCGGTCCCCAAAGCGATTGCGCCCTCAAGCCAACCCTCCTCGGCAAGAGGAACAAAAAGAGGACAGGGCTTAAGAAAATATTCCGCGCCCGCAGAACGCGCCTCGAGATTTTTCGCGTAGCTCCCGCTTTCAACGGTCGCATGGGTCGCGATCACCCCAATCCGGGAATTCCGTGTGGCCGCGAGGGCCTCTTCGACCGCCGGGGTGATCACATCCAGGACCGGCACCGGCAATTCGCCGGAGAGGAGTTTGGTGGCAACGCTCGAGGCCGAATTACAAGCGATGACCAACGCCTTGATGCCCCGCCCCACCAGAAAACGCGCGCATTCGCGAGAACGGCGGCGGATCTCGTCGGTGGATTTGGTCCCGTAAGGAAGATGGGCCAGATCACCGAGATACAGGACCTCCTCAGAAGGCAAGGAACGACGGAGCTGACGGACCACCGTAAGACCGCCAAGACCCGAATCAAAAACCCCGATTGGACGCGAATTCATGGAAGCCATGACCCGAGAACCTAAGCGGCCGGGAGGGCGGAGGTCACAGGACGCTCACTTTTTTCATGGCCTCCCGAACACGACCCCACCCTTCCTCGATCTGTTTAATGT
>JAHQRI010000158.1 GCA_019052695.1 Candidatus Omnitrophota bacterium
TTCCCCAAGATAAAACATATTGACAACAGGATTCCGGCTATAAACTCCAAGAATAATAATATCTCCGCCTTTCTGAATATTTTTCATCGGTGCATCCAGAGATGAATCAACCCCTGCTGCTTCAAAATGGAGGAGATCTCCGCGCGGACGTCCTGATCATTGACCTTGACGCCTTCCCGTTTGGACTCTTTGGCATAAATGATGTTCTGCCAAGTGTAGTTGCGTAGAAGATCGGGATCCTCGATCGGTTTCTCGGAGGGCATGAAAAGCTGAGTGGCCCGGTAAAAGCGGTTATATTCTTGGAAGGTGACGGTTTTGCCGAAAACTTCGCCCGCGAATCGTCCTTCTTTTTTGAGCGTGGTGATGGAATACCCTCCACAGAGGATAAAACTGATCGCGGCGACCCAGACGATCACTTTCGTGTGATAACGGAAAAATTTAAGCATAACGGCGCTTAATCTAGCACAGAACTCTTGAAAGGCAAAGAAAATCAAAGGTTGATCGTTTTGAGAGATCTTCTAAAGGATCTCTTAAAGAACCGTTCTTCCATCTTCGTAGGAAAATCGAGATTTCGAGAAAGTTACGAGCTGTCCCCGCTTTCCTGTGAGGTTGACAACCTCAAAAGTGTTTTGTATGATGCGACAAATGGGACAGCAATCACATCGACTTACACACTTTTTTGAACGCCTCAAGGTCTCCGAGTTGTCCATCCGTCCGTCTTTTTTCCCGCGTGGGCGTTTTGCTGACCGCAGCTCGGATTTTTTGACCCACAACGATTAACCGGAGGGGAGATTATGTCAGTTTTTATCGGACGCGACCGCAAAGCACGAAGATCCTACGGATTTGACGAGATCGCTTTGGTGCCCGGGGATGTGACCATCAATCCCGACGAAGTGGACATTCGGATGCCGCTCGGGGAGATGACCCTGGATATTCCGTTCCTGGCCTCTGCCATGGACGGGGTTGTTGATCCGAACTTCGCCAAAGCGATGGGGAAGCTCGGCGGTTTGGCGGTTCTTAATTTGGAAGGCATTTACACCCGTTATGATAATTACCACGAGATCCTTGAAGAGATCTCGAAGGCAACCCCGGAAAAGGCGACCCAACTGGTCCAGAAACTGTACGTGAAACCCATCAACGAAAAACTGATCGCCAAGCGTGTCAAAGAGATCAAGAAAGCTAAAGTGCTTTGCGCGGTCAGCGCGATCCCGCAGCGAGCGGAGCGGTTCGGCAAGATCGCAGAGGAAGCGGGTGCGGATATTTTTGTGGTGCAGTCGACGGTGACGACCGTTCGCCACATCGCGAAAGCCTATCAGGTGGTCGATTTTGCAAAACTTTGCAAAAAAATGAAGATTCCCGTAATCCTCGGGAACTGCGTGACTTACAAAGTGGCCTTAGAACTTGCGGAGACCGGTTGTTCGGGGCTTCTTGTCGGTATCGGGCCCGGGTCGGCCTGCACGACACGCGGCGTACTGGGGATCGGGGTCCCGCAGGTGACCGCGATTGCGGATTGCGCCGCGGCGCGCGAGTTCTACCATAAAAAAACCGGACGCTATGTTTCGATCATCGCCGACGGGGGTATGTCTACGGGCGGTGACATTTGTAAGGCCATTGCTTCGGGCGCGGACGGTGTGATGGTCGGTTCGGCTTTTGCTCGTACGAAGGAGGCCCCGGGCCGGGGTTTCCATTGGGGCATGGCTACACCACATGCGAACCTACCGCGTGGGACGAGAATCCATGTCGGAACGACCGGAACGCTTGAGGAGATCCTTTACGGCCCCGCCCATCTTGATGACGGAACGCAGAACCTCGTTGGCGCGCTTCGCACGTCGATGGGGAATGTCGGGGCCCGCAACATCCGGGAAATGCAGATGACCGAGATCGTGATCGCCCCCGCGATCAAAACAGAAGGCAAACTATTCCAGACCGCGCAGAAGCTTGGGATGTGCAAGTAACGCGCAATGTCCAAAGCTCAATGCTCAACGAAAGCATGCTGACGTTGCGCCTTGAACGTTGTGTATTGCCCTAGGGTTTTTATGGAACAAAACATTGTTGTCTTGGATTTTGGTTCACAATACACTCAGTTGATCGCGAGGCGGGTTCGCGAGAACAAGGTCTTTTCGAAGGTTTACCCCTACTATGTGCCTTTTGAAAAGGTCCTTGCGGAAAAGCCCAAGGGGATCATTTTTTCCGGGTCTCCTGCGAACATTTATGGCAAGAACGCTCCGATTCCGGACCGCCGCTTTTTTTACAGCGGGATCCCCATCCTCGGTATTTGCTACGGCATGCAGCTTCTTTCGCATAAGCTTGGCGGACGGGTCCATCGGTCCCGGAAACGTGAATATGGCTTAGCGCGGCTCCGGACTTCCGGGAAGAGCCCTCTTTTTTCGGGAGTCCCGTCCAGGGTCAATTGTTGGATGAGCCACGGCGACAAATTGGACCGTTTACCGTTAGGCTTTGAGCGATTGGCCTACACCGAGAACGCCCCTTTTGCCGCCATGGGGAACCCGGCTCTTAAGATCTACGCCATCCAGTTCCACGCGGAGGTCGCCCACACGGAATACGGTTCCTTGATCCTCAAGAACTTCCTGACGAAGATCTGCGGTTGCCACCAGAACTGGACGCCGCGTTCGTTCATCAAGGAAAGCGTTCTTAGGATCCGGCAGCAGGTTGGCAAAGAGAGGGTGGTGCTCGGCCTCTCCGGCGGGGTGGATTCTTCCGTTGCGGCGGTGCTGATTCACCAGGCGATCGGTAAAAAACTAAATTGTATTTTTGTCGACAACGGTTTGCTGAGGCGCCAGGAGGCGGACAAGGTGGAAAAGACCTTCCGGGGCCATTTTAAAATGAATTTGAAAG
>JAHQRI010000159.1 GCA_019052695.1 Candidatus Omnitrophota bacterium
CCCCGGCCTGGTGCAACACCTCCAACGCTTGCTTCGAAAATCCCATCCGCGAGGCGATCTCGACGGCGTAATCCGCGACCCGTTCGGAATGCCCGCGCGTGTACGGGTCCCGGGCCTCCACGATGCGCACAAGGGACTGCATCACTCCGTAAAAATAATCCATATTTTTCTGCCGGGCCAGGCGGAGGTCCTCGGCCATGTGGTTGAACGCCCGGCCGAGTTCGCTGATCTCGTCCTGGCCGGCAACCTTCACGCGGTGGAGCAGGTCTCCCCGACTGGCCCGGCGGATACCCTCGCCCAAGGCCTTAACCGGCCTCGTGATTCCCCAGGACAACCACAACCCCAGGGCGACCGAAAAAAAAGTCCCGGCCTGAAGCACCAAGAAGATCCATCCGTCGATTTTTTTCTGCGCCTCGTAGATATCCGACGCCATGATGTCGATCCCGAGGATCGCGACCGTAGCGCCCTGTCGGTCACGAATAGGGGCATACCCCGAGAGCATGCGGCCCCAATCATCTTGCGCGATCTCGGGGTCGGCCGCGGGGCCGTTGAACGCGGCCAGCATCTGGGGGAAAGGTGTCGCGTCGTAAGGGTCCCCCGGGTACGCGGTGACGTTCCCTTTTTTCGCAAGGTAGGGGTCCGCGTCCGCGACGAACCGGAGCGTTTTGCCCGGTTCGGTCCGGGTCAGGATGTAAATGTAACCGACCAGGGGGTTCTCCTGCTTGATCGTCACAAGTTTCTCGCTGACCGCCCGGTAAGTGTCCGTTTGAACGCCCTCACGCGTCAGCGGTATGGCCCGGACCGCCTCCGGGTCAAGGGACAAGGCCACCGTGTTCGCAAGGACCTTCAGATTGCCCCGCAACTGCTCCATCTGAGATCGCAGGGCGAATTGGCGGATCACCAACCCCGTCACAAGCACCATAAAGAACATGCCGAAGACAAGGATCAACGTGACCCGGACCCTAAAACTCGACAAAAAAGACCTGAGGTTTTTCGCCATCACGGAAGACCTTCCATTCCCTTCGATGAAGCAGGGCAGACCCGCCGGCACATGAGGCCGGCCCGAACGAATGGGCCCTTGGGCTGGTTTTTCATAGCAAGGCCGACGCACGTCCCGAGGATCCGCCCGCGGGGGCTCCCCTTCGCCCCGGACCGCCCTAAGCTTTTCCGGCCGAACCGAGGACTTGCTCGTTCTTGTGCTTGTACATGGCCACAAGCGCGTCCCGTGCCGGCCCCAGGTATTTGCGGGGATCGAATTCCGCCGGTTTTTCCTTGAACGTCTTGCGGATCGCCGCCGTCATCCACAGCCGGCCGTCGGAGTCGATATTGACCTTGCAGACCGCCGATTTCGTCGCCTGACGCAGCTGCTCTTCCGGGATCCCGATAGAATCTTTGAGCGCCCCGCCGTTCTCGTTGATGATCTTGACCGCGTCGGCCGGCACGGAAGAAGAACCGTGCAGCACGATCGGAAAACCGGGGATCTTTTTCTCGATCTCGGCCAGGATATCGAAACGCAGCGGCGGCGGGATCAGGACACCGTCCGCGTTCCGCGTGCACTGGGACGGCTTGAACTTGTTGGCGCCGTGCGAAGTCCCGATCGAGATCGCGAGCGAATCCACGCCGGTCTCTTTGACGAATTTCACGACGTCGTTGGGATCGGTGTAGGTCGAGTGTTCGGCATGGACATCATCCTCGATCCCGGCAAGTTGACCGAGCTCCCCTTCGACCGTGACATCGTGCTGGTGCGCGAATTCCACGACCCTCCTGGTCAACTCGATGTTCTTTTCAAACGGGAGATGCGACCCGTCGATCATGACGGACGAGAATCCCGACTCGATGCAGGATTTCGCGAGTTCGAAAGTATCGCCGTGGTCCAGATGGAGCGCGATCGGAATGGGTTTGAGCCCTTTTTCTTTGGCATACGCCTTCATCATTTCGACGGCGCCCTGCCCCATGTACTGAAGGAGGATTTGGTTGGCGTACTTGCGCGCGCCGCTTGAGACCTGAAGGATCACGGGGGACTGCGTTTCCACACAGGCCACAATGATCGCCTGGACCTGTTCCATGTTGTTGAAATTGTACGCCGGGACCGCGTAACCGCCTTTGAAGGCCTTCGCGAACATTTCCTTGGTGTTAACGAATCCGAGTTGCTTGTAAGAAACCATTTTTTTCTCCCTGTCCACCGGATAGCGGACTTTAATAGGTTAAAAAATAAAAATTAATAATTCTCGACCCAGATCTCGAAATCGCCCTGAGGGTGATTGCACACCGGGCAGCGTTCCGGCGCCTTGGACGCCTCGACGATGTAACCGCATTCGAGGCATTTCCAGAACACTTTGCCGTCCTTGACGAAGAGCTTGTGCTGCTCGAGAGCGTTGTAGAGCTTGTTGTAGCGCTCCTCGTGGCGCTTTTCGACCATCGAGACCTGCTTGAAGGTCCTCGCGACATCCGAAAACCCCTCCTGGTCGGCCACATTGGCAAAGGAAGGATAGAGATCGCTCCATTCTTCCTTTTCGCCCATGGCCGCGTATTTCAGGTTGTGAAGCGTGTCCCCCAACGCGACCGGATAGCTCGCATGGATCTCGACAGGGCTCTCGTTCAGGCCCCGATTCACGAGATGCATGTAGAAAAGTTTAGCGTGTTCTTTTTCGTTGTCGGCGGTCTCCTGGAAGATATTGGAGATCTGGCGGTAGCCTTCCTTCTTCGCCACGGAGGCGTAGTAGCTGTAACGGTTGCGCGCCTGGGACTCCCCGGCGAACGATTTCATAAGATTTTCAGCCGTCTTGCTTCCCTTGAACTGTGCCATGCGTACTCCTCCTGAACTTTTGGGATTTATGATAC
>JAHQRI010000048.1 GCA_019052695.1 Candidatus Omnitrophota bacterium
GGACATTGATATGCCTGAGGAGTTGAAGAAGATGATGTCCCGGCAGGCTTCCGCGGAGCGTGAAAAACGCGCAACGATCACAAAGGCTGAGGGGGATCGGGATGCCGCGACGAACCTTGCGTTGGCTGCAAGAACGATGTCGGAAAGTCCGGGCGCCATGCAGCTCAGGACGCTTCAGACGATCGATGGGCTCGGACCGACGGCGTCCAATACGGTCGTGCTGGCGGTACCTGTGAACATCATGGATGCGATCGATCAGTTGGCGAAATTAGGGAAGGGTTCCGGAGAGCGCGGGCAAGGAGCTTGAAGCCGGCCGCCGCGGATAAAAAAAAGCCCCAGCGCTGAGTTTCGAGTATTTCGCGTTCTTAGCAATAAAAATAAAGTTTGAACCCTTCATTGCTCTTACGGCGAAACGCTCAGGCCACCTTGTTTGCTCGCGCCGGGGCTCTAAAGCCCGCAGGAGGCTGCGGCGGTTTTTTTTGCTGTCCGCCGCTCCTCATGTCAAAGAAAGCTGTCCTTTTTAACCCTAGTTGAACTATAACCGGCGCTTGGGATGTTGTCAACGGGGAGAAAATGTAACCTATTAGAAATAAATAACTTATGAAAACAATCTTTGACAAAAAAGGTCTCTGTTGTTACCATTCCATCTTTGGCCCTTTTAAGATCCCGAGGAGAACATGGCGCCGCTTAACACCATAGAAGAAATAATACAAGACATTCGGGAAGGCCGCATGGTCATCATGACGGATGACGAGACCCGGGAGAACGAGGGTGACCTCATTTTTGCGGCCCAGAGAACGACCCCCGAAATGGTGAATTTTATGATGCGCTTTGGCCGGGGGTTGATCTGCGTCCCGATGGGGGCCGAGCGGATCCGCGAGATTGGTCTCGACCCGATGAATCCGGAGCCGGAGGATTTCATGAAAACGGCCTTTACGGTTTCTGTCGATGCGAAGGCCGGGATCGGTACGGGGATTTCGGCCTACGACCGAAGTCGCACGATCGAACTTTTGGCGGACCCGAATTCAAGACGCGGGGATTTCGTCATCCCCGGACATCTCTTCCCTTTGAAGGCCAAGAAAGGCGGTGTGCTTTGCCGGGCGGGACACACGGAGGCTGCCGTAGATCTGATGCAATTGGCCGGTCTGGTCCAGGTGGGGGTGATCTGTGAGATCGTCAATGACGATGGGAAAATGGCACGGCTTTCGGACCTTCTGCTTTTTGCCGGCCGTCACAACTTAAAGATCGGAACCATCCGCGATCTGATCGCGCACCGCATCCGGACCGATCAACTTGTCAAAAAGGTCAGCGAAGCGCAGCTGCCGACGGCGTTCGGCCAGTGGACCATCAAGGTTTACGAGTCCCTTTTGGATGGTATCCAGCACATCGTTCTGACGCAGGGGGCGATCGGGGACCAACCCGTGTTAGTACGCGTTCATTCCGAATGTTTTACGGGGGAGGTCCTGAATTCCCTCCGCTGTGATTGCCGGGAACAACTCCACGCGGCGATGGCGATGATCCAACGCGAAGGTTCTGGGGTGATCTTATACATGCGTCAGGAGGGCCGCGGGATCGGACTCGCCAACAAGATCAAGGCCTATGACCTGCAGGACAAACACGGGCTTGATACTGTCCAGGCCAATGAGGCGCTCGGGTTCAAGCCTGACCTCCGGGATTACGGGATCGGTGCGCAGATCCTTCACGACCTCGGACTCTCTAAGCTCAGGTTAATGACGAACAATCCCCGCAAGATCGTGGGGTTAGAAGGCTACGGGCTCGAGGTCGTGGAGAGGGTTTCGATCAAGGTCAAGGCGAATCCGTCGAGCGCCAAGTATTTGAAGACCAAGCAGGAAAAAATGGGTCACATCCTCGACCTTGGGACGGACGCATGAACGTCTACCATGGCAAGATCTTCGCAAAGCGAAAAAAATTCGGGATCGTAGTCTCCCGGTTCAATGAACACATCACCGCCCGGCTTCTTGAGGGAGCTTTGACGCTTCTAAAAAAAGCGGGTGTTCCGGAGAAAAATATCAAAGTCGTTTGGGTGCCCGGGGGGTTGGAGGTCCCGTTCTTCTGTAAAAAACTCAAGGCCCAGAAACATTGTGACGCGGTCATCGCCTTAAGTTGCGTCATCCGCGGGGGGACCTATCACTTCGAGTGCGTTTCCAACGAGCTCGTTCGCGGGATCGGTCAGGTGGCCCTTGAAACGGGGACGCCGATCGCGAGCGGAGTGATCACGGCGGATAATCTCGAGCAGGCGATCGATCGGGCCGGGCTTAAAGCCGGGAACAAGGGTGAGCAGGCGGCGTTGGTCGCGCTGGAGATCGCAAGTCTGGATGAACAATTAAAGAGAACCCCGCGCGGGGCGCGGAAGCGAAGCTAACTTTCTTTCCTGAACGCTGAAAGCCGTGGCATGATACGAAAAAGAACACAGGCGCGCGAATGCGCGCTTCAGATCCTGTACCAAAACGAGGTCAATCCGGGACCGCTTTCGGAACTGGCTGCGAACTACTGGCGGACGGAAGAACAAGCCGCGACGGCGCAGGAAGTCCGGGAGTTCGCGGAAGGGCTTGTCCGCGGCGTCTGTGAACACCAGGAGGAGATCGACAAGGTCATCAGCCGGTACGCGGATAACTGGGAGCTTCACCGTATGGCGATCATTGACCGCAATATCCTGCGGTACGCCACCTACGAGCTTCTTTACGCATCCGACATCCCTCCGAAAGTGACGATCAACGAAGCCGTGAATCTCGCGAAAAAATTTTCTCAGGAAGAATCCGGGAAGTTCGTTAACGGCATCCTGGACAAGATTAATCACACCGAGCCACCCCGGAACCCGAAAACCGATGCCGCGTCGTGAACAGGAACAATGGATGGCGCGGGCCCTCGCGTTAGCGGAAAAGGGCAGATTTTCGGTCAGCCCGAATCCTAAAGTCGGGGCGTGCGTGGTCTTGCGAGGGAGGCTGGTCGGGACCGGCTATCATCAGGTGTACGGGGGCCCGCACGCTGAACCGGTCGCGTTGGCAAAGGCCGGGAAAAGGGCCCGCGGGGCGACACTGTACGTGACGCTCGAGCCTTGCGCCACCTGGCAGAAAACACCTCCGTGCGCCCCTCTGATCGAGCGTCAGGGGATCCGTTCCGTGGTCATCGGCTGTCTTGACCCTAACCCCCTGAATCGGGGAAAGGGGGTCCGCTATTTGAGGCGGGCCGGGATCTCGGTGACGCATGGCGTGCTGGAAAAGGAGGTGCGAAAGCAGAACGAAGGATTCTTCCGTTTCATGACCTCCGGCCGGCCGTTCGTTACCCTGAAAATGGCCCAAACATTGGACGGCAAGATCGCGACGGAGGAGGGACTTTCGCGATGGATCTCCTCTCCGTCATCCCGAAAATTCGTGCATAGGCTTCGCGAAGACCACGACGCGGTCCTCGTGGGGAAAAACACCTTTTATCTTGATGATCCGCGATTCACCCTTCCCAAGGGCTCCCGGGCTTTTCGGGCCGGGAAGCCTTGGAAGGTCGTCCTGGTGTCGGAAAAAGGATGGCCGGAGCGTGCGAGGATCTTTCGGGACCATCGTTTGACACTGCTCGTTTTTTCTGAAAAAAATCTCAAAAACGTCGTGACACGGGCCGGGACAAGGCCGGGGTCTTCCGTGCTCCTTCCGGTCAAGGAGGCGAAGGGAAAGATCAGCGTTCCGGACCTTCTGAAAAAATTGGCGGGCCTCGGGGTCACGAAACTGCTCGTTGAAGGGGGAGGGGAATTGGCCTGGTCATTTTTAGAAGCGAATTGCGTGGACCGCGCCGTGTGGATCGTCGCGCCGAAGATCTTTGGAGGCCGGAACGCCAAGACCTCAGTGGAAGGTCCGGGGGTCAGAACGCCGCAGGAGGCATTTATTTTTAATCCTGAGTCGATCACGCAGTGTGGTGAGGACTGGGTCCTGCAAGGGAATTTTCAAAAACGGAAAACAAAGGTCGGGAGACATCATGTTCACGGGCATCGTTGAAAATCAGGGACGTGTTTTCAAAAAAGACGAGCGAGGGGGGCAAGTCCGCTTCGGGTTCCGTTTCCGAAGCAGGGAAAAAGGTCTGCGTGTCGGGGATAGTATCGCCGTGGACGGGGTCTGCCTGACCGCCGTCCGGGCCGGGCCGTATTTTTTCGAAGCGGATGTTGTGAGGCAAACGTTGCAGGCGACAACGCTGGGGGCCTTGAGGTTGGGAGACCGTGTGAACCTTGAGCGGTCGCTCAGGTACGGAGCGTCGCTCGGGGGGCATTTTGTGACGGGTCACATTGACGGTCCCGGACGTATCGTCCGGATCGAGAAGAAGAAAAAAAATACGACGTTGTTCCTAGAAACCTCTAAGGATATAATCGGCTTGCTTGCGAGCAAGGGATCTGTGGCGTGCGACGGGATCAGTTTGACGGTGCAGGAGGTGCGAGGGCGCGTTTTCCAGATCGCGGTGATCCCCCACACATTGAAAGTTACGACCCTTGGGGCCAAGCGAGCGGGCGACAGGGTGAACTTAGAGGTGGATATCGTGGCCCGGTATTTACAGGTCTGTTTTCGAAAGCAGAGGACCAATAAGGGGACTTCTTCACGATCGATCCTCAAAGGGCTTTTGAACCTGAAAAGCTAAAAGCGGACGGATTTTATACGGTGATGTGGAAGGTGGTCGCGGTTGCTTCTCCAATGGGAAATGAGGGCAGTGCTTGATGAAGAAAAGGTTCGAGCTTGTTTCTAGGTCCGAAGTCTTGGCGCCGCTTCGCAAGGAACTGCGCGAACTGCTGGCACAGGCCGGATGGGAAAAGAAGATCGCTGAGGAGATCCTTTTGGCGGTCGATGAGGCCCTGACCAACATCATCCGGCATGCCTACGGCGGGCAAGCCGGCACGATGACAGTCATCTTTAGCGATGGTCCCGAGCAGACGGAGATCACCCTTGAAGATCGGGGGAAAGCGTTCGATCCGAACCAAGTGCCGCCTCCCGAACTGCCCCGGTCCGAACCCGGAGGACTGGGGGTCCATTTTATCCGGGCGGTGATGGACCGGGTGGTCTACGACGCGTCCTTCAAAGACGGCAACCGGCTTCGTTTGATCAAGTTGAAATCAAAAGATCCGAAGGGAGAAGGCGAAACATGAAAATTCAGGTGACTAGCAAGGGCGATGTCCACATCCTGGAACTCGCGGGGGAACTCGACTACCACTCGTCCCCGGAGTTACGCGAAAAACTTAATGAGCTCGCGGCCAAACGGGCCCCGAAACTCCTGGTAGATCTCAAGGGAGTGGATTACATGGACAGTTCCGGGATCGCGACCTTCGTGGAAGCGTTTCAGAAGGCCAAACGCTATCAGGGCCGCTTGATCCTCGCGGAGCTGACGGACACGGTCCGGGGAGTTTTTGAAATTGCGAAGCTTGAAAGTATTTTTGAGATCACTTCTTCTGTCCAAGAAGGTCTCGACCGGCTGACGGCCAGAACTTAGGGTTTTTCATGAGAGAACTTTCGGGGAAGACGGGGCGCACGGTTTTTTTTGTGTTGGCGGGGATCGCCCGGCTCTGGGACCTGGGAAGGATCGTCAGTTGTTACGCGTTCGAGGGGGTCTTTCGCCCCAAGATCATCCCGCGAGAGACCCTTTTCCGGCAAATGGTCCTTATAGGCATCGATTCTGTCGGCATTGTTTCGCTCGTCGGCGCCTCCGTCGGGACCGTACTCGCTTTGCAAGCGGCTTATTCTTTGAAGGCCTTTGGCGCGATCATGTACACGGGCAGTTTGGTGGGGGTGGCCATGGCGCGGGAGCTAGGGCCGCTGATCGCGTCTATCGTGATCTGCGGTCGTATCGGCGCTCGCATGGCGGCCGAGATCGGTACCATGATGGTTCAGGAAGAAGTCGACGCCCTGACCACCATGGGGATCAATCCCATCCGCTATCTTGTGCTGCCGCGATGTCTCGCGCTTGCCGTGATGCTCCCGTGTCTGACCGTCATCGCGGACATGATGGGAATGATCGGAGGGTGGGCGATCGGGACGACCGGACTCGGGATCAACTCCTATCTTTACATCTCCAAGAGCGTTGACGCGCTCGTGCTCAAGGATATTTACACCGGACTTTTGAAGAGTTTTATTTTCAGCATTCTCATTGCCCTGGTCAGTTGCCATCAGGGGCTTTCGGTTTCGGGGGGCGCGGACGCGGTCGGGAAGGCCACGACCCAGGCCGTCGTGATCTCGATCGTTCTTATTATCGTCGTCGACTGTCTTGCGACGGCGGTCATCTATTACGCATTGCCCACCTGAGGACCGTATGAGCGATCCCGACCGACCCATTATTGAAGTGAAAAACCTGGTGAAGGTGTTCGGTGACCGCGCCGTGCTGGACGGTATCAATATTACGATCCCCCAGGGAAAGATCACCGTGATCATGGGGGGGTCCGGCTGTGGAAAAACGACGCTGCTCCGCCATTTGATCGGGTTGCACCAACCGACGACCGGTGAGATCTGGATGGACGGTGCCGACATTGCGGGTCTCCGCGAAAAAGAGATGAATGAAGTCCGCCGTAAATTCGGCATGCTCTTCCAAGGGGCCGCCTTATTCAATTCCATGACCATCGGGGAGAATGTGGCCGTTCCTTTAAAAGAGCATACCAACCTTCCCGCCAAGATCATTCGCACGATCGTGCGGATCAAGCTTGAGCTCGTGGGGCTGACGGGGTTTGATGATTTTATGCCGCACCAGATCTCGGGCGGTATGAAAAAGCGCGTGGCGCTCGCTCGTGCGATCGCTTTGGACCCGAAGATCGTTTTTTATGACGAGCCGGGAGCGGGCCTTGACCCGATCACGGCGAGCATGATCGACCGGCTCATCCTTGACCTGTCCCGGAAACTGAAGATCACCTCCGTGGTCGTAACGCATGAAATGAAGAGCGCTTTCCGCATTGCTGATCAGATCATTATCCTGTACAAGGGCAAGGTGCTTCAGGTCGGGACCCCGCAGGAGATCCAGGGCTCTAAGGATTCTTATGTCCAGCAATTCATCCAAGGGGAAGCCGAGGGGGTGATCCCTTTTAAGCAGACCAGCGAAGCTTACCTAAAGGGACTTTTAGAAACGTAATCAAGGATTGGGGAGGAAATTATGGATACTGCAACCAGTTATTCATCGTCGGAGATCAAGTCGGGATTTTTCGTGCTGGTCGCGATCGTGTTGCTTCTTGCGATGACCTTTGTGGTCGGGGGATTTTTCAAAGGAGGCGCGAACGTTTGGCAGGTCCGGTTCGGATATCTGAACGGCCTCGAGGACAACGCCCCGGTCTATTACGCCGGGCATGAGGTCGGAAAAGTCGACAAGATCCAGATTATCCCCGGGGAACCGCGCCCCGTGCTCGTGACCGTCAAAGTTTCCTCGGAGGCGTATTTGCGTCAGGATTCCGTGGCCTACATCGATACGTTGGGGATGATGGGAGAGAAGTTCATCGAACTTTCCCAGGGATCGCAGGACGCACCCGCCAAGGCCCCGGGGACGGAGATCGAAGGCAACGATCCGATCCCGATGCACGTACTGATCCGCAAGATGAACCTCCTGGCGGATGAAGTTTCGAGATTGACGGAAACACTTAACCCTTTACTTGCTTCGACCGGCCGGTTGGTAGAGGGGAACGAAGAGAGCCTGGCCAAGAGCATAAATAATCTTCATGAGATCTCAGCGAACTTGAGGGATATGACCCACGATCTGAAACAGCGTCCGTGGCGTCTTGTCCGCAAGGGGTCGTGAAGGCCTTCAGGAGGAGGGGGTTATGGGTCCTTCCGATCATTATAGTTGGGGTCTCGCTCATGAGCCCAGTCCCCGTGTTGAAAGCTGAGGGAACCGCCAGCGATTACTTTTACGAGATCGGGACGAAAACGGCGCGTGGGTTCGAGAATATTTTGACCAGTCCGGCGGAGATCCCCTGCACGATAAGTGCCGCGATCGACGCAGAAGGAAAGTCCGGGAGTTTGACCGGATTGGGGAAAGGGACTTTGTTCATGTTGCGCCGCATGTTCATCGGGGTCTGTGAGGTCGGGACGTTTATGATCCCGATGGAGCGGACGATCCCCCGCGTTTGCCGTGAACCAAGGGCGGCGGTCGCCTAACGGTACCGGCGGAAGGTTAGAAGGGACGCTTTCATCTGGGATTGCTCCTTGACGCCCGTGAGGGGCTGTTCCTATAATAAGCTCAGCTCCAGCGAGGGAAACACGATGACGACAAAAAACGAAAAAGCGCGCAAAGACCCCGAAGTCCAGGACGCCCAGTTTTTCGCCGCGGTGGGGTATCTAAGCTTTCTTTGCTTCGTGCCGCTTGTCTTGAAAAAAGAGAATCAATTCGCCCAGTTCCACGGGAAGCAAGCCCTTGTGCTCTTCATTTTGGAGTTGGCGGCCGCGATCTTGAAAGTGGTCCCGGCATTGGGGGATCTGGTCTTCACGCTTTCTTTCGTTGTTTTCGGGATCCTTTCGCTCATCGGGATCGTGAAGGTCCTGATGGGAGAGAAATGGGAGATTCCCGTGGTTCATGAGATCGCGGAACGGATCGTGTTTTAAAGCTCGTTGGTGTTCGTTCGATTCCTGAATTTTACTTCTACAAAAGGATGGTTTCAAGGTCTCCCTATGCTTGGTGCAAATAAAAGAGAGCAACCGCGGGGGCACGATTGGTTCGTCGTCCTTAATCCTCTGCGAAGCGAATTGGACCGGCAAAAGATCGCTAAAGAGATCGCCCAGGCTTTCAAGTTGCCGGTCGAAGAAGCCATGGACCTGGTCGCGAAGACCCCCATCATTTTGGTCGACAATCTTCTTTACGCCACCGCGATCCAGATCAAACAGTATTTTCGAACCCCGCAAGCCGAGATCCTTGTTAGCAATGACGGTTTCCTGAAACGCCGCTGCTATCGCACGGTTTGGCCCGTACCGCCCAGTTTTTCCTTTCTCAGCGCTCCGGAAGTCCAGCCGATGCCGCAAAAGACGGGAGAACAGGAGGAATTGGACCAGGAAGAGGCGATCCAGGAGATCCGGTCCTGGGTACAGACCGATGAATCCGTTCCCGAGCAAGGGATCCACACCCCGAACAAAAACGGTCACGATAACTCGCGTCACTTTAGGAGTTTGTTGGAAGAAGAGAGGGAAAAACTCGTAAAGGAAAAAGTGGGATTGAAAGAAACAATCGATCATTTGAACCAGTCCCTACAGAAGACCCAGGCGGACATGATCGAGAAAGAAAAAACGGTCCGGTCTAGCGAATCCGCGAGAAAGCAGCAAGAAAAGGAAACCCAGGAATTGCAGTCCCTTGCTGGTCACGCGGAGGAAAAGTACGATCTTCTTCGGGAAGAGTTCCGTTTGACCCGGCAGCATTTCGAGGAGAAATTGGCCGCCCGTGATCGTCAGGAGGAAGCCCTGCTGCGACAGATCGAAGAGCGCGAGTTGGCGAACAAAGAACTACTCCATGAAAAAGTGGCCCTGCAGAAGGGGCTGGAGGCGGTCAAGAACGAGCTGGAACGCGCACGTGACGAGCGCGTGCAGTCCTCGCTCGAGCAGGAACAGAGCATCGCCCAGTTCGGCCGCGATCTTGAAAATCAGAAGCGCATGGTCGCGGACCTCAACGCTAAGATCCAGAACCTGGAGGAGGGGAAGCGCATCGTTCAGGTGAGCGAAGCGCGGCTCATCAAGGAGGTGGAGCTGCAGACGTCGCAGACGCGGCGATGGGAACAACGGGCTACGGAACTCGAAAAAGAGGTCCGGAAATTGCGTCAGTCGTTCGAAGACCAGACCAAGTCCTGGCAGTTGCGTTTGGCCCAGTTAGAAGCACGCGAGCACGAACTGGAAACGGCTCGTGAGCAGATCCATCAACTCCGTGCCGAGCTTGAGCAGCGAGAAATGAGCCAGAAAAAAGATCAGCTTCATCAGGTCATGCAGGTCAAAGAAGCGCGTCTCAAACAGATCGTCAAACAGCAGGAAAAGATCGAGACCGAGATCCGTGAGCGGGAGGACGAGCTACGAAAGCTTCTGGCGGAGCAAGAGATGACCGAGCGGGAAGTGATCGAGGCGAAGCAGGTCCAACGGCATCTGACCCAAAAGCAAAAGCACGAGGCACGCCCGCATGAACCGCGAGAACCCTCTTCCGCTTGCCAAGACCCCCTGACTTCCTCGGCGCATTCTGAGGATATCGATGATTGAGCTGACCCTGAGCAAGATCAAGGTGGACGAAAAGCGGCATGAACAGCTGGTGGTCTTTCGTGAAGTCGGAGGCAAGCGTTTCCTTCCTTTGGTGATCGGTCTCCCCGAAACGCAGGCGATCAAGGTGAAACTGAGCGGGGTCAAGGTTCCCCGCCCGATGACCCACGATCTGATCCTCAGTGTGGTCGAGGGGCTTGGGGGCAAGGTCCAGAGGATTGTGATCGACAAGCTCGAGAATAATACCTTTCATGCCAAGTTGCATCTCCGCAGGGGGGACGGCACGGATACGATCATTGATGCGCGCCCATCGGATAGCGTCGCGATCGCCCTGCGGGCCCAGGTTCCCGTTTTTGTCGAAGGAACCGTCTTGGATCAAGCGAGCGTATATGAGATCTGACCAAGGTCCGGAAAAAGTCTATGATGTCGCGATCCTGGGCGGTGGCGGCGCTGGGTTGACGGCAGCCCTGTATGCCTCCCGGGCGAATCTTTCCACGGTCCTTTTTGAAAAGCTCATGCCGGGCGGACAGATTGCCACGACCGATCTTGTCGAGAATTTCCCGGGGTTCCCGGAAGGCGTGCTGGGGCCGGAGATCGCGCAAAAAATGGAAGCCCAAGCAAAGCGCTACGGGACGGATTTTTTTCAAGAAGAGGTCCTCAAGGTCCGGCGCAAGGAAGAGCAGTTTGAGATCCTGACGGCGGACGGGATCCGTTTTTCCAGGTCGGTCATCGTGGCCACGGGGGCTGCTTTCCGGAGGCTTGGGGTTCCCAACGAAAAAGAATTTACAGGGAGGGGCGTTTCCTACTGTGCGACCTGTGACGGTGCTTTTTTTAAAGGGAAAGAGGTTGCGGTGGTCGGGGGCGGGGACTCGGCCCTTCAGGAGGGGCTCTTTTTGACCCGTTTTGCGAATCGGGTGACGATCATCCACCGGAGGGACCAGTTGAGGGCGAGTCCCATCTTACAGGAACGGGCCAAGGCGAATTCTAAGATTCGTTTTATTTGGGATACCGTTGTGGATAAAATCGAAGGCGACGGGAAGGTGGCGGCCGTGTTCTTGCGTAACGTTAAAACGCAGCAGCTTTCCCCCATGGCCGTGAACGGTATTTTTATTTTTGCCGGGCACGATCCGGTCTCTTCGTTCGTTGCGGGATTCGTGGACCGGGACGAGAAGGGCTATATCCGGACGGAGCAGGGTTGCGCCACGTCCGTTCCGGGGGTTTTTGCTGCGGGGGAGGTCCGAGCGGGTTCCGTGCGGCAATTGGTCGCGGCGTGCGGTGAAGGATGCGAAGCGGCGTTGGCGGCGCAGCATTATCTGGAAGAAATCAAAGACGATATCCGTCCGGTCCGTTAGGCCTCGGCGGGAAGGGGGAGCTTATGGCGCTTGAAGGGGACTTCGAACAGAATATGAGACAATTGATGAAGCTTCTAAAAAAGATCATGACGCAATACCCCGTCCACGGGAAAAGTCCGGAGGAGATGATGAAGGCCTTTCAAAATACAAAAGAAAAGGGCCGGGATGTAAACATCTTCTTCCTTAACTTGGCGCCGCTTTCCCCGGAAGAGTTCGAGGAGCTTGAAGATATCTTTGAGGAAGGATTGATGAGCGAGCATTCCCGATCAGGGGAGATGAGATGCGAACTCAGCACCGAAGACCGGGAATTTTTAAAACGTCATGGGATCCGTTTCTAATGAATCCCTTTTGTATCCTTGCGCCCTGGCGGTGGGTTTGGGGTGTTTTGTTTGTTTGCTGCCTTCCAGCCTCGGATCTTTCGGCCGCAACCGCGTTCGATCACACGGCGTGGGACACTTTTTTAAAAAAATATGTCAATGAAAAAGGGGATGTTGATTATCAGGCGGTCCGGTCGGATCCTGCGGCGCTCCAGGATTACCTCGACAGTTTGGCCGCGGTCGACATCGCGGGCCTGCGGGATTGGCCGCGGGAGGAAGTTCTCGCTTACTGGCTCAACGCTTATCACGCCGCCATGATCAAGCTTGTGGTCGATCATTACCCCCAAAATTCCGTGCAAACGATCCCTGGTTTTTGGGACATCGCCGCAATCCGTTTCGATACTCCCGATAAAGAGAGCCAAAATTTCAGTTTAAATGCGATTCGTACAAAGTCTTTGATCGGTGTTCATAGGGACGAAAAGATCCACCTTGTCCTTTCTATGGCAGCTCGGGGAGGGCCTCGTTTACCCCGTGAAGCCTTTACCGGCGCGAAAGTGGAAGGACAACTTTTCCTCTTGACCCGTCGGTTCGTTACGGACCCCGCTTTCGTGGACGTGCGACCCGGTCGAAAAAAAATACGGGTCTCCCGCCTGTTCAAATGGTATGCCCGGGATTTCAATCTGGATTTCGGGATCCCCGAGCCGATCGGAAGATTTTCGCCTGAAGAAACGTCTGTGCTTTCTTTTTTGGCTTATTATCTGGAAGATGAATCTAAAGAAGAATATCTCCAAGAGGGCCGGTTCAAGATAGACTATATGACTTTCGACTGGGCCTTGAACGACTGGAAGACAAAATAGGGCGGAGCTGATCGTCTTGGTTTTGTTGTTTTTCATCTAATCCCTTTTGCGTCAAAGACTTAGAGCAGTTTTAAAAAGCATTGACATCTTGCATTGGTTTTCATAGAATCCACACTCTGTTTGCTCAAAGGAGTCATTCCATGGAAAATTACGCAATCGTCGAAACAGGTTCGAAGCAATATTGGGTGGAACCTGGCCAAACCATCGAAGTCGAGCTGTTAAGTTCCGCCGAAGGCCAAAAAGAAGTTTCTTTGGACCAAGTGTTATTTTTTCAGGACGGGAAACAAACAAGGATCGGG
>JAHQRI010000049.1 GCA_019052695.1 Candidatus Omnitrophota bacterium
GGATGGCAAATTTTTATCAAAAGATCGAACGTTCCCGGTAGACGCTCAACACGAGACCGAGCGCAATACACGTCATCACAAAGGAGGACCCCCCATAACTGATCAGCGGGAGCGGAAGACCCGCGATCGGCATCAGTCCGAAGGTCATGCCTATGTTGATAAAAACCTGAGACAACAGAAGCGCAAGAACGCCTCCGCACAACATCTTTGCTTTCACGTCTGTCGTGTGTTGCATGACTTTGAAAATCGAATGGAACAAGGCCCCGTACAGGCAAAGCACCAAAAGGCTACCCACAAACCCCCATTCTTCTCCGATCACGCAGAAAATGAAGTCGGTGTGGTGTTCCGGCACAAAGTGAAGCTGGGACTGAGTTCCCGCCAAGTACCCCTTCCCCCAGAGACCGCCCGAACCGACGGCGATCTTGGCCTGCAAGGCGGTGTACCCCGAGCCTAAAGGGTCGCGGTCCGGGTCCAAAAAAACCCAGAGGCGTTTTTTTTGATATCCCTTAAGCAGCCCCCAGGCCACGGGAGCCGCCAATGCCGCGGCACCCAAGACCATAGCAAAAAAACGTTTACGGACGCCCCACAAAAAAAGCATGACAAGCGACATCGGGATGAACAAAAGGGCCGTCCCGAGGTCCGGTTGTTTGACGATCAAGCCGAAGGGCAAAAGCAACAAAAGGAGGGCAACGCCGACCGTCTTGACCTGCCCCTCCCAAGGATGGTGGGTCCCCAGGTAGTTCACCACGGCAAGCAGGGTACCGAGTTTTGCAAATTCCGAGGGCTGGATCACGAACGGCCCGACGCTCAGCCAACGCTGGGCTCCGAGATGCTTTTGGCCGAAAAGATCCACGAACAATAAAAGGATGAGCGTGAATACATAAAAAAAAGAGGATAGGCTGAGGATCGGCCGGTACCCGATGAATGGCACGCCGACAAGGACCGTCAACCCGACCAGCACCCAAAGGACCTGCTTGGCTTCATAATTCCCCGCATCGCGGAAGGAGGCACTGTAAATGAAAAGCATGCCGACCGCAGCCAAGGTCATAACGGAAATGATCAGAGGGAAGTGGACCCCGTTAAGCCAGCGGCGAAGCATAAAGCTCCTTCCAGGATTCGAGCATCTGCTTGACCAAGCGGGCGCTTGTGATCCCCCCCGACCCGCCGTGTTCCACGAACACTACAAAAGCCAGTTTTGGCTCCTTGTAAGGGAAAAAACCCGTCATCCAACTGTGCGCCTTTTTGGGCGGAGTTTGGGCGGTCCCGGTCTTCCCTGCTAATTTTTCAAAATCGACCCGGGCCAACTGGCCCGTTCCATAGTCCGATTGCACGACCTGGAGCATGGCCTGTTTGATCACTTTCAAATGCTGCTCCTTGATCGCTACTCTTGGCCTCTCCTGAGGGAACGACCCTTCGGACGCCACAAGATGCGGGTCTACGACGCGACCGTCCTTAGCAATGATCGCCGTCAACCGCAAGATCTCGAGCGGCGTCACAAGCAGGTACCCCTGTCCGATCGCCATATTCAACGTCTCCCCCTGGTACCACGGCTGATGGAACCTGGCCTTCTTCCACGAAGCATCAGGGATGAATCCCGGAGCCAAACGGCCTACCTCCAAACGCATGGGTTCTCCAAGACCGAGCAGGTGGGCATAGCGTGCGATATCGTCCGGCGAAAGCCTTTTGGCGACATTAAAAAAATAAACGTTGCAGGAACGCTCCAGCCCCTCATACAGATTAAGGCTGCCGTGACCGGCCCGGAACCAGCAATGGACGGGCTTGGACCTGGCGTTCAGACGAAGCGACCCTTTGCAGTTGAATCGGGTCTCGGGGGTGATCTTTCCCAGATCAAGCGCCGCCAGCGCCGTGACCAATTTAAAGACCGAACCGGGGGGATAAGCGGCATTCACGCCGCGGTCCAACAGGGGGGCGCTCTGATCCTTCAAGATCGACAACCGTTGTTCGCTCGTTGCCGGGGAGACAAAAATGTTAGGGTCGTAGGCCGGAGCGCTTGCCATGGCCACAAGGCCCTCGGTCTCGAGATCCAACACGGCAATGCTCGCCCTTTGGCCTTTGACCAACCCCATGATCCGTTTTTGGAACTCAAGATCCAGCGTTAGTCGAATGTCCTCCCCAGGTTCAGGCTCCCGCTGGGAAAGGACTCGGATCATCTGCCCTCGGGCGTTCACTTCGATCTGCTCCCCGCCCCTCCAACCCCGCAAACGTTCGTCGAAGACCTTCTCGATCCCGGAGCGGCCGATCATCGAATTCAAACCGTAGCGGTCACGGTCCAGGCTCTGGTATTCATCCTGATTGATCGCCCCGATATAGCCGATGACGTGAGAGGCCGTTTCCTCGTACGGATAATAGCGGATCCCGTCCACCCGGATGCTCACACCGGGAAGTTCCGGCTGACGCTCCTCGATCCGGTAAGCTAACTCGCGGGTCACGTCCGCCTTGATGACGGCCGGAGCGAGCGGGTACTCGCGCCCCGCGCTCATCCGCTGTCGTAATTCGCTTTCCGATATTTTAAGAAGCCTTGCAAGGAGGGGGTAAACTTCAGGAGTCACGTCTTCGGGGATCGCAACCACGTTGTACGACGCCCGGTTGGTCGCGAGAAGCCGGCCCCGGCAATCAAAAACACGGCCGCGAGGCGCCTCTAGAGGGATCAGGCGAACGTGATTTCTTTTGCTGAGCTCGTGAAAATAACGGCCACGCACAACCTGGGTATGGAAGAGCCCGGCCCCTAGGATCCCTAACATCAACAGAACGCACACTTGAAAAAAATGGAATCGGGTGAACATTATCGGAAAAGCTCGTATTGTTTCGCGTGGGATTTTCCCATCCAACCATCCGTGATCGAATAGAACAAAGGCAAAAATGCGGCGCTGTACAATGCCGTCAGGGCGATACCTCCGACCGCGCTCCACGAAACCGCTTCCGGAAGCCCTTCGAACCCGGAGCACAAAAGCCGAAGCACACCGACGATCAAAAGATACAGGAAGGTGATCAAGAAATAGATCCCGGGAAATTCCCGTTCGATCTTCTGGACCGTGAAACTAAGCGCATACGCCAGCAGAACACAGAGACCGGCTTCGAACCCCAGGGGGCCCGGGCTGAGAAGGTCCCTCAGAAGACCGGCCCAAAAAGCCACATAAACCGTTTTCTGCCCCCCCCATTCAAACGCGCTGTAACAGATCAAGAGGCAAAGGAAACTCGGGTAGGCCCCGTTCACTTGGATCCCGGGAAGCACGGTACCATCCAGAACGAATAAAAGGAGAAAATAAAAAATTACTTTCCCGGAGAAGAGACGAGGCATAAGACTTCCTCCAGCTTGGAGAACCGCACCGCCGGCGTCACAACCGCCAGAAGGTGGAGGCCGTCTCCTTCCCGTTCGACCGCTTCGACCTTACCGATCAGCAGTCCTTTGGGAAAAATGCTCTCGATTCCCGACGTGATCACCTCCTCGTTGATCGCGATCTCCGTATCCAGGGACAGGTACTTCATCTTGAGCTTGTCCGTACCGCTCCCGGCAACCACCCCTTGGGAACGTCCGTTCACCGTCAACGCGCTGACGCGGCAGTCAGGGTCCGGCAATAAAATAGCCCGGGCCGTGAACGGTTCGGCCTCAAGCACGCGGCCCACCAGCCCTTCAGGGGCCAGCAGGACCATATCCTTGGCAATCCCGTGACGGGTCCCTTTGTCGATCACGATGACCTTGCGCCAGGGGGTCATGTCCTCCCCGATGACCCGCGCGCCGATAGACTTGGTCGCAGGCGAGGGACTGAAATTCATGAGTTTTTTGAGACGCTGGTTCTCTTTTTCCATTTCACGGTATTGCAAAAGCCGGGATTCAAGACTTAGGATGCGGGTCTGGTGATCCTGCAGCTGGCTCACCGCGTTCCAAAAGGTCCCTAAATTATAACGGGCGGCTGAGACCCCCTGACGGACCCCTGCCCCCACGATCAGGAACGGTCTCGTAAGGCCAAAAAGAAGTGAGCGAAACGCCTCATTCAAACGGGGATACTGGAAGGTCAGGATGAGAAGGACAACGGGAACCGCCAAGAAATAATACGAACGCCAGCGCCGCATGGGGCTGAATCTCCGATCCGCGACCAAAGACAAAACGGGTTAGAACGAACGCGCAAATGCTCGGAAGGAGTACCCGCGAACAGAACCGGGGCGAACGGACAAAAAAGCTTTAGTATTCCCTGGCGGCGTTACTGTTGACCGCCAGACGCTTGAGAAGATGGAAATCACTCAAATACCGTCCCGTGCCCAGCGCCACCGCGGTCAGAGGATCATCCGCGATGTGGACAGGCAACCCCGTCTCCTCGCTGATCAATTTATCCAACCCCCGCAAAAGGGACCCCCCCCCTGCCAAGATCAAACCACGGTCGATGAGGTCGGCCGAAAGCTCCGGCGGCGTCCGCTCCAGTGCAATCCGCACCGCCTCAAGGATCGCCGAGAGTGGCTCCGAAAGCGCCTCCCGGATCTCTTCGCTAGTCACGCTGATCGTTTTCGGAAGCCCGGCTAGCACGTCGCGCCCCTTGACGTCCAGCGTCGTTTCCTCTTCCATCGGGTAGGCCGAACCGATCCGGATCTTAATCTCTTCGGAGGTTCGTTCACCTATCATTAAATTATAGGCCTTCTTCAGATGTGATATGATCGAGTCGTCGAATTCGTCACCGCCGATGCGGATGCTTTTCGCGAACACGATCCCGGAGAGCGAAATCACCGCGATCTCTGTCGTCCCGCCACCAATATCAATGATCATATTGCCCGCTGGCTCATGGATCGGAAGGCCAACGCCGATCGCCGCAGCAATGGGCTCTTCAACAAGATAAACGGGCGTTCTCGCTCCGGCCCTCTCGGCCGAATCCTTCACCGCCCGTTTCTCGACTTCCGTGATCCCGCTCGGGACGGCAATGACCACCCGGGGACTGATCCCCGTTTTGCGCCGATGGACCTTACGAATGAAATAGCGCAGCATCGCTTCCGTAATGTCGAAGTCAGCAATGACGCCGTCCTTCATGGGACGTATGGCCGTTATGTTCCCCGGAGTTCGGCCGAGCATGCGCTTGGCTTCTTCTCCAACCGCCAAAACCTGGTGGGAGGTACGGTCAATGGCAACAACCGACGGTTCGCACAACACAACGCCTTGGCCTTTGACATACACGAGGGTGTTCGCGGTCCCGAGATCAATGCCGATGTCGCTGGAAAAAAAACCCAAAAGCCGATCGAGTAAGAACATATACAAGTACCTTTGCGTAAGTTTATCGAGGACTTGAAGTTGTAGCGGGTCGTAGTATAACGAAAGCGTTATACGCTGTCAAACCAAAACGCGGTCGCTCCGCTAGCTTTGCTTCAAACGTTGAAAATGTTCCGTGAACAATGGATAGGAAGTGGCTATGCAGTCCGTATCCTCGACCGTGATGGTCCCAGCGGTCGCCAGACTCGCCACCCCCATGCTCATGGCCGTCCGATGGTCACCAAAGCTCTGTACGGTGGCCCCGTGGAATCCGTCCACTCCCCGGAACAGAGAACCGTCCGGAAGCTCTTCGACAGATGCCCCGACGGCTTTCAAGTTCTCCACCATAGAACGGATGCGATCGGTCTCTTTGACGCGAAGTTCTGCCGCTCCGGAGATCAAACTTTCCCCTTCGGCAAGCGCCATGGCGACCATCAGGACAGGCAATTCATCGATCAAAGACGGGATCTCATGATGCGTGATCCCCGTGCCGTGAAGCCGGGCCCCGCGCACCAGGATGTTCCCCATAGGCTCGGGAACGGTCTGGGTCACTTGGGTCTCGATACGAGCCCCCATGCGCTTCAAGACCTCCAAGACGCCCGTCCGTGTGGGGTTCAGACCAACATCCTTGACGGTGACCTCGGCCCCTTCCATCATGGCCGCCCCAACGATGAAAAAAGCCGCCGACGAAATATCCCCGGAAATACGAGCACGGAACGGAGAAAGCCGCTCGGTCCGTTCGATGAACAGCTGGTCTCCCTTTTTTCGAAAACACGCGCCGGCCGCCTCAAGGAACCTCTCGGTGTGGTCTCGCGAGGGTATGGTCTCGCGGATTATGGTCTTGCCCTCTGCGTACATCCCCGCAAAAAGAAGGGCCGACTTGACCTGAGCACTACTGAGTTTGTTGTCAAAGTCGATCCCGCACAGTTTGCCGCCGCGAACCGTCAATGGGGCAAAATTCGCGTCCTCGCGTCCTTTGATCTGTGCCCCCATGCGTTTTAACGGTTCCGTCACGCGGCGCATCGGCCTGTTGGAAAGTGAAGGGTCTCCGGTCACTACGGCTTCGAACCGCTGACCCGCAAGGATGCCCAGCAAAAGTCTCATGGAAGTCCCGGAATTCCCGAGATAAAGTTCCTGCGCCGGCACATTGAAGCCGCTGAGCCCCTTACCCCTGACACGGATCCGGCCGCTCCCGCTCTCGTGATCGATCGCGATGCCCATCTGACGCAAGGCCCGGAGCGTGTGAAGACAGTCCTCGGACTCCAAAAAATTCTCATACTGGCTCTCGCCGTCAGCCAGGGCACCGAACAACAGCGCGCGATGGGAAATGGACTTGTCACCTGGCGGGACGCAAAGACCGCGGAGAATCCCCGGACCTGTGAAGGAAAGTTGACTCATGAAAGGGTTCGATCAGCGCCGATGGACCCAAATGCGAAGGCGATCAAGTTCTTGAAGGATCTTGTCGTCCTTGGCGGCGATCTCCTGCTGCCCTTTCTCAAGATTTTCAAGTTGGGTCTTGATGTCATCAAGTTGCCGCTGCAGGGCTTCGTTCGGGGCCCCTTCGGCGCATGCCCCCTTCGAAGGGGATATCGTCAAGCAGAACAAGACCAGGAGAATAGGATAAAAAAACGGTTTCATCATGATCACTTGCCTCCTCCGCTGCGCCGGGCCCAAATGCGAACCCGGTCGATCTGTTGAAGGATGCTATCTTTTTGGGAAAGTGTCTGTCGCTGTTTTTCTTCCAACGTCGAAAGGCGCGTCCGGATCTGATCGATCTGACGGGTCACACCGCCACCCTCGTCTTCCGCGGCGAAACCGAAACACGCCGGAAAGAAAATGCCCATAAACATGCAGCCCCCGATAAGAGCTCTAACCCCTACGGATCGCATCACCTTCAGCCACCTGGCGCTGGGGATTTTCTTCGAGAATGGTCGCAGCGCAGAATTTGTCATAGAGTTTTTCGACCTGAAGCGTAACCTGGGAGCCCCCCTGGCTCACAGCCGTCAACTTGTCACCCATTTTAATCCCGTCCTGGATCCCAAGGTTCACGACCACAAAATTAAACTTCCGGTTCACAGTCAGCACCCGGGGACCCTTGGAAGCCGCCGTAAAGGTCGTTACCCCGGTCACATCGTTTGCCGGGGCCACGGTCGTAACACCGACGCTTGGCTGCGTCCCGGACCCCGATGTCACGACCGGAGGAGGACTTGAGATCGACGAGGCGAAAGTCTCCGGGACGGCATTTTTTGAGACCGTTATCGAGGATGTGACCGAAGTCGAGATCGGTGTCACGATCGGTTTAGAGATCGAGGTTATCGGGGAAGAGGAAGCGCCGAACGGACGCGCCGAAGGTAAAAGATCTTCAGGTTGAGCGAGGCAGGCCTGCTGCGCTTCTTTCGCCTTCCGGTCCAGTTCTTCAACTTTCTTTTGGAGATCCGCCATCGTCGTTAAATGGGCGCTGATCTGCCTCTCGAGGGCTTCCTGGGCCTCTTTGCTGCGCGTCTGTTCGCTTTGCAGCTGTTCAATCTGCCCCTGCATCGCCTGAGCGCGGGCGCGGTACTCTTCGCTTTCGGCTTTAAACCGGTCTTTCTCGGTCGCAACCTGCTCTTTCTCGGACTGGACGATCAATATCTTTTCCTTGATCTGGTCGTAGCTGGCTTCGACCTTCTCACGCCTCCCGCGTTCCTCGACTACACCCGTGTAAAGATAGTAGGATCCACCCGCCGCCGCAAGCGAAAGGACAAACGCAACAAAAATCCCTAATCTTGCCCCCATGAGCTCACTCCCCGAAAATTAAAAAACTCTCCTTCAACTAACGAACATACAAAATCACATGCGCTCAGGAAGAAGGAGGCCCGCCCCAAAGCGGGCCCGCTCCCAACATCCTTTTTTTCGCATAAACCCCGGACAACCTACGGCCCTCCGGAGCCAAAGAAAAATCGAATGAGTCCTAAGACAGGTGCTTGCTGACAAGTTTGGTCATCTCGAACATGTTGACGACTGACTTGCCGCCGAACACGGCCTTAAGGGTCGCATCCGCATTGATATTGCGCTTGTTCTTGGAATCCTGGAGATTGTTGTCCTTGATGTATTTCCAGAGTTTCTTCACGACTTCACTGCGAGGCATCGGCCCCTTGCCCACGACCGCCGCAAGCTCCGAACTCACGTTCATCGGTTTCATAAACGCTGCATTCGCTTTCGCCATTGTACTTTCTCCTTTTGGTTTCGGCCGCGCCCGCGAGGTTCGACATGAAATCTACGCGGACGGCCTTATTGGTTGAGTATCATACAATACGGAGCGGTGAACGACAATAAAGCTTTTACGTCTTTCCCGCGCCGTACCGAACAGGACACTATTTCGGCTTGGCCAACAAAAACTTCAGCTCCTTCATGAAATGGCTCACATCCTGAAAATCGCGGTACACGCTCGCGAATCGCACATACGCCACCTGATCGATCTTCGCAAGCCGTTGCATGATGAATTCCCCGATGATCCGCGATGGGATCTCCCGGTCGTATTTCTCGCGGGCCATCACTTCCAGATCGACCGCGATCTGTTCCTGCGCCGCCAGAGGAACTGGACGCTTCTCGCACGCCTTGTAGATACCGGCAAGGACCTTGGGGCGCTCATACGCTTCGCGCCGTTGGTCCTTTTTTACGACGAACATCGGGATCTCTTCGACACGTTCGTACGTGGTGAACCTTTTGCCGCAGGCGGTGCATTCCCGTCGGCGACGGATCAGTTCCCCTTCGTTCGCGGCCCGCGAATCGATTACCTTATCGGAATCTTTCTTGCAGTAGGGACATCGCATAAGACCCCTGAACGTTTATTGAAGCTCGGGATAGAGAGGGAATTTCCGCGTAAGCGCTTCGACCTGCGTGCGGACCCCCGCGAGATTTGAGTCATCATCCGGGGCTTTAAGACAAGAATCGATCAACGAAGCGATTAGCTCCATTTCGGGCTCTTTCATCCCTCGCGTCGTGACCGCCGGCGTTCCCAACCGAACCCCCGATCCCTTGAAGGGTGATTCCCGGTCGAATGGGATCGTGTTCTTGTTAACGGTGATCTTCACGCGGTCCAAAACTTCTTGGACCTGTTTTCCGTTAAACCCTTTGACCGTAACATCGACAAGCATCAGGTGGTTATCCGTACCCCCCGACACAACCCGCCAGCCCCGTGAGGCCATCGCCGCGGCAAGCGTCTTTGCGTTCTTGACGATCTGCCCTGAATACTCGCGGAACTCCGCGCTCAGCGCTTCCTTTAAGGCAACAGCTTTGGCGGCGATCACATGCATGAGCGGCCCCCCCTGGATCCCCGGAAAAACCGCAGTATCGATCGCCTTGGCATATTGTTCCTTACAAAGGATCAGCCCCGCACGCGGCCCCCGGAGCGTTTTGTGGGTCGTTGTCGTGACCACATCCGCATACGGCACCGGGCTTGGGTGATGCCCCGTCGCGACAAGGCCCGCGAAATGGGCCATGTCGACCATCAAGAGCGCGCCAACCTTGTCCGCGATCCTGCGGCCGCGCTCGAAATCGATGACCCTCGGATATGCGGACGCTCCCAGGAGGATCATTCTGGGCTTATGTTCGATCGCGAGCCGTTCAAGCTCGTCATAATCAATACGCTCATCCTTGGGGCTCACCCCGTAAGGAATGATGGTGAAATACTTTCCCGAATAATTCATTTTGTGACCGTGCGATAAATGCCCCCCGTGGCTAAGGTCCATCCCGAGGATCTTATCCCCCAGCTGCAACAGGGCCATGAACACCGCGATATTCGCGGATGTCCCGCTGTGCGGCTGCACATTGACGTGCTCGGCACCGAAAAGCTGCTTCGCCCGGTCGATCGCCAATTGCTCCACGACATCGACATTCTCGCAGCCCCCATACCAGCGTTTCGCAGGATAACCCTCTGCGTATTTGTTGGTCAGCACGGACCCCATCGCTTCAAGGACCGGGAGGGAAGTAAAATTTTCGCTCGCGATCAATTCAACGTTCTCATTCTGGCGGACGATCTCGGCGCGGATCGCGCGGTAGACGTCAGGATCGCTCGCCTTGAGATGTCCCAGATCAATGATGCTTTTGTTCATAGGATTTGATCTTATTGACTCGCACTTCATGACGGCCCCTTTCAAATGGTGTGTTCAGCCAAGTATCCACCATCGGCAACAACATGTCCTGCGGCAGGAACCCCGCCCCCAAGATCAACATGTTGGAATCATTGTGTCCCCGGGAAAGCCGGGCTTGTTCGATGTTCTGGCAAAGCGCCGCACGGATCCCGTGGACCTTGTTCGCCACGATCGCGCTGCCGATGCCCGTGTAACAGATACCGATGGCGCGATGGCATTCCTTCTTCGCGACCTTCTCGGCCGCAGCGATGATGTAATCGGGATAGTCACAGGACTCCTCGGAAAACGCGCCGCAATCCATAACCTCAAAATTCTTTTTCTTCAGGTATTCGATCAACGCGGTCTTCATTTGAACGCCGCGATGATCGCTCGCAAGCGCGATCTTGGGTTTCACCATGGTCTTCGCCTTTGGTTTAAGATACCTCGGTAATTGAACCGAGATACGGTTTTAATTTGTTCTCGATATCCTGCAGGGTCGTTTCGTAAACGTTGATCCCCATTCCGATAGGGTCCGGCACATCCAAAACGATCGTTTTCGTCTTTGCTGCCGCGGACAACCGCTCGATCTCGGCGGCATGCTGCAGCCCCATCGCAAAGATCAGATCGGCGAGCCAAACATCGCCCTTGCGGCAGGCATGAGTGCGATGACGGCTGATGTCGATCCCGCGGTTCTTGAGCACGAATTCCGCTTCGGGGGACGCCGCCAATCCCTCGCGGGCCATCAGGCCGCACGAGGCCACCTCGATCTTCCGAGAAAGTCCCCTCTTTTCGAGTTCGCGACGCAACCACCCCTCCGCCATCGGTGACCTGCAGGAATTTCCCGTGCAGACCATGAGGACCTTTTTGAGCGGAAATTTTTTGGTCTTCACTTTCTCGACCGCCTTTTCCACCTCGGTCCCCTGGGCTCCTTTTCGCAAAACGACCGGCTCGGGTTCCGTAAGGTCGACAACCGTGGAATCCGCCGCATACTCGCTTCGTCCGCCATCGATCGCGTAATCAAAACGACCTTCAAGGGCCTCGATCGCCTCCTGCGAGGTGTGCGGGGAGACCCGACCGCTTTTGTTAGCACTGGTCGCCACGAAGGGCTCCCCGGTCTCGTTGATCAAGAGACACGCGATCCGGTTCTTGGGAAACCTCAGTCCGATCTTTCGTCCCTCGAGGTCACGGGCTACAAATGTCACCGGGCCGGGCCAAAATTGTCCCGCCATAAAACGCAACTCCGGTGTAACCCGGACCCTCAAGGAATCCAGCATCTCCCAATCCCCCACGTGGTAAGCAAAGGGCTTTTCCCCCGGGCGTTCTTTGATCTCACACAAACGCGCCTCGATCCCTGGGGCCGACATACGACCGCCGATCCCATAGACGGTCTCTGTCGGGAACACGATCATTTTGTTCTCGCGACAGGCACTCACCACTTCCCGGAGCCTTGCCATGTCCAGCTGACGCGCATCCAGTTTAACGATCACCGGTGGCTCCATCACTCTCCGCCCCGCAAGGTTCACTTCTTCCGTATCTTCTCTTGAAGCCTTTGATTCTTCTCCTGGCAATGGAGCGCCATGGAATCCTTGTACTTTACAAGCTGCGCAGCCATTGCCGCTTCCGAAAGCGCCAGGATCTGGACCGCCAAAAGTCCGGCATTCCTAGCCCCCGCCTTGCCCACCGCTACCGTCGCCACCGGAACGCCCGCAGGCATCTGCACCGTCGCGAGTAGCGCATCCAGACCGTTGAGCGAAGTCGCCGCCAGAGGGACCCCGATCACGGGAAGCGTCGTGTTCGCCGCGATCGCTCCCGCAAGATGCGCCGCCGCTCCCGCACCCGCAATGATCACTTTGATCCCGGCCCGAGCCGCATTCCCCGCAAACTTCGCGACCAGCTCCGGCGTTCGATGCGCCGAAAGGACCTGCATGGTATACGAAATGCCAAACTCTTTGAGCACCTCGGCCGAGTCCTGCATGACCTCCAGATCCGAATCACTCCCCATCACGATCGAAACAAGCTCTTGACTCATCGGAGCACCTCTATACTGTTCTCTATTAAGATTTTTAGGGGTAACAGTATTGCACTACATACCCCTAATTTTAAATCACATGTAGTGCGATGGCCTTATGGCCGATATCACGGCGGCAAAAACCGCCCTGAAAATTGATCTTAGAGACCGCGTGATAGGCACGGTCGTGCGCAGACTTCAGGGTCTCTCCCAACGCCGTTACCGCCAATACCCGGCCACCGGCCGTCACCATGCGCCGGCTCTCGTCCCATGCGGTCCCCGCGTGGAAAATGAACACTTCCGCATTTTCCTTCAAAGGCTCGAGCCCGTTGATCGGGACCCCTTTTTCATAGGCTCCCGGATAACCCCCGGATGCCATCACCACCGCCATACAGGCCTTGTCGTACCACTCCAGGGATCCCGATTCAAGACGACCCTCCGCGATCTGTGCCAAGACCGGAAGAAGGTCCGATTTCATGCGCGGCAGGATGACTTCGGTTTCCGGGTCTCCAAA
>JAHQRI010000050.1 GCA_019052695.1 Candidatus Omnitrophota bacterium
CCGTCACGCCCGGGGAATCGGACGGAGGCACGACCGAGATCGTGGAGGGGGTGAAGGAGGGGATGGAGGTCCTCGTCGTTCGGAAAAAAGAAAAAGAAAGGTCCGTGAGTTTGATCGGCCCCCCCCGGGTCATGAAGAAAGCCGACGCCTCCAGACCCGTATGAAATTGCTCGAGGCGGAACATATTTCCAAGACCTACCGGATCGGAGAGGTCGAGGTCCGCGCCCTCCAGGATGTTTCCCTGACGATCGAGGCCGGGGAATTCATCGCGATCATGGGGCCTTCCGGGTCCGGGAAGTCCACCTTGATGCACTTGCTGGGATTTCTCGACACGCCGGATCATGGGAGCCTTCGGTTGATGGGCAGGGACACGGCTTCCTTAAGCGAAACACAGTCGGCGTTCCTCCGGAACCGCGTGATCGGATTTGTGTTCCAGCAGTTCAACCTCATGCCCCGTTCCACGGCTCTTGAGAACGTAAGCTTACCGCTTCTTTATGCCGCTGATCCCGTGAAAGACCCCTCCCGCCCCCAAGAAATGCTTCAAAGGGTCGGCTTGGGGGAGAGGATCCGGCACCGGCCGAACGAGCTTTCGGGGGGACAGCAGCAACGCGTCGCGATCGCCCGGGCGCTTGTCAATCAACCCCTGATGATTCTTGCGGACGAACCGACCGGAAATCTCGATTCGAGGTCCGGCCGGGAGATCATGGACATTTTTGCTGGACTTCACCGTCAGGGGATGACCATCGTTGTGGTCACGCATTCCGAGGAGGTGGGGAAGGCGGCCGGTCGGGTGATCCGCATGCAGGACGGGAGGATCCTCCGGGATGAAAGGACAGGATCCTCCGGAACGCAAACTCCCCGGACCTTAGCGGGGGATCCTTGGAGCAGGTTCCGGGATAAAAAATATAAATTCGGGGAGTTCGCAGAACATTTCAACCAGGCGAACCGCGTGATCTGGAGCAACAAGTTGCGGTCTTTCCTTTCTATGCTGGGGGTGATGATCGGCGTGGCCTGCGTGATCACTATGTTGGCCCTTGGTCGCGGGGCGGGAGAATCCGTCAAGGAAAACCTCGCGCGAATGGGTTCCAACCTTTTGGTCGTCAGACCGGGGTCCGCCAAGGTCCGCGGCGCGAGCGTGGAAGCGGCGACGCGCCTGACGTTAGAGGACGCCCGGACCCTCGGGGAGATCCCTTCGGTGAAACGCGTGGCACCGCAGGTCGCGGGGTCGGGGCAATTGGTCTTCGGGGACGAGAATTGGAGTACGCGGATCGTCGGGACCACGCCGGAATACGCCCCCATGAAGAACCAAGAGCCCGTGGCCGGGCGTTTTTTTACCGCAGCCGAGAACCTCTCCCGGCAACGTGTCGCGCTGATCGGGCAGACGGTCCAAAAGGCACTTTTCAAGGACGAGGAACCCGTGGGCAAGACGATCAAGATCAATCGGGTCAGCTTTCAGGTGCTTGGGGTCCTTCCTTCTTTGGGGGCCAGTCCTTTCCGGGACCAGGATGACGTGGTCGTGATCCCGCTCATGACCGCGATGAGACGGCTCCTTGGAAGGGACTATCTCGATGAGATCAATCTGGAGGTCGAGGACCTGGCCGCCATGCCGGCGGCTCAAGAGGAGGCGAACGCCCTGATCATCCGGAGACACCGTTTGACCCCGGACCGCTCTGACAGTTTTAACATCCGGAACTTCGCGGACGTCCAGCAAGCCCTTCAGAGCACGACCCGGACGTTCGCGATCCTTCTGGGAAGCGTCGCGGCGATCTCGCTGGTGGTCGGCGGGATCGGGATCATGAACATCATGCTTGTTTCGGTCAAAGAACGGACGCGTGAGATCGGACTGCGGAAGGCCCTGGGCGCAACGCCGCGGGACATTCTGATGCAGTTCCTGGTCGAGTCGATCTTTATCACCTTCCTGGGAGGCCTGGCGGGGATCACGCTTGCCTTTGGCGTCTCCTCGCTCATCGCCCTTCTGGCGCGTTGGAAAATGATCATCAACCCGGACTCCTTGTTTTTAGCGTTCATATTTTCGGCCGGGGTCGGCATTCTGTTCGGTCTTTGGCCGGCGAAGCAGGCTGCCCGTCTCGACCCCATACGAGCTTTAAGGTACGAATAAGTTTTATCAGGACCCTCGGAGGATCGCCCCTTGGTGCGTGGGACGGCCTTCGCCCTTCCCGCCACCATCCCACCCGTGCACGGTCCGGAGATTTCGTAATGCCCAGAAGGGAAAGACCTCATAAAAAAGCAGGGTATCTTCCGATACCGCTTGACCTTTTAGAGGAGGGCAAAGAGAATAGCGGCCTGGCTTGAAGAAGGCCCCAGGGACAGGTCCAAAAGGCGCCGTCGTGGCAACCAATCCGCCGTTTGACACGAAAGATCGACGGACGACTTTCTTTTTCTCTGGGGCCCTGGATCACCGGAGGTATGGATGCCGACACTTCTTATCTATCTTTTGCTGGCGGCCGTTCTCGTTTACCTGATATCGAAACGGGACCGCTTCGGACAGGGGGGGGCTCCCGCGGACGCGCGCGACAAATCTTTAGGGCGGCCGTCGACTCCGGGAGGGATCTGGAAGCAAGTCTACGAAACGGCCTCGTTGGAAGAGGCCGCGCTGATCCGGACGGAACTGACTGCCGCGGGGATCGGGTGCGTCGTTTATGAACAAGGGAAAAAGGATATCCACGGGAACCCGCTAGCCGGGATCGGGGTGGCGGTCCCCGGCGATTCGGCGGCAAAGGCCCAGTCGATCATCGTTAAAATGCCGGCGTAAGCCGGGATTCGCAGCAAGGGGAAAATGAAGATTTTTCGTAAGCTTTATGATTGGGGATTGAAGCAGGCAGGTTCCCCCCATGCGGAACGGGCGCTTTTTTGGGTGGCCTTCGCGGAGTCTTCGTTCTTTCCGTTGCCTCCCGACGTTTTATTGATCGCGATGGTCCTATCCGCCCGTCTCCGGTGGCTCCGTTATTTTGGGATCTGCCTGGCAGGCTCGGTACTGGGCGGGATCGCCGGCTACGGGATCGGGTTGGTTGCTTGGCAGATCGTTCAGGGCTGGTTCTTTGCCCACGTGTTCTCCGAAGCCGCTTTTGCGAAGGTCCAAAGCCTTTACCAGCAGCATGATTTCTGGGTCGTTTTCGCGGCCGGGTTCACGCCGATCCCTTATAAGATCTTCACGATCGCGGCGGGGGTCGCTTCGATCGATCTGCCCCGATTCATCGTGGCCTCCATCGTCGGGCGGGGTGGCAGGTTCGTCCTGGTGTCCGGGTCCCTTTATCTTTTTGGTCCGAAGATCCGGCTGTTCGTCGAGAAATATTTCAATTTAGTCACGATCCTGTTCTTTGTGCTGTTGGCCGGAGGGTTCTATTTTCTAAAGTACGCGTTGCATTAACGGACCCGGATCACGCGTCAAGGGTCCCCAGGATAACGGAGGTGAACTATGTCGAACGGTGAAATGAGCCCCGACGAGCAGATCATTTACGGGGCCGCACAATTCATGAAAAAACCGGGCACCATTCCTTTGCTAACGGTCCTGATCCTCGGCGTCTGGCTCGCGAGCGGATTTTTTATCGTCAGTCCCGGCGAGCAGGGGATCATCCGCCGCTTCGGCGAAAAGGTCCGGCTCGCGAGCGCGGGCCTGAACTGGCGGATGCCGTGGCCCGTCGAGAGGGTCGATATCGTGAACGTGGAACAGGTCCGCCGGATCGAGGTCGGGTTCGGCATGCACAGCCGCGATAGTGCCTCTTATAGAAGGAGCGGGGGCCGTTCGGAGGCCATGATGCTAACGGGGGATGAGAACATCGTCGAGGCCCAGATCATCGTCCAATACAAGATCAGCGATCCGGTCAAATACCTTTTCCGCCTTTACGATCCGGATGGGACGCTTTATACCGCGACCGAAGTGGCCCTTCGGAGCGCGGTCGGACGTTCCACGATCGACGATGTGCTGACCGTTGGCCGTCAAAAGGCCCAGGAAGAGACCCGGGATTTCCTCCAGCGGCTGATGGATAACTATCAATCCGGCATTATGATCACCGAGGTCCGGCTCCAGGTGGTCGATCCTCCCGATCAGGTCAAGGACGCATTCCATGAAGTGGTCCGGGCGCGTGAGGACCGCGAGCGGCTAATCAACGAAGCCAAAGGATACCAGGAGGACATCATCCCGCGGGCCCGCGGCGAGGCGCAAAAAATGCTGCGAGGTGCCGAGGCCTATAAGGAAGAGAGGGTGCTTAAGGCCCAGGGCGACGCCGTCCGCTTCACGGCCCTTCTGGGCGAGTACCAGAAGGCTAAAGAAGTGACCTGGAACCGGCTGCAGCTTGAGACCCTTGAGAAGGTCTACCCCGCGGCCGGGAAGGTGATCGTGGACCCTAAGGCGGGTGCCGGTGTTCTTCCGCTGCTTCCCTTAGGGAACGCGGCGGCCCTCAACCCGTCCCAGGGCCAAGCCGATCCCGCGTTGCTTTCCGTGAGGAAGGAGGTGCTGTCATGAACCCGTCCATGCTCTTGAGGTTTTGGCCGGTCGTGATCCTGACCGTCATTTTTCTTTTTCCGTCCACGGTCTTTATCGTGAACGAGACCAACCAGGTGATCATTACCCGCCTCGGGGAGTACAAAAGGACCCTGCAACGCCCCGGCCTGAAAATAAAGATCCCCTTGTTCGAGCAGGCGCACTTTTTTGAAAAGAGGATCTTGACGAGCGGGGCCTTGCCGGCCGAGTACCTGACGCTCGACAAGAAAAGACTGGTCGCCGACCACGTCACGCGCTGGAAGATCGTGGACCCGCTCCTTTTCTACAAGACCGTCCGGGACCTCGCCGGCGCGAAGGCGCGTCTTGACGACATCGTGTTCTCCGAAATGCGGCGCGAACTCGCCAGCCATGATTTCAGCAAGATCATCGCGAGCGAGAGGGAGAATATCATGGACACCATCGCGGGGAACGCCCGCAAGCAAGCGACCAAGTTCGGGATCGACCTCGTCGATGTCCGGATCAAGCGGGCGGACCTTCCGCAGGAGGTGCAGGAAAGCGTGTTCGCCCGGATGAAGGCGGAGCGCCAGCGGATCGCGAAACGTTACCGGTCCGAAGGGGAAGAGGAGGCCTTTAAGATCCGGGGCGAGACCGACAAAACCCGGACCATTCTGATGGCCAAGGCGTACGAGGAAAGCCAGAAACTGCGCGGGGAGGGGGATGCGACCGCGACCAAGGTTTATGCGGAAGCTTACGGACAGGACGCGGAATTCTACACGTTCGTTCGCAGCCTCGAAGCCTATGAAAAAAGCTTTCAGGATAAGACAACGCTTTTGATGTCCCCCGATTCGGACATCCTGAAACACCTGAAAAAAAATTACGCCCAGAAGAGCTGATCACACAGGCATCGGAAACCCACTTCCCGCAGGAAGGCGGATCCGGACCGCCGGCCCCTTTGGGAAGACGCGGTTCTTCGGGACAAAAAGCGCGCGGAAGATCGGCCATGGGACGGATAGGATGAGGCGGTCTTTCCACTGATCCTGAGACCTGGCCGTTCTCTTTTTTTCCAAAGGATGTGCTACAGCCTCTCCCGTCCGTCCGGACTCCGGGGCCGGGGGCAGGTACAGTCCTTGAAATGTGCTCTTCGAATTTACCTGCGGCGGGTGGGATCCCGATCGTTCGGAAGACTCTGAGGATCCCATAAAGTTTTGCCGTGAGTGACCCCGCCCTCCCCCAATATGTCCCTCTAATCCGGAGGAGGCGGTTGGAATAGGGGCGTGATTCATTCTATCCCTGGTGGCACTGTATCTTGGATGTGACGCACAGGGCTTGCGGGATTTGCTGGCCGGATCTACTATAAAAGACGAAAAAATGAAACGGGGACGGCAGGATGACTTTTGGATTCGAGCTTATTGTTATCGGGTTGATGCTTTTCATTAATGCCGTTTTTGCGTCTTATGAAATGGCTCTGGCATCCATTTCCCGGGCGCGCCTTGCCGCGCTATGCCAGCAAAAGAAAAAAGGATCGGAGCAGGCGGCTTTCATGAAGGATCGCATGGAAGCGAGCCTTGCCGTGGTGCAGCTTGGGATCACTTTTGCCGGAGCCGTGGCCGCGGCGACTGGGGGGGCCGGAGTGCAGGAATCTTTCACGCCTTTCTTGACCGACACCCTCAAGATCCCCGATGCGGCCGCGGAAATCGCGGCGATCATTTGCTTGGTGGTCCCGCTGAGCGCATTTACGATCATTTTTGCGGAGCTGGTCCCCAAAATGTTCGCCCTTCAGAACAAAGAATGGGTTTTGCTTTCTCTCTCTCCCGCCATGAAAAAGATCGCATGGATCACGCATCCGGCCGTTTCGGTCTTTGAAAGAGCGGTCAAGAAGGTGATGAGCATTAATCTCAGGAAGGTGAAAGCCGATGCGGCTTCCGAAGAACAGCAGGGGCTCCACGAGCTGAAAGCAGCCGCCACATTGGCAAGGACCTCGCGACTTATCGGAGCGGCCGAAGAACGGATCGTTTTGTCGGCCGCCGAATTTTCCCGAAGGTCCGTGTCGAGCATTATGCTCCCTGCCTCGGAGATCGTCATGATCCCGATCACGGACAATTTGCCGGACGCGTTCATCAAAGCCCATCTTGACATGCATACGCGGTATCCAGTTTGCGAGCGCGAAAAAGATCCCCGGACGATCCTCGGTTATGTGAATTTTAAGGATATCGTCAATGCTTTGAAGGTCAACCCTTCCAGCCCCAATATGAGGGGTATTACAAGGCCGATCCCCGCGGTGAACAAGAACGACCGTCTTTCCGATTCTCTGAGCCGAATGATCCGCGACAAAACCCACATTGCCGTGGTCCGGGGGGAGGGCCAGGAAGTTGTCGGGTTGATCACCTTGGAGGACCTGATCGAAGAGCTGGTCGGGAACATCGAGGACGAATATGATCGTCTTCCAAACCATATCCATGCGTTCGGCTCCTCCTGGATCATAGGAGGCGGTGCCCAAATGGCTCTTGTTTCTTCCACTTTAGGACGTGAGATTGTCCCGGCGCAGGTTTCTGAACCCCAAACCCTCGCAGATTGGGTGAACCGGAAACTTGGCCGGGCGCCGGGGGCCGGAGAGGCCGTTCAAATAGAGGGCATGACGATTCTGGCTAGAAAAATTCGCCGCAAAAAGATCTACGAAGCTGTTATTACCTTATTTTAGAATGATCGGACAATCCCCCGGGGAAGTTCTTGCGAACGGGGGATCAAGCTTAGGGTTACATCCGCGCTGTCCCTAAGGGTTGGGCGGCGACTGTTCATACTCACTAACTCCACTGGTGACGATCGAGCGAGCAACACAGGGTCGCTCCGGCGGAGTTATGCATGAAACCCGATCGGTGGTTTAGGTTTTGGAGCGGAAGGTTCAAGCAATTCTTTGATTGCTTTGAAGACAATCTGAAACTGGTGGTCGTATTTCTTTTCCATGGCCTCGATCTTTTCCCGTAATTCCTTGTGACTCGCCAGCATTTCCCGCAGTTTCGTGAAAGCCCTCATTATTTGTATGTTCACCTGAATGGCCCGTTCACAATTCAGCACACTCGAAAGCATCAAGATGCCGTGTTTTGTAAACGCGTAAGGCAATTGGCGGGTTCCACCGCGACCTTTTGATATCACAAAATGTGATATCAAAGCCGTAAACTCTTGTTTGGTAAGTTGATACATAAAGTCATCCGGGAATCGTCGGATGTTTCTTTTAACGGCTTGAACGAGAGCTCCAGTTGTAACTCCATAAAGCGCCGCCAAATCCTTGTCGAACATAACCTTTTTCCCGCGAAGCATGAAAATTTTATTTTCGATAATTCCGTGAGGAACGAGTTTAGTTGTCATTTTTGTCATCTCCTTTTTTTATGACCACCATTGACGGTCCAGACTCCGATATTGAATCGCTTCGGCTATGTGTTCACTCTGGATCTGCTCGCAGCCGGCCAAGTCGCTGATCGTTCGGGCGATTTTGAGGACTTTGTAGTAAGCCCGGGCCGAAAGATGAAGTTCCTTCATCGCCATTTCGATGAGTTTTCGGCCCTGCGGGTCCGGTGTGGCGAACTCTTTGACGTCCCTAGGGTTCATTCGGGAATTTGTTTTGTGCGGCCGTAAGCGGTAGCGGGTTTTTTGGATCTTACGGCACGCGCAGATCCGTTCTCTTATCGTCGCGGAACTTTCCGCTGGTTCCTGGCTTGTGAGGGTCCGGAAAGACAAGGCCGGGACTTCGATATGGATGTCGATGCGATCGAGGATCGGGCCCGAGACCTTGGATTGATATTTACGGATCTGTCCCAGAGCGCAGCGGCATGTTTTTTGGCTGTCGCCGAGATGGCCGCACGGACAGGGGTTCATTGCTGCCGCTAGAAGAAAATCGGACGGATAGGTGACCTGGCTTTTTGCTCTTGAGATCGTGATGCAACCGTCTTCAAGCGGTCCGCGTAATGTTTCAAGGGCGTCACGCCGGAATTCTGGGAATTCATCCAAGAAAAGCACTCCGCCGTGCGCGAGGGACATTTCGCCGGGTTTTGGGTCCGTGCCGCCTCCCGTCAGCGCGATCGCCGAAGAAGTATAATGGGGCGCGCGAAAGGGTCTTTCCTGGGCAAGACCCGAACGGTTCGCGGCGAACCCCGCGACGCTTTGGATCTTGGTGATCTCCAACGCCTCCTCGAAATCCATAGGGGGAAGAATGTTCGGAATGCGGCGGGCAAGCATGGTTTTTCCGCTGCCCGGGGGGCCGATCATCAGGATCTTGTGATCGCCCGCAACAGCAATTTCCAAGGCTCGCTTGGCGGCCTGCTGGCCGCGGACCTCCGAAAAATCAGCGCCGGAGGGCGAGGTCCCTTTGGTTTCGTAAGAACGTTTGGGGACCGGCGTCAAGCTCCGGTTGCCCAAGAGAAGATCCGTGGTTTCACGGAGGCTTTTGACCGAATAGATCGTGGCCCGGTGCGCGAGGGCCGCCTCCTCCGCGTTCCCGTCCGGGACGACGAAAGCGGCGTCCTTGAGACCCGCCGTGATCGCGATAGTGCCTTTGAGGGGGCGAATCGTTCCGTCGAGCGCGAGCTCTCCGAGGAAGGTCAGGCCGGCGAGCTTTTCGGCCGGCACCGCTCCCTGACAGGCCAGGATCCCCAAGGCGATCGGTAGATCAAAGATCGCCCCTTCCTTTTTAAGGTCTGCGGGGGCAAGGTTAACCGTGACCCTGTCGGACGGGAAGGAGAACCCGCTGTTTTTGATGGCGGTCCGGACCCTCTCCCGGGCCTCTTTGATACTCGTGTCCGGGAGGCCGACGATCGAGAGCTGAGGGAGACCGTTGCTGATGTCCACCTCAATATCGATGGGGAAGGCGTGAATACCGATCGCGAAAGCACTTTTGACGCGGATCAACTTTGGGACCTCCGTTCTCTATAAACAGGCTTGCTTTTTAAAAATCCGAAACCTATAATAATTACCTCCCCCGAAAGGGAAACTTTGAGATATATCATAAAATAATATTATTTATGATAATATTTCATAAATAGGAAAGGTGTCAACTCCTTTTTTCCGTAAAAACTATGTTTCCCGTGTATCCCGAAGGACATCCCGAAAAAGCTTTTATGGCCGTATTTTTAAGCTGGTTCCTTGCCCAGTTCATTAAAGTGGTCCTGGGGGGGAGCAGGCTTAAACGTTTCGACTTCCGTTGGTTATTTGACACGGGAGGAATGCCCAGCGCCCATTCGGCGACGGTTGCGAGCCTTGCGACCGTGGTCGGGCTTTATTACGGGTTCCGGAGCATTCCCTTTCTGATGGCGCTGATCATGTGTTTGATCACGATGTTCGACGCGGCGGGCGTGCGTCGTCATCTGGGCCGTCAGGGAAAGCTTCTCAACGAGATCATGGATGAGTTTTATACCAAAGGGGCCGTTCCCGAGATGCGGCTTAAGGAACTGTTAGGACATACGCCGTTTGAGGTCCTGGCCGGCGCGTTCCTCGGCGTCATCGTCGGGGTCGTCTTCTGCGGGTGACCCATGAAACGTATCCCTTCGACGGTCCTCTTTCTTCCTCTTGTGGGGCTGATCTTTTTCCTTTCGCACGGATCTTTTGCGAAGGCAGAAAAAGATACGGCCGTTTCGACACCGGATCCGCTTGGTGAGACCGAAAAAGTCCCCGCGGCTGGGCTTAAGCCGGACGGCAAGGGCCCAGTCCTGCATGAGGACGTTATCGAAGAGAGCTCGAGGCCGGTGCCTATCGCTTCAGTCGCGATCCCCCCTTTTCCGGAACGGGTAGGAACGAGGACCCAAACTGCTCCGGCGAAAGAAATAAAAAAAGAAGCCGGCGAGTTTTCAGCCACCGCCTCGGAGTCCTCTCCCGGGGAGCCCAAGCCTTCTTTTCTTGAGGCGACTCCGGAAGAGATGAAACAACACTGGGAATCCCTTTTTTCCGAGGAGATCATCCCGGGCAGTGTGTCCTATACCGTGAAGGCCGGGGACAACCTTTACGTGCTGGCGAAACGATATCAAACGACGGTGGATCTGATCAAAAAAATCAACGGGAGGACCAGTGATACCATTTATCCCGGAATGAAGCTCAAGATTTACACCGCTCCCTTTTCCATTCTGGTCAGTAAATCCGCGAACACGCTCATCCTCTACGCGGACGGAAAACCCGTAAGGCAATATCCGGTGGCGACGGGCAAGGACAACAGCACTCCGGCCGGGACCTTTAAGATCGTCAACAAACTTGTGGACCCGACCTGGTTCAAGACCGGCGCCGTGCTTCTCCCGGGAGACCCGGAAAACGCGCTGGGGTCCCGTTGGATGGGCTTTGAGAAATCGGATTACGGCATCCACGGGACGATCGAGCCCGAAAGCATCGGGTCTCAAGCCTCCCAAGGGTGCGTTCGCATGTTGAACGCCGACGTCGAAGAACTTTACGGCCTTGTTCCTTCCGGAACGCAGGTCACCATACAGGATTAAAAACCGCACAGGATGGTCTATGTCCCCAAAACCTAAAAAGAAAAAGAACCAGGCCGAAGAAGAGATTGCTCCGGCGCTTCCCAAAGAGAAGATCAAGATCGGGTCCCGCGATATTTTTGACGCCTGTCTGCCCTTCGAAAGACCCGTGGTGGAAATGGAGAAAAAGATCAACGAGCTCCGCAAGCTGGGGGGCGGGGAGATCGACCTTACGGGCGAGATCGAGAGCGCCGAAAAGAAACTCGAAAAGGCGATCAAAGAGATCTTTGATAATTTAACGCCTTGGCAGCGCGTGCAGGTCGCCCGTCACCCGCTCCGGCCTTACACGATGGATTACCTGAACTACCTCACGACCGATTTCCTCGAGTTCCACGGGGACCGGCGTTTCAGCGATGACCGGGCGATCATTGCGGGGTTCGCAAAATGGGGCGGGAAGGAAACGGTGTGCGTGATCGGGCACCAAAAAGGCCGTGATACAAAGGAAAATCTCATGCGCAGTTTCGGTAGTGCGCATCCCGAAGGATACCGGAAGGCCATGCGGGTGATGGAGCTTGCCGACAAGCACGGTTATCCCATCCTTTGTTTTATCGATACCCCCGGAGCCTATCCGGGCATCGGGGCCGAAGAACGCGGACAGGCCGAAGCGATCGCCTACAATCTCAGGGAAATGGGCGGCCTGAGGGTTCCGGTGATCTGCGTAGTGATCGGCGAGGGCGGGAGCGGCGGAGCATTGGGGATCGGGGTGGGGGACCGGATCTACGTCATGCAGAACGCTTATTATTCCGTGATCTCTCCAGAAGGGTGCGCGGCGATCCTTTGGAAGGAACCGTCACGGGCCCAGGATGCCGCGACGGCTTTAAAACTTACGGGGCAGGACCTCCTCCAGCTTGGTGTGATCGACGGGGTCATCCCCGAGCCCCTCGGGGGCGCCCATCGGGACTTTACGGCGGCGGCCGAGAACATTCGCAAACAGATCAACGAGGCGCTGGAAGAGTTAGGAAAGATCCCCCGGAAAGAGCTGCCGGAATTGCGGTATGAGAAATTCCGGAAGATGGGCGTTTTCGCGACCGCCTAGGCCGGCCGCGTTTCAGTTTTTCTCCAGGCGCTGTTTGAGTGCCGTCAAGTGTTCCAATACGTTCTTCTCGACGACTACTTCGCGAAGCACCTTTTGGGGAATGTCCAGCAATGCCACTTCGTTGATATGGCGCATGTTTTTTGGGAATTGGTGGACAAGGTCAATAGTCGAGATCCCCTTCCGGTATTTTAGATCGTACATTTTTTCATAAACCGTCATTTTCTCTCTCCGATCTTTCCCCAAAATCAACATAGAATCACTATTTCCATACAAATTATCGTCATATCCTGACAATTTTGAAAATAAATCGACCTCGTTGTATCAATATATAGCGTTCTTTTTTTGAAATAATACTATTAGTTGTGTTCGATTAAAATATTTTAAAAAACATATTGACTAAGCGATTAAATTTTATAGATTGTAAAATATAAAATGTACTTTACATTTTATAAACTATGAGGCCAATAGCGATAATGATTTTAGCCATGATGGTCCTGGGAGGAGATTTTACCGCGGAAGCTTTTTTAGGTTTCGGGAAGAAAGACGAAACGAACCTTTCTAGGGCAAAAAAATATTATGAGGCGCGGGAATATTACGAGGCAAGACGGTTTGCTCAAGAGGCGCTTGATGAGGACCCACAAGACCCGCGGGCGTTGGATATGATGGCGAAAGTTCTTGATAAGGAGATCGAACGCCAGCGGGAACATCTGCTGCCGCAGGCGATCGACGAAATGGGCGCTGACGAAAAACAAGGGGAGATCAAGACCTGGCTGGAACGGAGCCGGGCGCTTTTCGCCCAGAAACAATACGACCTCGCGCTGTTCGCGGCGGAAAAAGTCTTCCTTTATGACGCCGAAAACAACGC
>JAHQRI010000051.1 GCA_019052695.1 Candidatus Omnitrophota bacterium
TTCCGACAAAAATGCGGCCTGCTTTTCTTTTTCCCCTAAATGCGCCTCTTGAACCGCCCCCTGTTGTTCCAGATCAGCGATGCGCTGTTCCTTTTCACGGAGCTGGGCGTCTTTCTGGGCCAACTGCTCCCCAAGACGCGCCAACGACTCCTCTTTCTCCGCCGCTTGCTCCATCAAAAGCGCGGCCCGCTTTTCTTGTTCTACTAAATGCGCCTCTTGAACCGCCCCCTGTTGTTCCAGACCGGCGATGCGCTGTTCCTTTTCACGGAGCTGGGCGTCTTTCTGAGCCAACTGCTCCCCGAGACGCGCCACCTGTCCCTCTCTTTCGGATAAAAACCTGTACTTCTCCCCCGCTTGCCTGCTTTGCTCTTCTAGTTGCTCCTTTAAGGAAATGATCCGTTTCTCTTTTTCCTCAAGAACACCATCCTTATCCGCGCACTGTTTTACAAGCTCCTCGATGCGCTGATCCCGTTCTCCCAATCGGGTGTTTTGCTGAGCCCGCTCTTCGTGACTTCGTTGAAGCTGCCCTGCCAACGCGTCCAGCCGCAGGCCTTGCTCGGTCAACCGGCAGCCTTGTTCCGACACGATCCTTTTGTTTTCGACCAATTTTTGGTCGCGCTCCGAGACGTCGTTTTTGAAACGGTCCAACTGTTTGGCAAGAAAATCCCTTTCACTGTAAGTGATCATCTTCAGATTGTCGAAAAGGGCGGGCCATAGGGGTTTCAAAAATTCTGCGCCGTGGTTCCGGACCCATTGGTCCAAAACTTCCGGGAGGACCTTCATCAGATCGTCGCGATGGTTCATCAGCGTAAAATAGCCCCTCCCAAAAAGGGCGGAAGGCAGTTTCTCCGGGAAATGTTTCGCGATCAGGAACAGGCGGTTCCTTTCGCAGTAATAATCAACGTCCTGTTCCTTTACGGTCCCGTGGAATTTATGATAAACGCGGGCGCGCGGAACATAAAGCAGGCGCCAACCCTTCTTCCCGGCGCGGATGGCCATGTCCACATCCTCGACATACATGTTGAAATCCTCATCCAAAGGGCCGACATCCCCGAGACAGGCTGACCGGTATAAGATCGCGCAATGAGAAATGCTCCGGAGTTCTTCGATCTTGTCGTACTGCCCGACATCCTGCTCCCGGAAACCGCGATCAGACCAGTAAAAATTCGGGAAAGCGTAGTGACCGGTCCCCTGCAGTTTCCCGTCCGGGAATAAAACCTTCCCCGTGACCGCCCCGATCCTCTTGTCCGTGCCCATGACCTTAATTAGTTCCCGCAGCCAGGCCTTGTCAAAGACCAGATCGTTATTGGCCAAAGCGATGAATTCCCCCCGGGCCGCCCGGATCCCGCGATTGTTCGCGCGGGCGTAGTTATTGACGTCGTTTTTGAGGACCTTAACGGAAGGATAATCCCGCTTGATGTATTTTACGGAGTCGTCACTTGAACCGTTGTCCACGACGATGACTTCCCGTTTTTCAGCGGGATAATGAAGCGCGGCAAGGGAATCGAGGCACTCCCGGATAAGTTGTTTGCCGTTATAGTGAACAATGATGAAACTAACGAGCGGCATAACTTTTTTCATTTTATTTTCTGAAATTCCATTTCCATTCGTGATCTAAATGAACGGTCCCGTGATCTTTTTTATCGGAGATCACCCGGAACGAAAGGGCCGGATCACGGCGCATTAAAAATTTTTGCGCTCCTGCGTCCCATACTCCGGCTGCCCACTTGTACCCGCCGGGCAAAAGCGGCAATTCTCGGAAAGCGAAGCGGTAACAACTTTCCCTGTAAAGCCGCGTCACGAACCCTTGGCAATACACGTCGTCTTCCCGGAAAAGCCCGACCCAAAGATGCGTCCCCTCCCCGTCGGGAATTCGCTTCGCGAAAACAAGTTTTAATACCGCCGTTTCGCGGGTTTTCAGGATCTCTTTAGGAATCCCGTAGGCATCCCTCCATTCAAGAGAAACGATCTTGACCCCAGAACCCTCTCGGGCCGCCCCATCTTCCATGACCGGGATCCCCACGCCGTGCTCGCAGCGGCGCCCGTTCACTTCGCAGGAAAGGTTCAACAATCCTCCGTCCCGGGAATCGGGCCCCAGCACTTTAAGATCATAACAACCGTCATGATAGTCGAAGGGCAAGGTTTCATCCCTGTCCCATATAGCCACCGATATTTTATAATCCCCGGGGCCCAACAAGCACTCCCGGTACCGCAGCTCAAACCATCCCCTTCCCGGCAGGATCTCTTTGATCGTATGTCCATCGAAGGAAGTGTTGGGACCGTAGCAATAAAGACCGTCTTGTCTGAAGAGGGCGACCCCAAAATGGGGTTCCCTGATCGTGTCCCGGACCGTAAAGCCGACCCGAACCTTGAATGGCCTGCCGCTTCTGACTTTATTGCAACGAAGCCCCCAGTGGTTGAAGAGGTTCACCGAATCGATTACCGCCTCTCGCGAGCCAAGTTTCTTCCCCCACTGGACGACATCATTCGCCCATTTTTGGGTGTTCTTCTCCCAATCAACGGGAGACTTGGCCGGGCCCACAAAAAATTGTTCCGCATTCAATAGGGAACGGTACCGGTTCGCGGTTTCCTCGGGGCTTCCCGAAAAAACCAGCTCCCCATGATCCAACAAAAAGGCCTCGTCGCACAACCGCTCGATCATGTCCATCGCCTGCGTCGTCAAGATCAGCGTTTTTCCGGCTCGTTTAAAATCCATAAGGCGCTCGTAACATTTACTCTGGAAAAGAGCATCCCCAACCGCCAAGACCTCGTCCATGAGCAGGGCTTCAAAATCGAGATTGGCGATGATGCTGAACGCCAAACGGAGCCGCATCCCCTGGGAATAGGTCCCTAGGGGCATGTCGATGAAATCCCCGATCTCAGAGAATCCCAAAATGTTCGCGAACTTGACTTCCAGTTCGTCGCGGCTTGCGCCCAGAAGCGTTCCATTGAGAAAAATATTTTCTCGCCCCGTCAGTTCGTCCTGGAACCCCACGCCAAGATTGAAAAGCCCCAGGACCTTGCCCGCAACGGAGACTTTCCCTTCGGTGGGGGGAAGAACACCGGCCATGACATTCAGAAGTGTTGTTTTCCCCGCACCGTTCCTGCCGATCACCCCGATCACTTTGCCCCGCCCCACTTCAAAGGACAAATCTTTCAGGGCCCAAAAGTCAACGGGGGCCTTTGCTTTCGGGGAAAGCACGGGATACTTTTTACCGATGCCCTCAAGCTTGATCATGAAGGAGCCCGCTCGCAAAGGTCCCGTTTTTGACGTTTCAGTAGGAGAGGGAATCATAGATGGTTTTCTCACGGGCCTTATAGAAATAAACACTGAAAAGGGTCACCCCTACGGTAAAAAGGAGGGAGACCCCCGCCAAAACTCCAAGGCTCATGAATTGCGCCAGGTATCCCGAAAATCCGTTCAGGAGTGTGACGCGGTATAAATTCAGGATACAAGTGAACGGGCTGAAAACAAATAACGCTAAAGCCCACGGTGGCATCGCCGTCTTCACAAGGCTCATCGAATAAAAAGAGGGCGACAGATAGAATAAGAAGAAAAGCACTAATTCCAGGGCGAACTTCATATCCCTCCACCGGAGATAGACGAGTGAAAGGACGACCGCAAATGCGCCGGTCACCAAGGCATGCATGATCAATATAAGCGGCAACAGTAAAACGAATAAGGGGATCCCCTCCGTAAGGAGCAACCCGAGAACAACAATGATCGCTAACGAAGGTAAAAAACTGATCGCGTTCGCGAGAACAACGGAAACGGGAATGAAATAAGGCGGGAACCGCGCCTCCCGGAGAAGGTTCTTATTGTCCATCAGACTGGAAGTGGCCGTGGTCAAAGAGTCCTGGAAAAACCTCCAGGGGAAGATGCCGCTCATCAGGTAGACCAGGTACGGCGCTTCCTTGACCTGCATCTTCATGATCACCGAAAAGAACAGACAAAAGACCAAGGTCATCACGAACGGCAAAATGAACGCCCAAACAAATCCGAGCATCGGCCGGGAGTAACGCAGCTTCAGGTCTTTGACCACAAGCTCGCGGATCAGATCGCGCCTGTTCCATGTCTCGCTAAGAATCGTCAACATACCGTTCCTCCCACGATTACCAACCTCCAAGATGTACAAGGGTTAAAAACCGCTCTTTGAAACACTGATTTTATCTCACTCCGAGAAAAAAACCTTACTAATTATCGCCAGGAACGCCGCCGCTCGGGATTTTTTGGTCCTGTCGCTTTCGCCCCGAAAATCCAGCGCCAGGGCGAATAAAAGAACCTAAGGTTGTAGAGCCACCGTGTCCGGTTGGCGTAGGGCTCAAGATCATAATATTTGGCAAATTGTTCGATGGGGATATTGAGAATATAGCTGATGGGCTCCCAAAAACCGTCGAATAATAAAAAATGGCTTTTCAGGAAAAGCTCCTTGCTTTGATCCTCAGACTCGGGATTAAAGGTTTGAGCATTGGCCAGATCCGTCATCGCTCTTTTCTTGGCCCCTGAGATCCTCAGCCGCGTCCACACGGATTCCGGAACGGCCGCGTCAAAAAAAATCCGGGCCCGCAAAACAATAAAAAAAACCGTCGCCCGCATCTTCCCGGCCCGGGCCTCACGCAGCACATAGTCCCAATCGAATCTCTCGCCGCATTTTTTCAGGATCAGGGCCAGATCAAAAACGTTCTTGAGACAGAACATTTTCCCGCCGTACCGCCGTTCGTGAAGCGCCAAAGAAAAAAGCTGGTCTTCCGGAGAAAGTAACCGGAGATCGCGTCCTTCGATCGACACCGTCCGAACTCGCTCCCAAAGGTGCGGCAGAATCTCCCGGCCAGGACGCTTGAAATCCAACCGGAAATGAACATCCAGCGGAGGTCCACCTTCTTTATAAAAAGTAAGTTCGCAATGCCTTTCAAGCCAATATTTTTCTTTCAACCCGCCCAAAGTGCTTTGATAACCCAATCCAGCGAGAACTTCTTTGGCCGCTTTGATCTCTTCTTCCCGGATAAGAATATCGATATCCGACATGACCCGGAATGGTCTCTCCCTGTAGATGTCCGCGAGTCCTGCTAAACCCTTGAGCGGTGTGAGCGACAGGCCCTTTCTCCCGAAGGCCTCCGCGATCGTTAAAAATTCCCGCCACTTTTTCTGGGACCGGACAAAAGTGTAATAATGCGCCCGTTTCAGGAATTCCAGGATGCCGGGGGGGATTCCCACTGCGTCATCTTTGACCTCGGGGTAAAAAAAAGGTGCCAGCTCATGAAAGACAGCCGCCTCCTTGAAGCACTTCCAATCGATCGTTTTATCCTGAAAATATCCGGAAAGGCACTGGGATTTTTCATAAATAAAATTTTCCGAGAGACGCAAAAAAAGCCCTATCGCGGATTCTTGAAACTCGATCATCCTGGACACCCTGCCTCGTCTCCGGGGTCCTGACCGGCCGTTCCCGGAGTCACGCGGCCCCCTGCGGGCGCATGACCTTTCCGGAAAAACGATTCGATCAACCCCAGGTAAATGCAAAAGAACATGTATTGGCTCGGCCAATAGAAAAGCTCATAGGCCGAGGCATTCACCATCAACGCAAAAAGTCCCGCCCCAAGCAGGCATACCCGTGTTTTCTCCGCCTCCGACGCAGCCAAACGCCGGAAACTCAGGAGCCCCTTGGCGAGGGTCGATCCGATGAAGATCCCGAAAGACACGGCCCCCAAGAGCCCCGTCTCGGCGGCCAGCGTCGCGTACATGTTGTCCATGATCCGAAATTCAAGACCGATGTTCCCCCCGCTGGGGTAATACGCGTAAAACAGCTCCCTCACATGCTGGAAACCGATCCCCCCAAGGGGCCAGTCAGCCAAGATCCTCCCGAGCATTTCGATCCTTTCGAACCGGTAGGCGGTCAAGAGGCCGTCGCCGACCACGAGCAGCGGCCCAAACCCGAATTTTGATAAAGGGTATGGAAGGTCCTGCGAAGCCCAGGCCAAAAGGGCCAATCCCGCCAAAGCAAAAAATACCGCCTTGATCTTCCTGCGGACAACCAGAATGAACACGATCATGCAAAAAAAACTTAACAGCACGCCTCGGGATAACGTGAAAAAGATGACCACGGGAGCAACGACAAGGTTGAGGATCCCCAGGCCCCGGTACAGGGCCCGGTCCTGCCGCATCACCAGAAAACTGAACGGCAGGCTTGCGAGCAAATAGGTCCCGAGCGGGGGCGCATGGAACTGGGTCGCGATCGCCCTCATCGGCCAACGTCCCTGGTAACGGTCATAAAAAATATTCGGGAAAAAGGATTCGTAGAGGAAGTTCGTCCGCAAGAGCACGTCCATCATCCCCCACAGAGCGACGATCAAGCTGAAAATACACACGGTCCGCGCGACGAACGTGAAATCCTCCTCCCGCGAGAGACCTTCCGCCATCAAGTAATAGATGAAGATCAAGGGGAAGATCAGCTCGAGGTAGGTCTTCGCAGCCACATCCCAAAACACCGCGCCATAGAGGTTGAAACCGATCGCCAGAACAAAAAACCAAAGGGGCCAGTCCCCGTTCCGGAAGATCGACCGGCGGCCCCTAGCCCACAGGAGAAGAAAACCGACAGCGCAGAAGAATTTGACCTGGAACGGATAGCGGCATTGCAGCGGCAGGGGGATTAGCGAGATCCAAGCAAAAAGAAGAAAGAAAAGTACCCTGGGCAAATAATTTAAAGTGACCATTCCGGTTCCCGAAAGCGCTCCTTCATACGGCGGTAAATCGGTATGGGGAAAAAGCTCCCCAGCCGCACGCCAAGCCCCGGGGAACGGACGGTATTCTACCCGTCATCGTCCTCATCATAAAGTCAAAACGTGGGACCCCCTGACCCTTGGGCCTTGAAAGGCCATCGGCCGCGAGAAGGGAAAATAACCTAGTTCGCGAATTCCTGGAACAGCCAGGTCGAGAGGTAGCGCTCGCCCGTGTCGCAAATCACCGTCACGATCGTTTTCCCGCGGGATTCGGGACGTTCCGCGAGTTGCAGCGCGGCCCAGACGTTCGCCCCGGCCGAAATGCCGCCGAGGATCCCTTCCCGGCAGGCCAGCTGTTTTGCGGTGGCACCGGCATCCTCGTGCCGCACTTTGAGGACCTCGTCATAGACCTTGGTGTTCAGGACCCCGGGGACAAAACCGGCCCCGATCCCCTGGATCTTATGAAGCCCGGGCTTTCCTCCCGAAAGTACGGGCGAGTCCACGGGCTCCACGGCGATCACCTTCAAGTCCGGTTTCCGCTGCTTCAAGACCTCACCAACGCCGGTCAGGGTCCCGCCCGTTCCGACACCTGCCACGAAAATGTCCACCGTGCCGTCCGTGTCCTTCCAGATCTCCTCCGCCGTCGTTTGACGGTGGATCGCCGGGTTCCCGGGGTTGTTGAATTGCTGCGGCATGAAGCTGTGAGGCGTTCTCTTAGCGATCGCTTCGGCCTTCTCAACCGCCCCTCGCATCCCTTTCGCCCCCTCCGTCAAGACCAGCTCGGCACCGAGGATCTTGAGGAGCTGCCGCCTCTCGAAACTCATGGTTTCCGGCATGGTCAGGATCAGCCGGTAACCCTTCGCGGCACAAACAAAGGCAAGCGCGATCCCGGTGTTCCCGCTCGTCGGCTCGACCACGACCGTTCCTTTCTTGAGAAGTCCTTTTTGCTCGGCTGCTTCGATCATCGCGACCCCGATCCTGTCCTTGACGCTCCCGAGCGGATTTCTCGATTCGAGTTTGACGAGGACCGTCGCGTCGAGTCCCTCCGTCAACCGGTTCAGCCGCACGAGCGGCGTTTCCCCCACGGTCCCTGTGATATCTTGATAAATCTTCATAAAAGATCCCTCGCTCCTCTTTTTTCGCAAAAAAACGGAAAGCTCACGATGCCTTTTCAAGCGCCTGATCGATATCGGCAATGATGTCGTCCACGTGCTCGATCCCGATCGAAAGACGGATGAAATCGGGGGTGACCCCGGTCGCGCGCTGTTCTTCGGCCGAGAGTTGCTGGTGTGTCGTCGTCGCCGGATGAATCGCCAGAGATTTCGCATCCCCCACGTTCGCGAGATGCGAGATCAGCTCCAGCGCATCGATGAATCGTTTGCCGGCCTCCAGCCCGCCTTCGATCCCGAACCCGAGGATCGCGCCCGCGCCTTTGGGGAGGTATTTTTTTACCCGTTCCTTTTCCGGACTCGCCGGAAGCCCGGGGTAATTCACCCAAGCGACCTTAGGATGATTCTCGAGATGCTTGGCGACCGCCAGGGCGTTCTCGGCGTGCCGGGGCATACGCAGGTGCAAGGTCTCGAGCCCCTGCAGGAACAGGAACGCGTTGAAAGGTGACAGCGCGTTCCCAAGGTCTCGAAGCAGCGTGACGCGCGCCTTGGTGATGTAGGCGATGTTGCCGTGCGGTTTGAGCGCCTCCACAAAATTGATCCCGTGATAGCTCGGGTCTTCGGACGCGATCAACGGGAACTTGCCGTTTGTCCAGTCGAACTTTCCGGAATCCACGATCAGCCCGCCAAGCGACGTCCCGTGCCCACCGATGAACTTCGTCGCGGAGTACACGAGAATATCGGCCCCGTGATCGAAGGGCCGCAAGAGGTACGGAGAAACCGTGTTGTCGAGCACGAACGGGATCCCGTTCTTGTGCGCGACTTTCGAGATCCCCTCGAGATCCGCGACATCCAGTTTCGGATTGCCGATCGACTCCGCGTAAACGGCTTTCGTCTTCGACGTGATCGCTTTCTGGATCCCGTCAAGGTCATTCGACTTGACGAACCTCACTTTAACGCCCAACCGCGCAAACGTGTAATGAAGGAGATTATACGTACCACCATAAAGATTGTCGGCAGACACGATCTCATCCCCCGCCTGCGCGATATTGAGAAGCGCCAGCGTGATCGCAGATTGGCCGCTTGAGACCGCGAGCGCGCCCACACCGCCATCAAGAAGCGCGATCCTCTTCTCGAGCACGTCCGTCGTCGGGTTCATGAGACGCGTGTAAATGTTCCCGAACTCCTTGAGCCCGAAAAGGTCCGCCGCGTGTTTCGTGCTCTTGAACTGGTACGAAGTGGTCTGGTAGATCGGCACCGCCCGGGAACCTGTCGCGGGGTCGGGTTCCTGACCGCCGTGAAGCGCGAGGGATTCGATCTTTAATTTCGGGTCGATCTTGCTCATCTTGAATTCTCCTTTAATGGACCACCGTGGGTCCGCCATCCCGTTGAAGGTCAAATATAATACATCACATCCTGCTGGGATTGTCCCATACGATCACGCACTTCTTGTAAGGTCGTAATGTTCATGACATTTGTCGTCACTTTATAGATCTCCTGCATCACGATCTGGATCCCGCAGACGCTTCCGGACCGGCATTCATCGCATCGTGCTTGCGGCGCCGCGGTCAGGCATGGCAATAATGCGAACGGGTTCTCAAAGATGTCGTACACCTCCCCAAAACTGATCTGTTCCGGCGACCGGGCCAAAAGGTACCCGCCCCCTTTTCCTTTTTTACTTCGAAGAAGCCCTTTTTTCTTCAGCTCTAGGAGAATGGTTTCAAGGAACTTCTTCGGGATCAACTCTTTTTTTGCGATCTCGGCGATCAAAACCGGTTCCGCTGCCGTATATTTCGTGGCAAGAAAAAACATCGCCTTGAAAGCGTACTTTGTCTTTTTAGAAATCATACTCTACTTATCCTATAGATTAATAGAATGATACTCATTTGAACACCTGCCGTCAAATCCTATTTGTATCCCTATATACCTCAAATATACCTTAAAAATGGCTGAGTCCGACCCAGAGGGAAACACTTCAAAAGTAGGGAATCTTCTATTATCAATAGTCTTCCTTAAATCCCTTCCTTCTTCCCACTTTTTAAACATGCCGTCGCGCGCTACGATTAGACGTAAGTTCTCTCGGGAAAGGAGAAACCAAAGTCATGAACTTGAACGCTGAAAAAACATGGGAATACCTGGTCCGGGATCATCTGGAGTTACGCTGCAAGATCCGGGAAAGAGAACAGGACGTCCTGATAAGCGCCTTGAAAGAAAAGGACCTGGCGGCCGATTCGATCAAGGTCCACACGGCGTTTTCGATCGATGATTGTCTGATCGTGATCGCGGAAGGCCCGAGTTGCAAGCGGCGTTTTTTTTATCACCCGGAAAAGCAAGAACTCGTCGAATGATCCCCAACAACCCGGGGCTCACCCCTTGCAGTCGGGGGCGAACGAAATCGAGCCCCGGGTCCTACCGCGCGCCCTTTCGGGGGATCGACTTTCAACCGGCACCGACGGTGTTCCAAAGTTCTTGCGATTCGTAGGAGGTAAGAAAACGACCGCGGCCCAACGCAAGGTTGCCGAGTTTGAGAGGCCCGAAGGAAACACGATTCAGGAACACGACCTCGTATCCGAAACGTTTGAAGACCCTCCGGATCTGGCGTTTTTTCCCTTCCCGGAGTTCGACCATCAGCCCTCGCTTCGTGACCGGCCTCACTTCTTCGAGCTTCAACAACCCATCGTAGGAATGAAAGCCGTTCAACACTTTAGGACGGTCGGCCGGGTCCCAGGCACGGCCCAGTTTGACCTCGTACCATTTTTCGACATGGTAACGGGGATGGATCAGCCGGTTCGCCAACTCCCCGTCATTGGTCATCAAAAGCAATCCCGAGGAATCCTTGTCGAGGCGCCCGACCGGGAAAACGCGGACGCGGTTCGTCGACGCCTGGCGCGTCGCGTTCACCAGATGGCGGGGCAAAAGATCGTAAATGGTCCGTTGCGCGTGGATGTCCTGCGCGGTCACGACATATCCCTCGGGCTTGTTCAAAATATAGTAAACGTGCGGCGCGGCTTGAAGCGCCTTTCCCCGATACGCGACCGTGTCCCGCTCCAAATCGACCTGCCGGCCGAGGTCATAGACGACCTCCCCGTTCACGCTCACGGCGCCGTTCGTCACAAAAACTTCACATTTGCGGCGTGATCCGAGCCCCGCCGCCGCCAACGCATGCGCGATTCTCACAGCTTCACAAGCTCCATATAAAAGAGAGGTTTCCCTTCGGCCTCGAACTTGAGTTCATAATTCGTCTTCTGAGTTCTCCCCACGATCCTCTCGTTGCGCGTTTCGCGTGCATTGTCCCAAAGTCCGGGGGCCGCGGCTACGGTTTTCTTCATGGAGTCGTAATAATCGGGGTGATCCGTCGCGATCTCGAGCTTCCCGCGCGACATGAGCCGCGACTGCATCAGTCTCAGAAAATCTTCCGTCAACACGCGGCGGTCCCGGTGCCGCCGTTTGGGCCACGGGTCCGGGAAATATAGATGGATCATACTGAGACTCTCCGGCGGTACTGCGCCCGTCAGGAAGGCGCGGGCCTCCGCCCTCAAGAACCGGATGTTCGGCGTGCCCTCTCTTTCCACGCGGTCCTTCCGCCGTCTCATCCATTTGACCACGCGATCGATCCCGATAAAATTCGTGGCCGGATCAGCCAAGGCGCGTTCCAAAAGGAACTTCCCTTTCCCGCAACCGATCTCCAGTTCCACCGGGTTCGAATTCCCGAAAAGGTCCTTAAAAACAAGCGGCACGAACTTTTCCTCCGTCCAAGTCTTCGTGCCCTTAACGGCGGGACCGGCAGAGCCCGTGTCGGTTTCGGCCCTTCCGGAAGAGGCGGCGCTTGAAGTCAACTCCGGGCGAGCCATACCAAGGTCTCCACATGTTGTGTCCTCGGGAAAAAATCGAACGGCAGGACCTTCCGCACCTCCCAAGCCGTCCGGGTCAGCCCTTTCAGGTCCCTCGCCAAAGACCCGGGCGAGCAGGAAAGATAAAAAAGGGTCTGGAGTTCTTGAGCGTTCACCAGGGTCTCGACGACGGAAGCCGCAAGACCTCCGCGCGGCGGGTCGATCAACGCCACACAGGACTTGCCAGAGGATCCCCTCAAAACTTCCGGAAGATGCGTTTCAACTTTTCCTTTCAAGACCCGAACATGCTTGAGATCATGGTACCGGATATTATGGGCGGCGAGTTTGACCGCATCCGCTCCCTCTTCGATCATCACGACCTCCCCCGCCCGGTCCGCCAAGGCGATCCCAAAAAGGCCGACCCCGGAATAAAGGTCCAGGAAGACCGTTTCCGGTCCCCACGGGACCAGCGCTTCGACCCGGGAAACGACCTTCTCGAGGATGGCGTGGTTCGCCTGGAAAAAGGTATCTAAAGCGTAGAAGATCTTGCGCCCGCCTACGGTCACCCAAAAATAATCTTCGACATTCATGCGCAGCGAACGCCTCCCGATCCCGCCCCAAAAGACCTTCCCTTCTTCCCCGACCCGCACCACCAAGTTCGCCACCCGGTAGTTTTCCGGCAGTTTGCGCACCGCTTGTTCCTTGAGCTCCCGCAAAAAAGCGTTGATCTCCTTTCGCGCGAGAAGACAGGCCGTGACTTCATGCAACCGCTGCGTGCCTGGCACCATGAAGCCCATCTGCCGCTCGCCGTTGTTCCTTTTACGAAGGGTCAGGTCCAGGCGGCTCCGGTAATGGAAGGCTTCCGGCGAAGGCTCGACGGGTCCAAAAACATCCCCCTCGAGGGAAAGCCCTTCCTGGAGCAGCCGCTTCAGCTGTTCTCCTTTCAAAACAAGTTCCCGCTCGTAGGGGATGTTCTGGTACTGGCATCCGCCGCAGGTCCCGAACAGCGGACACTGCGCTTCTTGCTGGATCGTCATGAACGTTGGGTCCATCTTTAGTTCCGGGGTTCCGTTGGACAAGCGTCCGGGGGCAATGTTAGACTACTTTTCCATGACTGACAAAATCTTTCTCCAGGGCCTGAAAATCCCTTGCCTGATCGGCACACGCCCCCGGGAACGCAAAAAAA
>JAHQRI010000052.1 GCA_019052695.1 Candidatus Omnitrophota bacterium
CTTCTCGGTGATCCGCTCCAGGCAGTCGTTAACGATCCCGGCCTTGGCTCCGTGCCACGGCTTCGTGCGGCGGAACAAAATGACACCCTGCTCCCGGGCGAGTTCTTCCGCCTCCTTTTGGTAACCGGGATCCGTATTGTCATCGAGCAGATAGACACGCTTATTGCCATAATCAAGATTCCCGATGGTCAATAACGTCCTTCGGAGCACGTCACGGGGCTCTCGCCGGGCTGGCACCAGGACGGCCACCACGGGAAGATCCCCCCAATTCAGTTCCTTTGCCGGGGGGGCCACATTGTTAAGGCGGGACCGGGCATGGACCTTAAGAACGTTCATCGTATACCCCACGCCGTGGAGCATGACAAAGGCCTCGGCAAGGATCAGCAGGATCGCGACTCCACCGTCCACCAGCGTATACCGGGCGCGGTAAAGCAGGACGGTCCGCACGGTGATGTAAGCAAGCGACGCGATCACCGCCAAAACGGCCACGGCCCGAACAGGATGGAGCACTTCGCTTGTTTTTTTCATTTTATCCAAAGAAATATTTTACCGTCGCTTTGGCCCCTGCGTCTTCATAGATCCTGCTGCTCCCGTGGGTGTACTGTCCTTCCCCTTTGACCTGAAGACGCTTTGTGACATCCCTGCCGAACCCTCCCGAGATCCGATGGCTGGTGATCCCGGTCGAGTCGAACGCAAGATCATAACCGGCCTCGTAAAAAATATCGTTCGCCCCGAAAAAGATCTCTTCTTTATTAAGAAAATGTTTCCAACGAAGAGACAGCGTGTGCAGCGAATACTCCTGGGGGGAGAAATAATCGTCCCGGCGTTTCAGGAAGTTCCGGAACGCGTAGCGATAGCCCAGGGAAAAGGCCTTGGGTTCTAGCGTCAAAAAATAAAGGATATCGGCCGCGACCTCATGACACCGGTTGTGGTCCGAGAGATAGGAAAAGGTATAATCGCCGCCCGCGCTCAGCCTCTTTGTGAGATCGAGGTCCTGACGCAGTTTGAAATCGTTCCGGAATAACCGTTCCTCGATCACGGCGCTGTTGTTCTCTAACCTTTGCTGCGCCTGGGAAAAGGTCATTCTCCCGATGTCCCAAGTACGGAAAGCGAACCGTCCCCCGAACTCATAAACGGGCGCGATCCCTTTGTGATAAGTGACCAGGTTGAAGAACGCCCCGGCATCCCAATCGGGGTTCCTCCGGTAATTCCATCCCAGGCGCGCTTGATGCTCCGTCAGGTCCCGACGGTCCAGAAAGGCCCTGCGCGTAAGTTCGTAGCCGAGCTCCAGTTCCGACCTCATACTGATCGGGACCTGAAGACGGTGGGACATGACGTTCTTGCGGATATCGACGTCACGCGCCCCGCTGCGGGCCCTGAAAAACTCATAGCCGGAAGCGAGAAGCGGGTGCCCCGCAACGAGCTGTGCCTTCTCCAATCCCTCTTGCGCCCGGAAATGACCGGCAAAATCCGTGAGGATTTTCCGGTATTGGTCGATCGCCTCCCGCCACATGCCCTCGTAAGCAAAGATCTGGCTCAGGTCGAACCGCGCCTCCACATTCTGGGGCGCCTCGGCGACCAGGGCCTCGTAAGCCGCGATCGCACGCTTGACCCGATGCCTCCAATAAAACCTCTTGGCTTCCAGCTCCGCGCGGACCCGTTCCTCTTCGCCCGAACTTAGGATCTTTTCGTATTCTTTTTCCGCCTCACGGTACTTTCTCGCCCACCCGAGAACCCGCGCCTTTTGAAGCCGGATCTCTTTGTCTTCTCCGGCAGTCAAGAGCTCGTCATAGACTTTCAGGGCAGCGTCATAATCGCGGTCCCAGCTCAGCACGTCCCCCAGCTTTGTTCTGACCGTCCTATCGTCCCGGACAGCCAGGATCTCCCGGTAAAGACGTGCGGCCTCCCGGAAGTTCTTCTCTTCGCCATGGAGATCGGCCAGCAGGACCTTGGCGTCTCGATTTGCCGGATCACCCGCAAGCACCTCGTTCAACAGCGATGCGGCCTCCCGGGTCCGGCCAAGACGCAACCTTGCTTCCGCAAGCGGGACTTTGAGTTCCGCGTTCCCCGGATCCCGCATGAAAAGTTCGTCATAGAGTGCTTCGGCTTTATTATAATCTTTCTGCCAAAGATGAACGGCCGCCATTTTTTGCTTAATATCGTGGTCTCCGGGCCGGAAGGCCAGGGCCTGCTGGTATTCCAGTAGGGCTTCGGCGTATAGTTTTTGCCAACTCAACACATCCGCAAGCTGGGTACGGACCTTGAAGTTCGAGGGCTCCTTCTTTAAGACCTCCCGGTAATACCGGGTCGCCTCGGGATAATTCCCCTCGATCATCTGCGTTTCTCCCAAAAGCGCTCGGATCTCTTCTTTGTCGATCCCTTGTTCCGCCGCCGCTATCCCGTGAAGAAAAAACACGGTTAGAAACGCGAAGGTCAAGCTTCGGGGAATCTTTTTCATACGCTCCCTCCGGTTTGTGATTTTTCCCCGTACAAAAGTTCCCGGTAGATCCGTGAGGCCGTTGTAGTGTCCCCCTTATATTGAAGCGTTTTGGCGTAAAGGAATTTCGCCCGTACATCCCGGGGGAACTGTTTTAAATGCGATTCGAGGACCGCGGCGGCTTTGGGATATTGCTGGTCCCACATATAAACTTCCGCGAGTTTTCTTTTCGTGCCCGCATCTTCCGGCGTGACGGCAAGGACTTGCAGGTACATGACAATCGCCTTGGCATACTGCTTGTTCCAGGAGTAGGCATCCGCCATTGATTTTTGGGCCCTAAGCGACTCCGGATCCAAAGCAAGAAGACGTTGAAAATGGTTGATGGCCTGCTCCGGCTTCCCGGACCAAAGACAGGCATAGGCCAATTCCGTCAGGGCCTCGCGGTGAGCCGGTTCGAAGGAAAGTGTTCGCTCGTAAAGCGGGATGGCCCGCTCGTAGTCCCCCTTGAAAAAATGACCGCGCCCTTTGTAGTAGTAGATTTCGGCTTTCTGGGTCTCATGGTAGATCAGCGATGTTCCCGCCGCCACTCCCGCCCAGAACAAGACCCAGGTCAGAACCTTTGCGAATTTTCTCATAGAATATCCCGGGTCTCTTAGTCCTCTTTAACGTAAACGTCGTTCTGTCCGCCTGCGCCTTATCTCTCCCGAAAATCTACCTCTCTCCGATGTCTTCATTCCAAAGGTCCGGGTGAGCGGCCATAAAATCCTTCATCATTCCTTTGCACTCCTCGAGATCGAGGTTGATGATCCGGGTCCCTTGCCTCCGGGAATAAGCTTCCGGTCCTTTGAAAGTTTCATGCTCGCCGATCACGACGACCGGGATCTTATAAAGCAAAATGGCTCCCGTACACATCGCACAGGGCGACAGCGTGGAATAGATCGTACATCGGGCGTAATCCCGGGGGGTCAACCTGCCGACGTTCTCGAGACAGTCCATTTCCGCGTGCAGGATCGCCGAGCCCTTTTGAACCCGGCGGTTATGCCCCCGTCCGAGGATCTTTCCGCCCTTCACCAGGACCGAACCGATGGGGATCCCACCTTCGCGCAAACCTTTCCATGCTTCTTTGATCGCTTCCTTCATGAACTTCCGGTGGTTCTCCTTGCTCATGGTAAGCTCCTTTTGAACTCAGGGGCCTGCAACAACGCTTCCAACTGCCGCAAAAGGTCCTCGGGGTCCGAAAAACTAAGGATCTTTTTCGACAAGAAATCCTTGGAGGCGTCAACTTGAAGCGCCGCAATGCAAAAAACCGCGCTGGGAATCCGTTTTGTATCGGAAAGTGATCGGAGCAGCTTGAAAAGCGCCCCGGCATCAAAATGGGCCTCATCCTCCCAATATTCGAAAAGGATGAAGGCGGGCCTCACCCGTCGCGCGGCCCTGACCGCGTCCATTTCTGTCGAGACCCGGATCACCCCGAACCCTCGGAATGTAAGATATTCAGCCATCGGGCGCATCGCGTCAAGGCTGATCCCGGCTAAAAGCACGGCAGGTTTGGGAATACCTTCTTCTCCCCCCTTATGAAGTCGCCAGGAAGCGATCGCCGCCCGGACCTCCTCAAGAAGTTCAGGAACGTTCAACGGCTTGGGCATGAAACGACGGATCGCCCATTTGTCAAAGAACTGCTCCATACCACCTTTTGCTGAGATCACGATCACCGGGACCGAAACGGCGGCGCCCCCCATCCCTCGTAACCGATCAAAGAATTCGTAGCCCGAAAGCCCCGGCATCATGACATCCGTGATGATAAGATCCGGCCGCTCGATCGCGAATTTTTCGAGCGCCTCCAGCCCGTTCTTGGCCGTAGCCACCTGGTACCCTTCCGCCTCCAGCCGGGCCTTCAGAACAAGATTGATATCCGGTTCGTCATCCACAAGCAGGACCTTCCCCGCCATGATCTCCCCCGCTCTAAAAAGCCCTTTTTAAAAGACAAAATCCCCCTCCAAATATCGACAGGCTGCAAGTTAAAGTTAATGAAGGTCCCCCAAGCAGCAAGACTGCGTGGCCGCGGTTTAATCCGAGCCCCCCTTTCAAACAAATGATTTTCTATTCCCTCTTGTGATAAAATCCCCCTATGCAACTTCCAACAAGGATGCTTCCGGTGACCATCCTGAAGGCAGCGCTCCTCCTGCTTGGCTTGTGCCTATCCCCTCTTCCGCTCTTCGCCAGCAGCGTTACCAATGAGGGACCTGCCCCGGTTAAGATATCTATAAGATCGACCAGCGGGATCACCGGAGGCGGCACGCTCCTCCCCGGTCAAAGCATGCCCATACGGCAGTCCTTCCAATGGCTGCAGCACATCCCCGAAGGCAATACGGCCGAGGTCCGCATCAAGATCGTCGAAGACAGCGGCGCGACGGGATACATCACCACAAGCGGCGGACGTTACACCAGTTCGTCAAATCCAGAAAAAAGCTTCCAGGAAAGAGCCGCTCCCCCGACGCCGATCGTCCGGCCGCTTCAGCCGGGTTACGCGATCAATCACAGCAATGTTCAGCTTTATATCACCTTTATCAGCAGTCATCTCGGGGCCCAGCGAACCCAGGTCATCTTGCCCAGCCAGACGATTACGATCCCGAAAGACACCGTGGAAGTGCGGACACAGCCCCTCAATACCTCTTTCGCGGATATCAACGTCCAGGTCGAAGTCCTTATGCCGGACGGGTCGCGGCAAACGATCCAATCAGCCCAGGGCTCCGTTTACCTGAGCCGGAAAGTGAGTTGACCGTGAACTTGCGCATTGTCTCTTGGCTCGCTTTGGGAATGATCTGTTTGGTCTGCGGTTGCCCGGGGGAGGTGGCAGCGGACGACTCGTTTCCCCAACCAGGGTCCTTAACGAACAGCTGTAATGGAGAGCTCCTTGTGACGTTCGTCCGCAGAGGGAGCACCGGACGGCAGAGGGTCCTCATGCCAAGCCAATCGATACCCGTGCCGCCCGATACGGTCGAGGTCCAAGCGGAACTCATGAACGCCGTTTACGGGGATGAAACAACCCTGGTCGAGATCTTCATGCCGGACGGTTCTTTCCACGCACTCCAATCCCTTCCCGCCTCCGTTCACGTTGCTTCAAGGACGGACGACCGGTAAATTCCCTCATGCAGGACCATTCATCCCGAGTCACTGTTGCCGCCAGGTAAATTCTGATCAATGCCGCGCGGAAAGGGTCCATGCCCGCTCTCCTGCCCATTCGTCCCTGATCGCGACGATCTGCAGAACGGTTTTGAAAACCGCGTAAGGCCAGGCAAGCGTCGCATAGAGAAGATAATGTGAAGCAGGGGGCCGGGGCGGTGTCGCATTTCTAAAGATCACGATCATCTGCAGAGGGATCGTCAGGACCATGAAAAGAAAGGCTCCTACGGTATAGGGGTCGACCGGCAAGCTTATCCGTCCCGCCCGGATCCACCACACGAGGACCCACGGGAAGAAAAGGAACGAAACAACATCATAAACAACCCCGCCCGTCAGCATAATCGTCCAGGAAATTTTTTGCAAAGGGGACAGGCGTCCCGTATCCCAAACGTCTTTTTGATATTTGAGTAGACATTGAAGCCATCCCTGCGTCCAGCGTTTTCTCTGGAACCATAGATTGCTTAGGGCCTTGGGAGCCAATTCCGTGGAGACGATACTTTTATCATGAACGAATTTGAACCCCGCGAGGGCCCCCCGCAGGGTCACATCGATATCTTCGGTCAAGATCACCCTATCAAACCCCAATGTTTTGATCGCCTCCGCTTTCCAATAACCATTCGACCCGCCGAAAAAACCGGTCCGGAAGACGGCAGACCGCGACTCGTCATAAACACCGTACTTTACCTCGAATTCAATCCCTACAAGGGAGGGAACGACCCCTTCCGAGAGATTCCGAACTTTGCACAACCCCTGTACCGCATCATATCCCGCCTCCAGCCAACGCCAGGCCCTCCAGATACAGTCCCCCGCGACAAGATGGTCCGCATCCAACAGCACGATCATATCCCCGGTCGCCTTCCCGAGGGCGACATTCAAGTTCTCGCTTTTGCTTGAGGAGGCCTGAGCGTGCTCTAAAATGAGCTCGGGCCATCGTCCTTTGATCGTCCGAAGTTTATCCTCGAACAGAGCTTCCGGAGAAGTGTTATAGACCAGAATCACCTCGATCCCCGCCGAGGGTCTTGTAACGTTCCGCAAAATGTGGCTGACGGTGGCCCCAACCACCGAGATCTCATTGGGCAAATATGCGCTGACAATAAACGTGGTCCTCGGCAATGGACTTCCGGCCACGGGAGGAACCGCGAGGGTTCGCTCGCGGCTTGCCGCTTTAACCGTATACCCATAGATCAAGGCCGCCTGCAGCACGAACAGGCCGACAATAGCATAAAAACCGATGCGGAAAAAAGAAGGCCAGAGGACCGACAGGACATACAACACACCCGCAGCCGGAAGGATCAATAAGAACAGGATTTTCGCGATCTTGGACCACTCCCTTGACATTGGTGTCATCCCGAAATTAGAGCATCATGATGGCTTAGGGTCTGTTAAAAAGGGGGGCTTACTGCCTGATCCGCGACATGCTTTTTTTCTGCCATGCCCAGCCGCTCAGAAGGGCTTCCCCCAGGGAGCGCCCGGCCTTCCAACCCAATACCTTCCTCGCCTTCGACGCGGAGGCATAGATCACCGGAACGTCACCATCACGGCGCGGCGCGACCCGGTAGGGGACTTTCACACCCGTCACTTTCTCGAACAACCGGACGATCTCAAAGACGCTGTGCCCGCGCCCAGTGCCGATATTAAGAACGTCATAGAACGGAGCGTGTTTTTTCTCTAAAAACCGGAGAGCCCGCACATGGGCTGCCGCAAGGTCGGTCACGTGAATATAATCGCGGATGCAGGTCCCGTCAGGAGTGGCGTAATCATCTCCGTAAACCCGAAGCACGTTCCGAACCCGAGCGGCCGTTTGCATCACAAAAGGGACGAGATTTTTCGGCACCCCAAGAGGCAACTCGCCAATCAGGGCCGAAGGATGAGCGCCGATCGGGTTAAAATAGCGCAAAGAAATGGCCTTTAGGGACATCCCGCTTTCAAGGAAGTTCTCCAGCATACGCTCGGAGATCTTTTTCGTTTCTCCGTAGGGGGACGCCGCATTCTTGAGAGGTGCACTTTCACGGACAGGCAGTTTTTCCGGTTCCCCGTAGACCGTGCACGACGAGGAAAAAACAAAATGAGGCACTCGGAACCGCTTCACGGCCTCCAGCACCGTCAGCATCCCGCCCAGATTGTTCCGGTAATAACGGAGCGGCTCTCGGACCGACTCCTCGACCGACTTTAGTGCCGCGAAGTGGATGATCCCATGGAATCGGCCTTCCTTGACGAAGATCCTCTTTACCGCCACCGGGTCCGCGCAATCCGCGACGTACAAACGCACGTTCCGTCCTGTGATCTTCCGCACCCTGGGGACCACGAACCTTTCCGAGTTCGAAAAGTTGTCCAAGATGACCGGGTCATAACCGGCAAGCACCAATTCGACCGCGACGTGCGAACCGATGTATCCCGCTCCGCCGGTCACGAGTATCTTCGGAAAAGACATGATGCACCCTGCTTTCCGCTTAAATCGCGTCAGAAAATACGGATCAGGATTGACGTTTTAACGTGTATTCGGCATACAAAGAGAGAACTTCCTGGACCTTGGCCGGCGCGGGGATCCCGAAATAATGCGCGATGATCGCCCGGCTCATTTCGCGGCCAAGGATGTCCGCATGGAAATCGTCGACCGCGATATAAATGGTCTTGAGTTCATGAACATAAAAAGCAAGCCGTCCTTCGATCTCTGTTCCGAAAAACAATTTGTACAGACGGGCCAGGGCCTCTTTCCCAGCGCAAATCTTGATATCGATCTTGAAATCACGGAGACGCATGTCCAGGATGTCCGAGACCTGTAAAAAAAGAGTGTCAAGCATCGGGGCCACTTCCCCGCCCGGGGCATCGGAGGCACTCAGAGATCTCCCGGTCAGCACCTCGTCGGAGGGACGGAGGTTGAGCTGGGGCGCGAGACGTGTAAGGTCCATTCCGGGAGCGCAGTACGCGGTCGTATACTTGCCTTCGAACTTTTTGTCGTAACTGAACCCGTCGTCAAAGGCGTCCCCCTCGCAAGCGCCCCAGCACAGGAAAAGGCACAACGGCACGACCGAATAAAAGAGGACTTTAAGGGATCGCATTAAAATTTAAAATGGTGTAACGCCCTGTCAATCTCGGAAATGGAATTTTTGACCTCTTTGAGGTTCCCCGAATCCGCTTCCCGCTTGAGCGCGGCGAGGTCTTTGTCCACACCCTCGAATCCCTTTCGCACCTTATCGAGCATCGCGTTAAAGGATGCCGCCACGTCCTGGAGGGAATCCGTAGGACGTATCCTGCAGCGCACTGTAAAATCGCCTTCGCCTAAGGAGGCCAGGATCTTCTTGAATCGGTACACGGGACCAGCGATCCGATGGGAGATGAAAAGCGTGGTGATCACCGTTCCTAAACCAACCACAAGCGTCGTGACCACAAGGGTCTGGATCAGCAAAGGGAAGATATAGTCCGCGGTGGTCTGAACGACCACCCGAGAGTTCACGAACGACACGGTCGTCGCCTTCCCCGTGAGCAGGTAAAGCACGGCAATCACGAAAACGCTGGATAGGACCACAAGAACACAGAACCGCAGTATAAAACGGGTCTGGAACCCCCTGTCGATAAAATAGTTCTTCCGCTTTTCCATTTCAGCGTCCCTCCTTCTGAGCCGCGGTATCCTCAAGCGAACTTTCGCGGACCGTAATGCGGGCCGTCCTTCGCAGTTCGCTCATCCAGTCGTTCATTTGTTTCGTCTCCTCCGTCCGTTGGGCTTGCCAATCCCCCTCCGTGTTCCCGGAAGCGATTTCGATCGTTTTACGGTCTAAGGCCACCTTGAGAAGGGACCGTTCCCAGAACTTCTCGATGGACTTCAAGAACTGCGGTTCCTTATCGAAACCTTTTTCTTGGGCGTATTGGAGGATCAGTTTTCGGTCGATCAGGGCGTTCAGGAATTTACGGCGGGACTCGGGCGTGTCCGACGACCCGTAAACGGAATCCCTGAACTCATCGTTGAACTCTTCGCGCGTGACGACGTAGTCGTTGATACTGACCACGATCTCTTCGTTTTTATCAGGCCGCGGCCCGCAGCCCCAAGTGATAAAAACTCCGAACAGTAAGCATAAAACATGTCCCCAACACGACATAAATCCTCCCCCCATCGAAAAACCAAGGCCCGGAAACCGCCCCCCGGCTCTTGGCGGTAGCATTACATAAAAAAGTATGAAGGGCAAGTCTCGAATCAAAGCGAAAAGCAAACGGCCTAGAGGCGGTTTTGATCCCGTTTCTCGGCGCCCGCGTTTTCAGTTCAGTGTCCGTAGTGGTAAGGCGTATTTTTAAGGATGGTCAGAGCCCGATAGATCTGTTCGACTGCCACGACTGCTGCGAGCTCGTGCGGAAGTGTCAAAGGGCCGAAACTCCATCGAAAAGAGGGCCTCATAGCCTCCAAGGTCTGTGAAGTGAAACCATCCGGTCCTCCGACCAGGACCTGAAGCACCTGGGTTCCCGAATTCATAACCTTCTGGAGCTCGCCCGCCAATGCTTCTGCGGAAACAGCCTTGCTTTTTTTCTCGCGCTCGCAAACCCAAAGGCAGCCCCTCAAACGGGGCACATAGGGGCCCGCTTCGCACGGGACAAAGCGGGAGATCCTGTCGAAATAGTCCTGAAAAAGCAAAAAGGCCGCCCCTTGTTTGAACGCCTTGTTCACGGGCTGGGATGGTTTGTTCCAGAATAATGAAAAGTGAATGCGCACAAGCCCCCTCCGAGAAATGGAAGGATTATACTGCACCTGGAGGCGTCCTGCCCCCGCATTTTTTTCTTCTCAACACAAAGCAGACCCGCTACCATGAGTCATGACCCGACAGTCCCCTTTTGTATTTCACCATATCTATGTGGACGCGGACGCGCGGCACGAACCCTTGGCCGCACGCATCCTGAACGCCTTCCGCGGGGTCCCCGTTTCAGTGGTGAGCGACAAAGTCGCTTTTCTCAAGCAAGCCGCGGACATGCCGCTCAACGCCGGGAAAAAAGTTCTATGGCTCACTCGCTTTAAGGGGGCCTTCTTGAAACCGTGTCCCGCCACCGGCCCGGACTATCTTTGCTGCCGTTATTGGGTGATCAATGCCCAGACCCATTGCCCCCTTGACTGCTCCTACTGCATCTTGCAACAATACCTCAACATTCCCCTGATCACGATTTTTGTCAACAGCGATACTGTTGCCGACGAGATCACGTCCCTCGTCCACGATCACCCCGGGCGTTTGTTCCGGATGGGCACCGGAGAATTGAGCGATAGCCTCGCGCTGGATCCCATCTCTCGCGTTCAAGAGGAACTTTTACGCTCCGTGGCCGGAAAGAAAGTGATCCTGGAGATCAAAACGAAGACCGACCAGGTCCGGCACTTGCCGGAGATCCCGAAAGGCAATGCCCTCGTTTCCTGGTCTCTCAACCCCAAAGCGTTTATCCGCACAGAAGAATTTAAAAGTGCGGGATTGAAGGCCCGCCTGCGCGCCGCTTGTGAAGCCGTGCAAAAAGGCTACCGGCTCGGGTTCCATTTTGATCCGCTCTTAATGCTGCCGGGCTGGGAGAAGGCCTACACGGCACTTGTTCGAGAACTCACGCGTTCCGTACCCGAACAAGAGGTTTTTTGGATCAGCCTCGGCAGTTTGCGGTTTCCTCCCGCGCTTAAAAAGACCCTCACGTCCCGTTTCCCCAAAAGCTTGATCACGAGCGGCGAATTCATCAAAGGGCTGGACGGAAAAATGCGGTATTTTCGTCCCGCACGCACCGCGATGTACCGAAAGGTCTATGGCTTGCTGCGAGAACGCTGGAAGGAGGTATTCGTCTACTTTTGCATGGAGAACAAAACGGTGTGGCGGGACGTCACGGGATCCTCTCCGGAGGATAACGCGCACCTCGATTACCTTTTCCACGAAAATCTTGCGCGCCGCTTTCCGGGCCTTAAGCTCCCGGCACCCCAACGCGAGAACTACCCGCCCGGGGATTGAACCCCCCTCGGGAGGATTCATCCTCCTAAAGGTATCCCCCCGACACACCCTGCTTCGGTCCCAAGACCGGAGGCGCTACCGATAACGATCACCCCAGTCGCATCCAAACAATAGAATTTTGCGCCCGTAACCCCTTCAATGAGAGGCCCGGCTTCCAAAGAATAGCTGGTTCCCAGCGCATTTCTCCGATAAGTGAAAACATACCCATGTTTGTTGCCCGGATTGAGCCACGTGCTGTCAAGGAAGCCCCCGTCGATCAGGGAAGGGATATTTTCAGCGTAGATGGGGGGCACACTGAAAGAGCGGGAGGATTCATTCGCCGTGCAAAAGGCCCGTAGGTCCGAACGGACGACCTCCTCATTCGCGTTCATTTTGATCCTTAAAAAGTTCGGGGTCCCTAAAGCGACCAGGACGCCGATGATCGCGACCACGATCACGATCTCGACGAGGGTGAACCCCCGCCAAAACCCGGCAGACAAAATCTTTTTCATAGAAAACTTATCGACCCCGAACTCCTTTTCCTTCGCAAGAATTTACCTCCGCCCTGTAGACCTTCTGGAACCTGTCCGCGGTTTGTGCGCTCAACTGGTACACATGATCGAGCAATCTCTCCTTGAAACTCGCAGGCCCCTTGGCACCTCGGGCCGCAAACTCCGCCGCCGCCCCAAAACAGGCAAGACCCGAAGCCGCCGCCAAAACCAGATCTTGCTCGACCGCCGCGAAGGTCCCGATCACGGAAGCCGCCATACATCCCGTTCCCACGACCTTTCCCATCAGGGCGTGACCGTTCCGGATCAAATAGGTAGTTCTCCCGTTCGTCACGATGTCCTCGGGACCGGTGATGACCACGGCACATCGTCTTTCCAGGGCAAGCCGGACCGCGAGGCCTGTCCGGTCCCCTTTCACCTGAGCCGCGTCAACCCCCCGTGTTCTAACGTTTTCGCCCGCAATACGGGCGATCTCCGACGCATTCCCTTTGAGGACATCGATGCGGACCCCGCGCAACAGCTCCAAACTTTTCCGGTCCCGCAAGTCGGTGGCCCCCGCCCCGCACACATCCAAAACGACCGGGATCCCTTTGCGGTTCGCGCTCTTCGCTGCAGCCTTCATCGCTTTGACGAAATCCACCGTCAGGGTCCCGATATTCAACCCCAACGCATCCGCGATCCCGGCCATTGAGCCCGCCTCTTGGACCGCGTGGGCCATCACTGGCGAGGCTCCGAGCGTCTTGGTG
>JAHQRI010000053.1 GCA_019052695.1 Candidatus Omnitrophota bacterium
AGTCAGTACTGCCTCCGATGTCTGTTTGAAATTTTAATTAAGGATCATCGGGGCGTAGCGCAGCCTGGTAGCGCACACGCTTGGGGTGCGTGCGGTCGGAGGTTCAAATCCTCTCGCCCCGATTTTTTATTTTATAAAAAGAGTTAATCGGGACTGCCGGCAAAAAACGCCGGACTGCCCCTTCGGATTCGAGAGGATTTGAAGGGAGCCTTTGGTTTTAAACATGGCTCAATGTCCTGTTTGAGCAGGCGGGGGGTCTACCTGATCCGCCGAGTAGTTTGGCGGGGGAGGAGCCCAATCCTCTCGCCCCGATTTTTTCTTCTTGTGGCCTAACAGACTCGTTCTCTCTTTCATGCCTGGGGATGAGCTGAGGCATGGGGCTCTTCCGATTTCGGTAAAGTCTGATTTGGCGTTATTTTCCATTCGGGAGCACACCCAAGAGGAAAGCGGCTATGAACCATGAACGAGGGATAAAAAGTTTTCGGGTGCCCTTCATGGCGCTTTTTTTTGCGGCGTTATTGATGACCGGTTGCGGCTGTCCCGAGGCGGAGCAAGAGATCCAAAAGTTACGAGTAGAAATGGATCAGGTCCGTTCGCGGGTCGAATTGTGGGCTCAGAACACCGCCAAGATCGGGAAGGCATTGGCCGCGCGAAAGAAATGGATCGAGAAGGTCGACGAACATCGAAAGTTGGTGTGGCAAAGCATTAAAAAGCTGAGTGAAGAGTCCCGGGATCTGAGGGACGTGCAACTGGAGTCGTTGCGGGACGAGCTTCAGGACCTGAACCGCAGATACGATGAGGTCTTTGACGAGCTCGTGCGGATCAGAACAAATGTCGATGTCCTCAGCGCTGCATTCGAGGAAGCGGAAAAAAAGGATGCGGCGGACGCAGGACGATCCGGGCGGACCAGCGCTTTGGTCCCGCGGGCGAATACCGTTGACCCCGGCACTCTCGAAGGATAGACTGACCCCCGTCGGGATCGATCGTCCCGACTTCTTCTAATGAAGGGACGGTGCAGGTCCGGCCGGCCCCTGATCCTCAAGGAGGTAGACCATGAGATTCCCCCTGTTCGCTAAACTTGTTTTTGCCGTCGCGGTGATCGCCGGTATGGTGTCGATTCCGGCGGCCTTCGCGGTCTGTTGTGACGGCAAGTCCAAATCGTCCCCGATCCTTACGGAAAAGAACATGCCCGGGCAGATCGTGATCGGAAAGCCCTACGGGTATTCGATCCGGGTCACGAACCAGTCCGACTGCCTGATGGATGATGTCTCCGTGATCGAGACGTTACCGGAAACGTACGATATGAGCGCTGCCACGCCGGAAGCTTCTCGAGTCACAGGACGGGTCGCTCAATGGGATTTTGGGGCGTTGAAGCCGGGTGAAGCCAAGGTGATCCAGATCAACGGGAGCGCGAGAGGAGTGGGTTCTTTCGTTTCCTGCACGAAGGTGGTCCATAGCCACAACATTTGTTTCGGGCCCCAGTTGGGGATGCCGGCGATCCTTCTTGAAGTGGTCGACACGGAAGATCCCGTGCAGGTCGGCGGCATGGAGAAGTTCTACGTGACCGTGACCAATCAGGGCAATGCCGAAGATTCCAATGTTGCGGTGTCGGTGAGCTTTGAAGACAACTTTGACTATGTGTCCGCAGCGGGGCCGACACGGGCTCAGAGCGAAACCGCGAAGGCCGTAGAGTTCGCGCCGCTGCCCGTCCTGGGTCCGGGTCAGAAGGCTACGTGGGAGGTCACTGCCAAGTCCCTGTCCGAGGGGGATCATCGTACCTCGGTCAAGCTGACGAGCGATTCGATCCAGCGTTCGGTGGACGAGACCGAAGCGACGCGGATCTATTGATCCTGACCGTTGATCGCGGCGGGATATGAGGACGCTGCGAGTTTTTGAGTAAGGTCGTAAAGAAGGCACGCTCGCTCCTTTCTGAGGAGGTGGGCGTGCCTTCTTTTTATCATTTTATACAGTCAGAACTAAACCCTGCAGGATTTGTTAGGCATAACCGATAATACGGTTGAGAATTTTTTTATTTAGAACCTAAGGGCTACTATGTCTTCTTTTACTTTCATTTTCTTTTTCTGGGGGATGGTCGCGGGGTGGTTTTTGGCCCAAATCCTGGTTTTATCCAAGACCATGATCCTTCCACAGGAACCGGCTGCTTATAAAAGCCTCAATAAAAAATTACGGTGGCTAGGGGGTGCTGTTTGTTTCTTATTTCTCCTTCCGATCGTGCTCCCCCACATTGTATCTTTGACCACAAAGAAACTTGAGGTGCCGGATATTGACATGCGGTTCTATCTTTTTGGAGGTGCTGCGCTTACCTGGGGGACATTCGCTCTTTCTTATTTGTGTCCCCGTTGCGGTAAGCTTCTCGATATTCCAAGGAGGTACTCACGGGACGCTTTGAAACGGCTCACCGAAGGATCGTGTCCGGGATGCGGTTTCAGTTTTGATGAGGCCCTCTGTTCAGCCCCAGGGGAGTTGTCTTCGTCTTCAATGATCCAAAATACATGGTGGATCATTCCGGCGCTTTTGCTGGTCTTTGGGCTCCACAGCTGTTTTTACAGACCGCCCATAAAGGTTCGGATCGACGATTCCACCGTGACGCTGACCCGAGGCAAGGAAAAAACAGTCATGCTCGCGGGGCCCGAATCGGAGTACGTTTTTCTTGTCAACAATGGCCAGTCGATGGGTACAAACAGGGGACGATTCGCGATATTTTATATGGATCGGGTCGATGCACTCAATAAAAAATACGGCGGTCCTCAGAACTGGTCCCAGTGCGGCTCCTTGGGCTCTGGAGAAGGCATGAGCAGTCTCGTTAATATTGAATTGATCGCTGCGGATTCGAAAACGAGCCACCAAATGGAGGCCCTCTACGGAGTCGCCGAGGATTACCCGCAGGTTAAAATAACTGCTTCGAAACTGGAACGGCTGAAGCTGCTCGGGTCGCAAGAAGCTGAAAAATCCTCAAGTCTTCCGGGGTCCCCTTTCGAGGGCGCATCACCCCAGCCGGGAACCCGCTATTTGGTCAAAGACATCAAAATCTTGACAACCAAATATCTGGGATGATGAAAATATCGGGTTCCTAATATTTTTATGCCTCTGGCGCGGTCTTTTCCGGCGTTCCGATTTTTCGAGGGATTTGAGTGAAACCTGTCCCAGAAGCCCCGATACGATTTTAGGGGCCCAAAGATCTTCCATCCAAGCGTTTTTCCAGCCCAAAAGAAACTTGAAACAGGCCGAGGGACGCCGTAAAATGCCTTCGTGCGGTTACAAAAGGTAAGAATTTTTCGTGTGTGTCCATTCATGATTTGAGTGCCTTGCGCGGTTCATGCCCTGCCCGATGAGGATCAGGACAAATCTTTTGTCGTCAAGCGAGCTTTTCCACCGTTTTTAAATAACCGGCCCAAGGGCTTTATAAAGGGGCATTCCGTGATGTTGGCGGTTTGCCGTGCTTTAGCTGTTCAGTGAGAAAAAAAGCAGTAAAAAGGGAAACGGAGGCAGACATGGAGAAACTCCTTGATTCGCTACAAGGGTCACTGGGGGCATCACTTCCGGGGGTTGTCGGGGCGCTGGTCATTTTAGTCCTCGGCTGGATCGTCGCTTGGGTTGTCAAGACGGTCCTGAAGAAAACGCTCCGGTTATGCAAGCTCAACGACCACGTTAAATCCAAGGAAAAATCGATCGACGTGGAGAACGGGATCGCCACGGGCGGGTATTACTTTGTGTTGATGATGGTGGTGCTCGCGGTCTTCAACCAGCTGCGTCTGGAGATCGTGGCGGGACCGATCCGTCAGCTCCTCGATAAGATCTTCGCGTTCGTGCCGAACTTGATCGGGGGAGGATTGCTGGTCCTTTTGGCGTGGCTTCTGGCCCGGATCGGCAAAAAGGTCTGTTCGGGATTTTTAGGGGCGACAGGCATCGACCGCAAGGTCCAAACAGGCTCAACGCCCGTCAGTCATGCTTTGGGGGAAGTGGTCTACTGGCTGGTGCTCGTGCTTTTTTTGCCCGCGATCCTGGGAGTATTCGAATTGCAAGGGCTTCTCGCGCCGGTGCAGTCCATGGTGACTAAGATCACCGACGTCATTCCGGACGTCCTGGCGGCTGCGGTGATCATTGTGGTAGGTTGGTTTGTCGCTAAGGTCCTGCGTGAGTTGGTCAGCAATCTTTTAACGGCTGCCGGCTTGAACCATTTCGGTGAAAAGGCGGGTTTCCGGGGGGGCATGAGCCTTTCGGCTGTGATCGGATTGGTCGTGTATTTCTTGGTGCTCATTCCGGCGATCGTGGCCGGCTTGAACGCCTTGAATATGAGCGTGATCGCGAACCCCGCAACGCAAATGTTGGGTGCCGTGATGGCGGCGGTACCGAATATTTTTGCCGCGGTTGCCATCGTCACGATCGTTTACCTTGTCGCCAAACCCGTGACGGGGCTCATCAGCCAGCTGTTGCAGGGGATGGGTTTCGACCGGTTCCCCCGGGCGGTCGGGTTCGTGTCCGCACCCGCACCCGATGTGGGGACGAGCCCCTCGCAGTGGGCCGGAAAGGTTGCGTTCTTCTTTATGATGCTTTTCGCGACTGTCGAGGCGGCGAACCGGCTGGGCTTCGATAAAGTCTCTGAGGTGATTACGTCGATGATCCAGTTCGGCGGTCAGGTCCTGATGGGCAGCGTGATCATCGCGGTCGGTCTTTGGCTGTCCAATATCGTACACGCGAGCATGAATCAGGCGGCAGGCGGCAACCATGCCATGTCGGGATTGGTCCGGGTCGTGATCCTGGGGCTCGTGCTGGCCATGGGGTTGCGCGCGATGGGGCTTGCCAACGACATCGTGAACCTGGCGTTCGGGCTCACGCTTGGCGCTGCGGCGGTAGCTTTCGCTCTCGCCTTCGGTCTGGGCGGGCGCGAAGCTGCGGGGAAACAGATGGACTATTGGCTCAGGAATTTTCGGGGGGCTTCCGGCAAAACAGACAAAGTGTGACCCGGGACCCCGGTTCGCAACCAAGGGACATACGAAACGAGGACGGGCTTTAACACTAAAAGCCCGTCCTTTTTTTTCGGGAATCCCCACGTAATATGTGGTGTGTCCTTTACGGGACGACCGTGACAATAATTTTTTACAAAAAAAACTTTACCAAAACAATACATTGGTATATGGTACGCTCGTTGGTGGCGATATTTCAGGCTTAGGTTTTACCCGATTCTGCCGTTCCTAAGCTTGTCAAACAAATAGGAGATATTTAAAATGAGGAAACTCAGCGTGTTCGTTGGGGTGGCCCTTTGCGTGTTTGCCTTGTCCTTTCCGGCTTTCGCCGCCGATTGCGGTCCTTTGTGCGGCGCGGGCATCTGGTACACGGGGTTAGCCGGCCAGGGGGACCAGAGCGAGAACAAGGATTACAAAGCATTCCAGGACAACATGCTCGATAACATGATCGGATTTGACAAGATCATGAGTCCCCATGTCCGTTTGGGGGCAGGCTTCGGGTATGATTATTCAAATGTGAATTACAAACAGAACCGGACGGGTTTCGGAAGCTATGGGGTGGACGATCACGCTTTCGATATGATCCTGACCGCGACCTATGATTCCATCGACCTTTGCGAGTCCCGCAAGAACGGGAAATATTCCCCCGAGGCGGTACGCAACCAGGGGATTGACGGCTGGTACGCGGATGGCGTCCTAGGATTCACCCAACACAATTACGATCTTCGCACCGAACGGTTCGATCTTTCGCCCACCATGCAGGTCGGGAAGTCCGATTACCACGGGCAAGAATACCTGATCGGGGCGGAAGCGGGGTACATCTACAATATGGGCTGCGACAACAGCATCCATATCACGCCCTACACCTCCTTGGATTACAATCAGCTGTACACGAATCTCTCCAAGGTCAAAGGGCTCGGGGGCAACGATTACAAGGTCAAGGGCCAGGGCGCCACGGACCTTGAGCAGGCCTTCGGCGTCAAGATCGCCAAGTCGATGGTCTCCGAGAAGATGGGGACGTTCATTCCTTACGTCAAGGCGGAATGGGCGATCGACTACGTTCAGGATATTCAGAGCCAGAACCGGCAGCGAAATACGGGGACCTTCGGCGCGGGTATCATTTTCCTCAGCAAGGGACGCATGACCCTTTCGGGGAATTGGGAACTCGCGGTCCAGAACCGATACCTCGAAAACATCGGCTACTGGAAAGCGCGTTACGATTTCTAAGAAGGTCTGAACCTCAGCGTTTTAAGCCCCGGCCCCCTCAGGGGGACCGGGGTTTTTTATTCCCTCAGCCGTGCCCCCCCGCGGGGTCGGTCGTTCCCCGGATCCTTCTTTCCGTTCGTTTTTGGAACGCATTCTGACGGGCCGGATCTTTGCGATTGGAACCACAAAGCGCTGGATATTTGCCGGCCGGAGGAATAGAATTTCAAGTAGTTCGGATAAGCCCGACTCAGTTTAATAACAAAAAATGGATCCCGGACCCTGGGGGCGCAATGCAGGAAAACTCGAAATGCATCCTCGTGATCGACGACGATGACGATGTGCGCCAGTTGATCAAAGAAAAATTCGAGATCCTGGGCTACAGGGTCATGACGGCCGCGGACGGCGCGGACGGTTTACGCAAGACCGTGGACGGGAGGCCCCACATTGTCCTTCTGGATGTTCGGATTCCGAAAGGCGAAGACGGGGTCACCTACTTCCGCAAGCTCCGCTCCTACCATAATGATGACGCGCAGGAACAGGCGCGTGTCCGAAAAACACCGGTGATCGTGTTGACCGGTGTCGGCGCGACGATGCAAAGTTTTTTTGAGCTCGAACAGATCAGCGGGTTCATTGAAAAGCCGTTCGATCCGGACGGGTCGCAGGGAATACGGGGTTTTGTCGAAAAGCCCTTCGATCTTGAGACATTGCGCATCGAGGTCGAGCGCGTTCTTCGCACCAGCTGATCCCGCCGGTTACCGGCTCACGAGTTTCAACGGTACCGAAATTTCTAAAAAAATCCCGAAGTTCTTTTTAGGTTCCTATCGAAAGGGAGGGTGTCGATGAAAAAAGTCATTCTCGTGTTGTTTCTGTTCCTGCTCCTTGCGGTCTTTGCGGCGGGTATTTTTCTCATGACCTTGGATGTGGACCGTTTTAGGCCCCAGATCGTCGGGCAGATCGAGAACGCGATCCGCAAGCCCGTCCGTTTGGAGCGGATCAAACTCGGTTGGCGGTCCGGGCTCGCTCTGGACCTTCAGGGTTTCGCCGTTTTGGAAAGCGAGCAAAGTCCGAATGCGCTTCTTAGGGTCCATTCAGCCAAGGCTTTGTTGAAATTCGAACCGCTTCTTCGTCGTGAGATCCAGGTGGCCTCGATAGACATTGAGGGTCCTTCGGTGCGTCTTGTGAAACGGGCGGACGGAAGTTTCGAGGGGATGGAGATCCCCGCGGAGGCGCAGCCCGCCGGGACCCCGTCGCGAGAGCAGACCGCGACGAAGCCTGCTGCCGCGCTTCCTTTTCTCATCAACGCGATCCGCATAAGCGACGGCGAGGCTTTTTTCAGGGATGAATCTTTAAAAGAGCCGTTGGAAGTCGTCGTCCGCAAGATCTCCGTGGACCTGAAGGACATCGCTTTCGATCGGCCCGTTGATGTCGTCGCTCAAGCCGCTTTTCTCAGCGGAAAAAAGAATTTGGACTTGAAAGGGAGGTTCGTTTTTTCTCCGGGAAAAAATTCCTTTATTGCGGAAAAATTCCGCGCCGCTCTGGATTTGGCCCCGATGGATTATTCGCAGATCCTCAAGGCGAGCCCGGGCCTCAGTGATTCGGGGCTTGTGCCGCCGCTTCAAGGGGTTTTGACGGCGGATCTCAGCCGTCTTGAAGTGGACCCTCAGGGCGTTCGTCTGGATCCTCTAAAAATCCACATGGAACAGGGGCAGTTGCGGTTGAAAACGCTGAAGGGGCCCATCCGGGACATCACGTTTGAAGCTACCGTGACGGCGGCACAAGTCGTTCTGCAGACTTTCTCGGCACAGACGGCCGGGGGGAAAATCGAGGGAGGGGGAACGGCCGATCTCAGTTCGCCTCAGATCCCACGGGTATCTTTTTCCGTGCGGGCCGGGGGGCTTAGGATCGAGGAGCTGATACTTCCCGCGCAGTCGGGGCCTCAGGTCCGGGGACTGCTTTCCGCGAACGCGAAAGGAAATCTTGCGGGGACCATGCCGGAACAGATCCTCGGGTCGCTTGTGTCTGAGGGCGAGGTGGGGGTTGAGCAGGGAGTGGTCACCGACCTGAACGTTCTTAGAGAGATTTTTCAGAGACTTTCGATCATTCCCGGCCTTGTGGAGAGGCTTTTAGCAAGATTACCCGAGAATTACTCGAAAAAATTGGAAGCCAACGATACAAAGCTCAACCCGGTCACGATGCCTTTTTTGGTGAAGGAAGGTACCGTATTTCTGCCACGGCTCGATGTGGCTACGGACTCCTTCCAGATGACGGGTTCCACGACCTATGGCCTGCGGCAGGGCGCCGTTAACGGAGAGGCGGTTCTCGCGATCGAGCCGGATCTTTCCGCGGCCATGATCCGGAGCGTTGAGGAGCTTCAATACCTGACCAACGAGCGGAAGGAGATCCGGGTCCCTCTGACTTTCCGGGGAAACGTTCCGCAAATGGCCGTGATGCCGGACCTCACGTTCGTTGCCTCGACGATCGCTTCAAAGAAAGCGAACGAGGTGATCGGGGGGTTGCTACAAAAAGCGCTCGGAGGGGACAAGACCCCTGCGCAAGAGAACGCTCCGGTCCAGGAAAACGCTTCGGCCACTCCTGCCGCCGGGGAGCCGCCTGCGGAAACCGCTCAACCCAAGTCCTCTGGCCTCTTGGGCGAGCTCTTGCGCCGCGGGGTTGAAGAATTGGGATCTAGAGAGCAAACCGCTTCAGAAGCGAACACGGCCTCTTGATCCGCCCGTTTTCCGAGCGGCTTTAAGTTTTCGCGGAGGGAGAGAACACGGAACGAAGAAGTTCCGTTACGCGGGCGTTGGGGTCGGTGCGGATCTCCTTTTCCTGCTCGCCGATGAGGAAGAAAAGCCCGTTCAACGCCTGCGTTGTGGCGTATTGGTCCGCGGAAATGAAAGCCGGTTTCGCCGCGAACGGGATCTTGTTGTAAGCCTGGACCAGCTGGTCGTATTGCTGAAGCGTGCTGTAGCGGTCGAGCGCTTCCGTCATAAAAGGAGATACGGCCTGATAGAGACGATCCCATGTCGTGCGCTTGAAGTAATCCGTGGCCGCGGTGTCTCCGCCTTTCAGGATCTTTTGAACATCCTCGAACGATAACCCCATCACGGCGTCAATCAAGGCCCCCTTGGTCTGAGGGGCCGCCGCCTCGGCCGCACGGTTCACGCTATTTTCGAAATCTTCGATCTTGGAACCCATCCCTACAGCCCTCAAGCTTTTTTCCATGAGAGCGAGTTGCTCTGGGAACCGGATCTTAATGAGGTCGTTTTGCGTGTAACCGCCGTCCGTTCCGGCTTTTTTGACGGCCTGGTCAATCCCGATACTCAGGGCCTCTTTGAGGCCTTGACCGATCCGGGTGTCATCGAGCGAGGTTTGCTGCAGGGGCTTCAAAACCGATCGTAATTGCTCCTTCCATCCTGCTTGGCACGGGTAGGTCAAGAGCAGGATCGACAGGAACAGAACCGTTTGTTGGAACCTCACGGGGACTCCTTTAGCCTTTGGGGAGCGGAGAAAGGTCTTTCAGAAGTTTATTCTCGGGTAATTGGCGCAGGGAAAGTTCGAACGCGCTGAGCGATCTTCGTAACGCTGTGACTTCCGCCGTTTGAGCGACCGGGATCTCGCTTGTTCCGGCTTTCTCCATTTGTTCGATCACGGATTGAACGGTCATCCGGCTTACGTCATGAGCCGGTTGGTAACGACGGTCCCGTTCGCTTTCCTCCTGGACGAGCGTTAAAATGCGGGCCTCGGTCAGGCGGAAGAGAAGGTCCCGGACAAGACGGACGGGTGTTTCCAGCTCGGTGGAGATCTCTTCGGCGGAAAGAGGTGGGCGTTCCGCCACAAAACGTGACACACAAAGTTGCGTGATCCTGAGCGACAAGAGCTTTCGCGTCTCGTAATTCGCTTTCAGGCAGTCCTGCTCGTATTCGAAGGTCTGCTCGTTCTGATGCGAGAAGGCGAGCTCCGCCCCGTAGAGGACGATCCGCCAGCTGGTCTGCAACCATATCAGGAAAAGCGGGAGCGCCGCGAAACTCCCGTAAATAGCACCCGCGTGGGACACACCGATCTGAAAACGAATGTAGATCCACTGGACGATCTGGTAGAGAATGCCGGCGATGATCCCACCGAGCAGCGCGGACTTGAAATGGACCTTTCCGTTCGGCATGGCGATGTAAAGGTAGGTCAACAGACCCCCGAACAGGAGGAAGGGAACGATCTTGAGCCCTAATAGGATCAGCGGTGCGACCGCTCCAAGGAAAGAGATCTTTTGCGTGAAGGCCACGATCTGCCCCGCGGCGAACACGGTGGCGCTTGTGGCGCTGACGTATAGGAGGGGCGCGATCAGCATGAGCGAAAGGTAATCGGTGAATTTTCTTCCCAGACTCCGCTGCTTTTTGATGCCCCAAATGTCGTTGAAAGAAGATTCAATGTTCCCGAGGACTTGGATCACGGACCAGAGGAGTAGTGCGACGCCGACCCCCGCGACCAGCCCTCCTTTCGTATTTTCAAGCATCGTCTCAGCGAAGGTGATGATCCGCGTGAGGATCTCCTGCTGGCCTTGAACGTTTTCAAGCAGCTTTTCACGTAAAAGTTTATCGAGCCCGAAACCCTTGGCGATCCCGAAGGACATGGCGAGGACGGGAACGATAGAAAGGAGCGAAAAGAACGTGAGGGCCGAGGCGCGAAGCGAGCATCTATCGCTTGCGAACTGGTTCAGGGAAATGAGGAAGATGCGGAGCATCCGGACGCATCGTCCGCGAAAGTCTTTAGCCTGCCGGGCACGTATGTGCCAAATATCCTGTTTCAAGAATTTTAGAGTCTTTTGGATCATGACGGATTATACCATAAGGCCGATTACCCCAAGAAATGCAAAAAATCCTTCCCCTTGCCAGCGGCGGGGAAGTTCTATTTTGGCTGGACACGCGTTAACTTGAGGCCCATAATACGAACTCTTGCTTCTACCTCAGGTATGAGTTTTGGGTCCTTTCTTGTCTCGGAGGGTCCGCGGTCAAAGCTGGGTTTCGCCTTGAGGCCCGGTGTTCGAGGTTTAAAAATCAATAAAGGAGAGGATGATGAAAACGATCTTGGTTCTGTGTTTAACGGTCCTATTAGTGCCGGCGATCATGGCGGGTTGCTCCCAGGAAGGGAAGCCCGTTCAGGAACAACCCATGCAGGAGGCGTCGAACGTTGTTGTGGCTGAGCCTTTGCGGGACATGGTCACTGAGGTGAGTGACCAGGCCCAAACGACGGCGGAAGCGGTCCAGACAACGGCCGAAGAAACGGTAAAAGTTTTAGAAACAAAGGCTGCCGATGTGGTCGGGGACTTGAAGGAGCAATGGCAGAACATGAGCCCGTTGACGGAAACGCTAACGAAGGATGAGGCGGCATCGATCCCTTCAGAAGCAACTTTGACGGAGATCGTTGAGGAGATCGTCCCGGTTCCGGAGATTCCCGAACAGGAAATCCTAGAAACCGCAGTCCAGCAGGTCGAAGAGGCCGCGGGTGAGGGGATGGACCAGATCACGGAGCCGGTGGATGCCGCGCTCTCTGAACTGGATACGAAAGTCGAATCTATGACGACTGACGTTTCCGAGTCCTTTGCCGGAGATGGGGCGGCTATGGCTGAGGGCGGGGTGGAGGTGACGGAAGAGGTCCTGAGCGTTACGGAATCCGTAGAGCCGGTCAGCGAGGAAGCCACGGAGGTCCGGGAAGAGTTGACCTCTCTTGTGGGGGAACAGATCCCTGTCAGCGAATAAAAGGGGTTCCAACGAATTTGAAGGATGATCTTCAGTTCGTTCAAGAATGGAACATGGCCGGAGGATAAATTGCTTCCTGCCGTCGGTCCTTGGGTCATGCAGCGGAATTAAAAACCAGGAGAGGGACTATGAAAATAGCAGAGGAGTTCAAGGCATTCGTCATGCGCGGGAATGTGATCGACATGGCGGTCGGTGTCATTATCGGAGGCGCGTTCGGCAAGATCGTTTCGTCGATGGTGAGCGACATTATTATGCCCCCGATCGGTCTTTTGCTCGGGAAAGTTGATTTTAGCAGTCTTTACGTCAACTTGTCCGGAGCACCGTACGCCTCGCTCGCGGAAGCGCAGGCCGCGGGAGCCGCGACCCTGAATTACGGGCTCTTCATCAACAATGTGATCAATTTTTTGATCATCGCGTTCGTGATCTTCCTATTGATCCAGCAGATCAATCGTCTTCAGAGGCCGGCTAAACCGGCGGCCCCGGCGGCACCGACGACCAAGGAATGCCCGTTCTGCTGCTCTGTGGTGCCGCTCAAGGCGGTCCGTTGCCCGAACTGCACTTCGCAATTTTAGACAGTTTTGCTGAGGAGAACGGGCGGCTTTATCGCTTGTGGACCTTTTTTTTAAAAAAAAGGTGACAAATTTTTGCAAATTCTTATAATAGCGGACGTGAAGTCAGAGAGGTTGCTCCAAGCACGTTCGAGTAATCCCCAATCAACAGAGTAACAGGAGGTCGAGATGTTTCAGTCCAGGAAGTACATAAGCGTCCTTG
>JAHQRI010000160.1 GCA_019052695.1 Candidatus Omnitrophota bacterium
GAGCCTGGACCCGCAAATAAAGTTCCCGCTCAATGCCTCCGACGTGTCGACCCAGCCGTATCCGCGTCGCCCGTAGCCTCCAGGAAGATGGCTGACCATGCGAAGAATCCTTCCGGTGATCGCGGCCCTCGGGGTGTTGCTCGGGGCGGTTTTTTTGATCTGGTCACTCTCGCGCGGTAATCTCCCGCCCTTGATCCCCCGCGAAGTCCTGTTCGGCTCACCCGAAAATGCCGCGCCCCAGATCTCTCCGGACGGATCGCGGATCGCTTATTTGGCGCCTTATGAGGGGGTCCTCAATATTTGGCTCTTCGACCGGTCAACAAAGGAAAAAACCGCGCTGACCCGTGACCGCGGGCGCGGGATCTCGATCTATCAATGGGCGCCGGACGGAAAAACGATCCTTTTTCTTCAGGACCGCGACGGGGATGAGAACTGGCATCTTTACCAAAAGCCTCTCTCCGATGAGCCTCCCAAGGACCTGACGCCCTTTGAGGGTGTCCAGGCGGGGATCGTCGGCAGCGACAAACATTTTCCCGGGCAGCTTCTGATCGCGCTCAACAAGGAGGACCGGACCAAGCACGATGTTTACCGTTTGGACCTTCGGACCGACGCGATCGAGCTTGCCGCCGAAAATACCGGACAGATCGCGGGTTGGATCGTCGATCCCCGAGGCATGAAGGTCCGGGCGGCGATCGCGACGCGACCCGAAGGCGGTAATGATGTTCTGGTCCGGGACGGGGAAGAAGACGCGTGGCGAAAAGTCCTTTCGTGGTCCTTTGAGGACAGTATGACAAGCTCTGTTCTCGGTTTTACACCCGACGGCAGGGGGCTTTATCTTGTCGATTCCCGCGAACGGGACACGACGGCCTTGAAGGAGTGGGACCTTGCCGCGGGCACTGAAAAGGTCCTTTTATCCGATCCCCACTATGATATCGGCGGGGTCATCATCAATCCGGACGACTACGCGGTCGAGATGGCCCAAATTTATCGCGAAAAATCGAATTGGATCCCGTTACGCCCGGCGGTACGCGGCGATCTTGAGTTTCTTTCCAATGCGAAGTTCGGAGACTTTTCGATCACAAGCAGGAGCCATGATGACCGCTATTGGATCGTTCGGTATGAAAACGACGTAACCGCAGTTAATTACTATATTTATGACAGAAAGGAAAAAACGAAAGAATTTCTCTTTGCGCACCAGCCCCGCCTTTCCGAGTATCGGCTCTCAGTGGTCCATCCTTTTGAGTTCCGGGCCCGCGATGGTTTGAAGATCTCTGGTTATAAGACGTTGCCTAAACAGGGTAAAGCTCCTTTTCCCACGGTCCTTCTGGTTCATGGTGGACCGTGGAGCAGGAGGGGATGGGGTTACGATCCGATCGCCCAATGGCTTGCGGACCGTGGCTATGCCTCGCTATGGATCAATTTCCGGGGATCGACGGGTTTTGGGAAGGCCTTTGTGAATGCCGGGAATAGGGAATGGGGAGGTAAAATGCAGGACGATCTGGCGGATGGCGTCCAGTGGGCGGTGCGTCAAGGCATCGCGGACCCGGAGCGTGTCGGGATCATGGGCGGTTCTTACGGAGGTTACGCGGTGCTCGCCGCCGCGGTCTTCACGCCGGATCTGTTCCGGTGCGGGATCGATCTCTTCGGCCCGAGCGACCTCGTCACTTTTTTGAACGCGATACCGCCCTATTGGTCCGTGGAAAAATCCAACATTTTCCGTTCCCTCGGCGATCCCGCGACCGAGGCGCCATTCCTCAGAGAACGGTCCCCCCTGCACCATGTGGACAAGGTCCGGATGCCGCTGTTGATCGCACAGGGTGCGAACGATGCCCGCGTGCCTCAGTCCGAGTCGGAGCGCGTGGTCGAAGCCCTCCGGGGCAAAGGGATCCCTTGCGAGTATCTTGTTTTCCCCGACGAAGGTCACGGGTTCGTGAAACCGGAGAATCGTTTAAAATTTTATCGAACGGCCGAAGCCTTTCTCGCCCGCCATCTCGGCGGACGTTCCGAGCCTTAAAAAGACGGCGCCCCGCCTTCTTTTTCCGCATCCCGTTCCTTGCCCGTCGAACCGCTTAAAACCGGCCCCGCTGTTTTTTTACAAGCTAAATGATTTCAAGGGAATAGCCGAAACAATAGGGGGTAGATTTGTGAACTCAAGGAGACGGGCGGACTGTCTCCCGGATTTATTTTTTCAGAGGGGAACGATGAGCTACTATCGGATCCTGGGTTTTGAGAAGGAGCCTTTTTCAACGAGCCCTGACCCTGAATTCCTGTACCTGGCCCAAGGCCATCAGGCGACGCTGACGAACGTCCTGATCGAACTTCGCTTGCGCCGGGGTCTGTCCGTCGTCCTCGGCGATGTCGGGACCGGGAAGACGACCCTGACGCGGAAATTGATCCAGGCGCTCCGCGAGCGCGGTGATTTCATCGTTCACTACGTCCTGGACCCCTGTTTTGAAAGCGAGCACGAATTCCTCTTCTCCCTGATCCGTAACTTTTCGATCAACCTGGAAGCGACTTCCCCTTACCGTCCCGGCGAGCCCGGCCGCCCCAGCGTGTTGGAGATGAAAGAGGCGGTCGAGAGGTTCCTTTACGAGAAGACGGTCATCGGGAACAAGACCGTGGTCCTGATCGTTGACGAAGCCCAAAAGCTCAATGAGGCCGCCCTGGAAATGCTGCGGGTGATCCTCAACTACGAAACCAATGACACGAAACTCCTGCAGCTGGCGCTTTTCGGGCAGTTGGAACTGCATTCCAAGATCATGAAATACCCTAATT
>JAHQRI010000161.1 GCA_019052695.1 Candidatus Omnitrophota bacterium
ACCTGCGGCAGGTTACCCGGATGCACCAACATGTCCCCCCGCCCCACATCGATCTCGTCTTCGAGCGTTACAGCGACGGACTGCGATGCGAAACCGTACGGGAATTCGTTCCCCGAAACAATAACGGAACGGACCCGGTTCCGCCTCTGGGACGGCAGTACAAGGATCTCGTCCCCCTTCCGGAGGACCCCCGAGGCCATGCGTCCGGCGTAACCCCGGAAATCCGCGTCCGGCCTCAGGACGTGTTGGACCGGAAAACGCAGGTCGATCAAATTGCGATCACTAAGGAAGTGGACGTTCTCGAGGTGATTGAGAAGCGTCGCCCCCTCATACCAAGGCATGCGCTTGCTCTTCGTGACGACATTGTCCCCCTTGAGCGCACTGACCGGGATCGTAATCATGTCGGGGACTTGCAACTTTTCGGCGAAGGTCTCAAAATCCCGTTCGATCTTGCGGAAAACGTCTTCCCCGTACCCCACCAGGTCCATTTTATTGACCGCAACGACCAGATGCTTGATCCCAAGCAGCGACGCGATGAAGGCGTGCCGTTTGGACTGGATCAAAACACCCTGCCGCGCATCGATCAGGATCACGGCAAGGTCGGACGTGGACGCCCCAGTCGCCATGTTCCGCGTATATTGTTCATGCCCGGGAGTGTCCGCGATGATGAAATGCCTCTTAGGCGTCGAGAAATAACGGTAGGCCACGTCGATCGTGATCCCCTGTTCGCGCTCGACTTTCAGGCCGTCTGTGACAAATGATAAGTCCAACTCCTCGCGTTTGAACCTCGCGGAGTCTTTTTGGACCGCTGTAAGCTGATCCTCATAAAGACCTTTGGCCTCAAAGAGCAGCCGTCCGATGAGCGTCGACTTTCCGTCATCGACGCTCCCCGCGGTGGAAAAACGGAGGACATCCGTTCCTTGGTCGAATTTAAGGACCTTCGAGGCCTTGCGGGCAACTTTGTTCATCAGAAATAGCCCTCGCGTTTTTTCTGCTCCATCGAGGAATCCTGGTCGTGATCGATGAGCCGCGTGATCCGCTCCGAGAGACGCACCTTCGTGATCTCTTCGATGATCTCGGGCACCGTTGCCGCCTCGGAGCGCACGGCCCCGGTACAGGGATAACAACCCAACGTGCGGAATCGGCACAAGACTTTTCGGGGATGCTCCCCTTTTTTCAAGGCCACATCACCGTCCAACGGGATCAGTTGTCCCTTACGCACGATCATGTCGCGCTTTTTAGCAAAATACATCGGAACCACCGGGATCTTCTCCCGGTGGATGTACTGCCAGATATCAAGTTCGGTCCAGTTCGAAAGCGGGAAAACGCGTATACTCTCCCCTTTATTGACGAGCGTGTTGTAGAGGCCCCAAAGTTCGGGCCGCTGGTTCTTGGGGTCCCATTGCCCGAATTCATCGCGGAACGAAAAAACCCGTTCCTTGGCCCGGGACTTCTCTTCCTCACGGCGGGCGCCTCCGAAAGCGGCATCATAGCCGCCCTCTTTGAGAGCATTCAGAAGCGCTTGGGTCTTGAGAATCGAGCAGCACCGGACAGTCCCGAGGTCCCAGGGATTCGTACCGTGATCGAGCGCTTCGCGATAAGCGTAAACCCGGAGGTCGACCCCGATCTCTCGGACCGTTTTGTCGCGAAATACGTACATTTCTTTGAATTTCAGCGTTGTATCCACATGGAGGAGCGGAAAAGGGATCTTGCCGGGATAAAAGGCCTTCTGGGCCAGGCGAAGCATGACGGAGGAATCTTTGCCCACGGAATAGAGCATCACGGGCCGTTCAAACGACGCCGCGACTTCACGGATGATGTGAATGCTTTCGGCTTCGAGCGATTGGAGGTGATCCAGACGGTAACTGTCCACGATAGCTCTAGTCCCCTTCACCGGACGCCGTCCGAAGGGAGAGGTTAGGAATATCCAAACACGTACCAACATCTCCCCGCGGACGGCGTCCCATTAAGGCAAAACCTTAGAAACTTTTTAGTGTTTTGAGGAGCGTCCCAAACCCTAAAATGATCGTTAAAATTGCGATAAGGACTTTCAAAAGACGCGGGTTCATGATCTTAACGCTTTTCACCGATAACGGAACGGAACAGACCGCCCCGGCGATAATGATCGGGGCCAGTCTCCAATCCGTCACTCCCTTGGAGGTCAGCATATAGATCAAAACACCCAAGGCGCAGGTGATGCCTTCGGCCATGGAGGTAATGCCGATAGCATTCTTCCCGGCGACGCCCGAAAGCATTTGCCCGCTGACCACGAGCGGTCCGTATCCCCCGCCCGTAAGCCCCTTGTTGAACGAAGCGAGCAACCCCAGACCCACGATCCGCTTCCAGGAATATTTGAATTGCCGGTTGAAGCAGACCAGGATCAAGACCCCCATGGCGATCACCATGATGCTGATGTAAAGCGACGTCCATTGTTTGGAAAGGATCCTGGCGGTGTACACGGCGCTGCTTGCCCCAAGGATCGTCGCGGACAAAAGCAAAAGCACGACCTTGAGATGAGCGGAAACCTGGATCCCGTAAGTGTGAACATCGGGGGCGACCGAATCCGGGAGCTTGAGGCTGTCTTTGATCCTCTGGAAATTCAGGACCTTGAAGTGAAAATTCACGTTCCCCTCCCGGTGATGCAAGGCCCCGGAAAGAAGACCCGTCACGAGTTCGGAGAGAAGGACCGCCGGAACGATCTGAAGGGGCGTAAAACCAAAAAGCATGAGGACGGGCGTCATCGTCGTTCCATACCCCATTCCG
>JAHQRI010000054.1 GCA_019052695.1 Candidatus Omnitrophota bacterium
GTTGCGGACCTTAAAGCCCTGGGATACGTCCCGGAGACCAACATGGAAAAGATACGCTGGCTGCTGGCGTCCGGCGCGGAAGGATACCCCGAGATCGATAAGGCGTTCATCGATGCCTTGCCGTTTGCCGACCGGCACCTTTTGGATATTGAGTTCCGTCGAGGGGTGGCGCAGGCGGGGAACCTGTCGGAAAAAGGCAACGAGGCATATGGAAAATTGGTCCGGCTTTTGGCCGGACAGGCTGCCGTTGAGGTGATCGAAGAGCCCTTAACCGTCCGGCGGCAACGTCTCGTCCGTGAAGTGGAGACGGCGATCGGGGAGAATTCGCGGACGATGGTCGCGTTAAAAAGCCAACGACCGGCCTTTAATTTGAATTCGCTTGCGGGGATCGTTTCCCAGATCATGATCGCACCCGAGGGGGTTCCAGCGGTCGAAGAGGTCGTTGCGGCGCTCGACACGCTTGTAGCGCTCAAAGCGGGAGAACTGGACTGGACTAAGTTCCTGTCGCTTGCGCGGTCGATCCTCGCGAATCCCGCTCTGGCGGTGTCCGAAGCGGAGGGAGCGACGATCATCGCGGTGAGCGGGTCACCGTCGACGGAGGAGTTGGAAAATGCCCTGATGCAGCTGGCCATGAATACCGGCCAGAGGGTGCGTTACGTGCTGGAGAACATTGATCCCGACCGTCAGGTTCAGTTGACCGCCGCGGTCCGGGGGATCCAAGGAACGCTGGATAGGGCGGGCCGGCCGATCGGGCGTCGCCTGGAGATCGTCTTTTTGAAGCAGGGACAAAAAATGCCTGACAGGGTGAAGAGCCTCGCGCTCCAAATGGGGAATGAAAACGCTGCATTCAAGGGAGGCCGTTGTCTGACGCTTTTGGTGGGCGAAGGCATGGCCACGCGGTATGGTCCCGCGGTCGGGACGGTCATGGAAAGTTGGAAGGACGCCGGTGCGAAGTTTGCGGCGGTCCGAAATTTGTTGGCCATGAAAGCGGCCCAGATGAACCTTTCGACGAAGGACGCGGCTGCCGTGGCTCTCTTGAACAAGCAGATCGGGGACAATGCGATCGTGCCGGTCCCGAACACCTACTACTTTGGGATCGACGGAAGCAAGCTGAGCGCCTTGGCGAAGCTCTGGTCTGAAGTGATGAGCCTGCGGGCCACTTCAATTGCCGCGTAAACCATAACCCTAAGCATTGCAATGGGTAGGGAAATTCATCCCTGTTCTATGGTCCCAGCCGGAAACCGCGTAGAAATGTCTGGGGTTCGGTTGTTAATTTTGGCACGAAAAATGACGTAAAATCGATCAAAAACTTCAGCTGACGGCATTGACAGTGTGACGGGTAAGAGTATAATACCTTGCATGCGAGACTTACGGGTCTCGACTCACCTGCAGAGGCTCGTGGCCACCAGATCCCCACTCGGTCACGAGCCTCTTTTTTTTGCGGGATCGCCCCTGGAAACAAAGCTGGGCAGAGGGCTCCGCTTTGTTGTAGATTATCGGGTCTGAGAAAAAACGCCGTCTGGACGCGGCACAAGATAAAGGACCTATGGAATTCGACAAAGATATCCGTTTCACCGACAAAAAGGTCGACGAGAGCTGGAAAGAGCAGGTCGAGACGGTGAAGACCAAGGCCGCGCCGGCTCCTGCGTCTACGGTCAAACCTCTCGAAACTTCAAAGCCTTTCCTGAATTTGGTCCAGTCTCTGGGGTTTCAGGCCCTCATGCACTTGGGCGAGATCCCGGACCCGGCGACCCAGCAACGTGAAGTCAATCCTGAAGCGGCCAAAGAGGCGATCGATCTTCTCATCGCCCTTCGCGATAAGACCCTGGGCAATCTCAGCAAGGACGAAAAAGAGATCCTGGAAACGCTGGTTGCCCAGCTTCAGATCAAATTCTCCCAGACGATATGAGCGGCTCTCAAGGGAAGATCCTCCGTTTTTTGATCAGTATCGCGGCGATGGGCCTGATCTTTTACGTCATGCGCGACAAGATCCACGAGTCGATGGCTATCCTGCGTCACGAGGTCCGTTGGGAGTGGTTCGGCGCCGCGGTGGCCGGTTATTTTATCGCGTTAGCGGTCATCGCGGTGCGGCTTCTGTGGGTGTTCCGTGTGCAGGACATTGTGATGAGGTTCAGGGACTGCTATTACCTCGGTTTTGTCGGGCTCTTCTACAATCTTTTCCTTCCTTCGGCCGTCGGCGGGGATGTGGCGCGGGCCTATTATGCCTACAAACATTCCGGAAAAAAGGTCGAATCGGCCACGTCGATTTTTCTGGACCGCCTGTTGGGCTTTTTTGCGACGATCATCATCGCGGCCATGGGGCTGATTTATTTCAGCAGGGAGATCGAAAGCACTTATATCGACTGGGCCGTCTACGGGGCATGCGCGGTCCTGGTCTTCATCGTGGCTTTTTTTTCCAGCCGGCGGTTCGCGAGGCTTTTTAAGGGATTGGCCCGACTCGTGCCGAACGAGCGGTGGAGACATCGCATGGCCGAGGTCTATCACGCTGTTTACGGCTACCGGCACCATCACGGTCCGGTCTTGATCGCGACCCTCCTCTCTTTTGTCGGGCAGGCGATCTTCATTACGACGAACTACTGGGTGGCGAGAAGTTTGGGGGCCGATATCGCGTTCTGGAAATTTTTTGTCTTGATACCCGTGATTTCCATCGTTAGTATGGCACCTTCCATCGGCGGTCTGGGTGTGCGTGAAGCGAGTGTTTTGTATCTTTTCAGCCGCTACTTGCCGCCGGAGCGGGCCCTGGCGTACACGCTTTTGTCGGATCTTTTGATCTATTCCTTCAGCGTCGGGGCGGGGATCCTTTACGCGTTCCGCGGCGGGTTAAAGCAGAAGGTCGACGCGTCAATGGGGGATGAGGTGTCGCGAGTAGCCTGATCCGGTTTCCCCCCGGGGTTTCGGGACGCTTCCGTGAGACGGAGGTAAATATGAAAAAATTCTTGGTCATCCATGGCCCCAACCTTCAACTTTTGGGGGAGCGGGAAGTAACGGTGTACGGAAAGGTCACGCTGAGCGAGATCAATAAAGGGCTCATGCGTGAAGCGCAGATCCTGGGTGTCGCGTTAACGATCGAACAAAGTAACCATGAAGGGGTGATCGTCGACCGGATCGGGAACGCCCGCGGGTGTTTCGACGGGATCCTGATCAACCCGGCCGCTTACACGCACACCAGCGTCGCGATCCGCGACGCGTTGGCCGCGTCCGGCCTCCCGGCCGTCGAAGTCCATCTGAGCCACATCGATCGTCGCGAGGATTTCCGGAGGATTTCCATGACCGCTCCGGCTTGCGTGGCCCAGGTGACAGGATTCGGGAAGGACAGCTATTTTCTGGGCCTGATGGGTCTTGTGGCCTATTGTTCTCAAAAACAACCCAAGAGAAAATCCGACTCGAAGAGGAAAAGAAAATGAACATCAAAGAGATCAAGGAACTTCTGGAGCTGATGGCGGAGCATAACGTTTCGGAGATCGAGATCGAAAAGGACAATGCGAAGATCAAGCTCCGCAAACTGCCGAACGGAAAACTCGTCATGGACCCGGTCCCCGCGATCGCGCCGCTTTCGATGATGATGCCCGCCCAGACGCCTGGCCCCGTGACGGTGCCCGTGCCGGGCCCTGCGGCCATCGAAGAGGGGGTTGTTCTCCTTCGGTCCCCGATGGTCGGGACCTTTTACGCCGCCCCCGCTCCGGACCAGCCACCTTACGTCAGCGTCGGGAAGGCCGTGAAGGAGGGGGACGTCCTCTGCATCATTGAAGCGATGAAGTTAATGAACGAGATCAAGGCCGAGCAGGGGGGCACGGTCATTGAGGTCCTGGTGCAGAACGGCCAGACCGTTGAATACGACCAGCCGCTCATGAAGATCAAGAAGGCCTAGCGGCACCGCTTCCGTGGATGCCCTTAACCGCAACAGATTGATTCGGGGAACCGTATGTTCTCAAAAATATTGATCGCAAACCGGGGGGAGATCGCCGTACGCGTGATCCGGGCGTGCCGCGAACTGGGGGTCAAGACCGTCGCCGTTTTTTCTAAGGCCGACCGTGAGTCTTTGCACGTCAAATTAGCGGATGAGGCGATCTGTATCGGGGAGCCGCCGAGTTCGGAAAGTTACCTCAACATCCCGCAGCTGATCTCGGCAGCGGAGATCGCGGACGTCGAGGGGATCCATCCGGGCTACGGATTCCTCGCGGAGAACGCCCATTTCGCCGAGATCTGCGAGTCCTGCCAGATCAAATTCATCGGACCTAGACCCGAAAGCATCCGGCTCGCCGGCGACAAGTCCGTCGCGCGTCTCGAAATGAAGAAGGCCGGTGTGCCCATCATTCCCGGAAGCAAGGGGGCCGTCAAAAACCAGGAAGACGCGGTACATCTCGCTAAAAAGCTCGGTTATCCCGTTATCGTGAAGGCTTCGGCGGGAGGCGGCGGCAAGGGTATTAAGATTGCCCACAACGACGGCAAATTGATCAGCGCGTTCCTCACGGCGCAGACGGAGGCGGAGGCGGCGTTCGGCAACCGCGAGGTCTATCTGGAAAAATACATCGAACAGCCGCGGCACATTGAGGTCCAGATCATGGCCGACAGCTTCGGGAACATCGTGCACCTCGGCGAGAGGGATTGTTCGGTCCAGCGTCGGCACCAGAAGCTCATCGAGGAATCGCCCGCGCCCGGCGTGAGCGCAAAACTCCGCCGCAGGATCGGGGAGGTTGCGGTCCGGGCGGCGAAGGCGTTCAAGTACGAGAACGCCGGAACGATCGAGTTCCTGCTCGACAAACATGAAAATTTCTACTTCATGGAAATGAACACGCGCCTACAGGTCGAGCATCCGGTGACGGAAATGGTGACCGTCCTGGACCTTGTCAAGGAACAGCTCCGGGTCGCATCGGGAGAGAAGTTGAGCTTTACCCAGGAGCAGGTGACGTTCCACGGACACGCCATCGAATGTCGCATCAATGCGGAAGACCCGGAAAATAATTTCATGCCTTCGCCGGGGAAGATCGAGACCTGGCGCATGCCGGGGGGACCGCGCGTTCGTGTCGACAGCCACGGGTACACCGGTTACATGATCCCTCCGTTCTATGACTCCATGCTCGCGAAGCTGATCGCCCACGGCAACAATCGTCAAGAGGCCATCGGGGTGATGCTTCGCGCGCTCCGGGAGATGGAGATCGGCCCCGTGAAAAGCACCGTGCTGCTCCACCAGACGATCCTAAGCCACCCGGGTTTTCGGCAAGGGGGTGTCAACACGAAGTTCATCGAGAACGTGATCTTCGGTCCCGAAAAGGTCGAGCCCGCCGAGGAGCGGAAGGGGAAGAAATGAAGGTCGGCAACGCAGTGGCCCAGCTTTTCGCGATCTTTTCGTTCCTGACGCTCGGAAGTTTGTTGATCATCGTTTCGGTCCACCTGCTGGCTTTCGAAGACGCGATCCTGAAGGTGCAAGAGATCTACCAGGACCCGTGGCGGTCCGCCCAAGTCGGCATCGTTGGGCTGGTGTTCATCGTGCTCGGTCTGGCGTTCTCCAAGATGCTCGTGAAGGCGGGACGTCCGAACGAAGCGGTGATCTTCCAAAGTGAGGCGGGTCCCATGGTGGTCTCTTCGAGGACCCTTGAAAGCACTGCGTTGAAGGCGGCGAAACAGTTGTCGTTGATCAAGAAGGCAACGGCTAAAATTAACATCGCGGGCCGTGACGTCGAGATCAAAATGAGGCTGGTCCTTTGGTCCGGAGCGAGCGTGCCCTCGCTGTTGTCCGAACTCCAACAAGAGGTCCAGGCCAAGGTCAAGCGTCTTTTGGGAGAAGAGAACCGCCTCACGGTCACCTGCGACGTTCGGGGGATCGATGAGGCCGGGGCGGGCCTCTCGGACGGAGGCGAAACGCCCTCATAGTCTTTAACATGCATAAACTTGCGCCGACGGCCTCAGGGCGGTCCTGGCGTGTAACGGATAAGCCAGAGGAGTGTAACATGAAGCGTATTGGAGTGTTGACGGGGGGCGGGGATTGCCCGGGATTGAACGCTGTGATCCGCGCGGTGGTGCGGACGGCGAAGTTGGAGAACGCGTCCGTGATCGGGTTCCGGCGCGGTTGGAAAGGGATCATCCAGAACGAGTTCGTGGAACTCGACCTGGACGCGGTCGCCGAAATCCTTTCGCGCGGAGGGACGATCCTCGGGACGTCACGGACCAATCCTTATAAGAAGGAAGGGGATGCCCAAAGAGTGCGGGAAACGATCAAAAGGAACCATTTGGATGCCGTGGTCGCGATCGGCGGAGAGGACACACTGGGCGCAGCTCATAAGCTGTCGATCGACGGATTGCCCATCGTGGGTGTTCCTAAAACGATCGACAATGATCTCAACGCCACGGACTACACCTTCGGGTACGATACGGCGCTCAATATCGCGACCGAGTGCCTGGACCGCATTCGCACGACCGCCGAGTCGCACGACCGGGTCATGGTGGTGGAGATTATGGGGCGTCACGCGGGATGGATCGCGCTTGAGGCCGGTATCGCGGGCAGTGCGGACGTGGTCCTGATCCCCGAAGTGTCGCTGACGGTGGACGAGGTCTGCGGGTACATCACGAAACAACGAGCGCGGGGGAAGAATTTCAGCATCGTCGCGGTTTCGGAGGGTTTCTCGATCAAAGGGGAAGACCTCGTGACGGCGGAAAAGGAGCTGGATGCTTTCGGCCACGTCCGGCTTGGCGGCGTGGGGGACAGGCTCGCGAAGCTTATTGAGGCAAAAACGGGGTATGAAACACGTGCGACGGTGCTCGGCCACATCCAACGCGGAGGTTCCCCGACGGGTTTCGACCGCGTGCTCGGTACCCGTTTCGGCGTGAAAGCGGTCCAGTTGGTCAAGGAAGGGAAATTCGGCTACATGGTCAGCCTTCGGGGCCGCGAGATCGTGGCGGTGCCGCTTCGGGACGCCGTGGGAGAGCTGAAGACCGTGCCGCTCGCCATGTACGAGCTCGCTAAGATCTTCTTCGGGTGATGCCATGAAAGACCACTTTGGGTCCATCCTCCAAGCGCATCAGGACGTGTTCCAAAAGACCTTCACGCCGTCCCAGGTCGAAATATTAGAGAAGATCGTCCATGAGATCATAGGGGCTTTGCGGGCCGGCCACAAACTTCTTATCTGCGGGAATGGGGGCTCGGCTTCCGATGCCCAGCACATCGCGGCAGAATTCGTCGGACGGTTCGAGAAGGAACGCATGAGCCTTCCGGCGATCGCGTTGTCGGCGGACACCTCGGCCCTCACGGCGATCGGGAACGATTTCGGGTTCGGACGGGTGTTCTCGCGCCAGGTCGAAGGCCTGGGCAAGACGGGGGACCTTTTGATCGCGATCTCCACGAGCGGTCGTTCGGCCAATGTCCTTGAAGCGGCCGCCCAAGCAAAACGCCAGGGGCTCCGCGTGATCGGATTCACAGGCAAGGACGGTGGTCCCCTGAAGGACGCGGTGGACCTTTGCTTTATCGCGAAATCTTCCAAGACCACGCATATCCAGGAGATGCACATTACGGCGCTTCACGGGATCTGCGAGGCCGTGGAAACGATCCTTTTCGGTTGAAGAGGACCCACGCGGACGGCATATGCGCCCAAAGATCCTGACACCCTCGAACCTGCTTCGGACGGTCCGGCGCCTTCACCGGCAACGCAAGCGGATCGTGTTCACGAACGGGACGTTCGATATTCTTCATCTCGGTCACGTCACCTATTTGCAAAAGGCGAAAGCTAGCGGGGACATTCTCATCGTCGGTGTGAACACGGACCGGTCCGTGAAGGCGTACAAGGACCCGAACCGTCCCGTGAATCCTCAGGGGGATCGGATCCGGGTCTTGACGGCCCTTGAGTGCGTGGACTATGCCGTTCTTTTCGGAGAGACGACCCCGCTTCGGCTGATCCTTAAGGTCCGGCCCGATGTCCTGGTCAAGGGGGCGGACTGGGCGCTTGGCGACATTGTGGGGGCGAAAGAGGTCCTGGCGTGGGGGGGCCGCGTCAAGCGGATCCCGATCGTCCGGGGGCGTTCCTCGACCCGGGTGATCGAGCGTCTTGGTTTGGCGTGAGCATGACGGATTGGAAGGAAAGGGCGTTCCGCGATTTTTGCCTTTATGCGGTGACCGATCTGCGGACCGAGGACCCGGGGGTCCTTGAAAAGATCGAGCGCGCCTACCGGGGCGGGGCGGATGTGGTGCAGCTTCGCGGGAAGGGTCTTCCGGATGCCGCGTTGATCCGCCTTGGCGAGAAGATCCGCAAGGTCGCTTCACGGTCAAGAAAACTTTTTATTGTCAACGACCGGGTCGATTTGGCCTTGGCCGTACGGGCGGACGGAGTGCATCTCGGACAAGAGGACGTGCCGGTGCAAGTGGCACGCGGGATTGCCCGGCGTTCAGGACAGCGTCTGAAGATCGGAAAGTCGGTCCACGACATCGGCCAGGCCGTCACGGCTGTTCGTGAAGGTGCCGATCTTCTGGGGGTCGGTCCCGTGTTCGCGACGCCGACGAAACCCTGCTTGGACGCCGTGGGGCTGGATTTTTTGAAACAGGTGTCAAAAAAGGTCCGGATCCCGTGGGTGGCCATCGGGGGGATCGATCTCGAAAATTTGTCGCGGGTGCTGGAAGCTGGTGCCACGCGGGTCGCGGTGGTCCGGGCGATCTTCGCGGCGAAAGATCCGGCAGCTGCGGCCGCACGATTGAAAAAACTACTTAAAGGATGACCCTATGTCAAAACCGCCTTCTCTGATCGTGATCGGCACCGTCGCCATCGATGAACTCTCAACACCGTTCGGTTCACAACAGATCGTATTCGGAGGTTCGGCGTCGTATTTTTCCTACGCAGCAAGTTTTTTCACCCGAGTCGGGGTGGTCGCCGTGGTGGGCGAGGATTTTCCCGACGCTTATCGGAAGGTTCTGGAGGAGCGGGAGATCGATCTGAGCCACCTGCAGGTCCTTTCCGGTAAGACGTTCCATTGGAAAGGCAAGTATGAGTCCGACATGAACGCAGCGATTACGCTTCGGACCGATCTCAACGTTCTTTCAGATTTCAAACCCAAGATCTTCTACGAAAAAACGCCGGAGTATGTGTTCCTGGCCAATGTCGATCCCGACCTGCAGCTGAGCGTGTTGGACCAGGTCCACGGCTCCTCGCTTAAATTCGTGGCCTGTGACACGATGAATTTTTGGATCCAGAACAAACGCGACGCGGTACAAAAGGTGCTCGGCCGCGTTCACGCGGTCTTTATGAACGACGGCGAGGCCCGGCAGTTAACGGGTGAGGTCAATCTCATCAAGGCGGCCCAGCATATCCACAACATGGGACCCGAATACGTGATCGTCAAAAAGGGAGAACACGGAGCGCTTCTCTATAGCCACGAGGGACTTTTCGTATACCCCGCGTATCCCCTTGAATCGGTTTATGATCCCACAGGGGCCGGGGACAGTTTCGCGGGCGGGGTCATGGGATACCTGGCTGCGGCCCGCAAGGTGAATCTCAAGATCATGAAAACGGCGATCGCTTACGGGACGATCGTGGCTTCCTTCACCGTGGAAAAGTTCGGCCTTGACCGATTGCGTGAGGTCAAGCGGGACCACTTTGACAAACGGCTGGATGTTTTAAAAAAAATCTGTAAAATCTAGGACGTTCGATATCTTTTCGAGCGGGATTAGCATAGTGGTAATGTCCCAGCTTCCCAAGCTGGTCAGACGGGTTCGATTCCCGTATCCCGCTCCATCTTCTTTTTACAATTCGCAGGTCCTGCAAAGGGTTACGTCAAAACCGGCGTAACCCTTTTTATTATCTTACGTTGTATTCCAAGCTAAGCCAAGCCATTCCAAGTCATCGCAAGTTGACCAAAAGCCGATTTCAAAGAATTTTGCTGCAGGTTTGTTGCAGGTTTTTGGGCCCATCATTGTTTACGAGCGGGACACTTTGTTTTCCACGAGTGCCTTCCGGTAAAGTGCCGCGTCATAATATTTCAAGGAACAAGAACAAAAGGCTGCGGGACACTGGATCGGTTTTTTTTTGAACCGGAATCCTTTGTAGATGTGGCCCAGAGGTTCGATCACATCGTTGCATATAACGACGGCACCGCTTTCCCGGATCGAGGCTGTGTTGTAGCCGGCATTGCAGAGCGTCCCTTGCTGAAAAGTCTCCAGGCCCGGACTGCCCTTTAGACCGAATCCGTTGAGCTCCTCCCGGGTATAAGCGGCCGGGTATTCTTTCCCCCGGTAGACTCCGTTGAACCAGCCAAAGCGGAGGGGGATGCCTCGCTCCGCGAAAAACGATCGGTACTTCTCAATTTCGGGGAAAAGTCCGGGATAAGCCACTTCGATGGCCGCGATCGGGAATTTTTTTTCTCGAAGTTTCAAAAAATGGTCTATGAAAACATCGAAAAGACCGCGTTTTTCCAATTCTTTGATATGGAGGGAGGCTTGGATGGAAGCGACTCTCTCAGGGTCGATCCGGTCGCAGAAATCCCCGATCTTTTGGGGGATCAGATTGGTATTAAAAGAAACGTAGTGTATTCGGGTCAATTGTTCGCAGGCCTCCACGATGTTGGGGACCAGAAAGGGCTCGCCCTTGCCGGTGAAATTGATCCTGAAGATCATGTGCGTCCGGTCCAGGCTGTCCAACAGGGCCGGTATGTTCACAGAAGGGGTGTCCTGCCGTTGGAAGAGGGATTCGACCGCATAAAGGAGGAAGCCTTGAATGGAAAAATGTTTACGCCGAAAACGGACCAGTGAATGAGCGGCGGAACTCAGGAGTCCCCTCTTTTTCGGGTCGGAAGGATGAACGATGCAATATTCGCATCTCAGATTGCACGCGCCGGGGAGGAACCAGTTCAGCCAGGCGTCATACGGTGGGTCTTGGGCCGATGAGTTTTTCATAACACAGACTATGATCTGTTTCAGGGTTGCAGTTCGTAAAGCCAGTCTGTAAGATAACACATCCGCCGCCCGCTTGGCATGAGAAGTTTGTGAAGCGCCTCGGCGGACATTCATAAACGGAATAACAGCCGGGTTTTTGGCGTTGGTCGGCCCGTTCTGTAAGCAGGATGGAGACGGATCGAGAGATGATCGCCATCAGAAGATGGGCCGGAGGGGTGCTCGGGGCGGTGCAGGGGACGGAACGGTACCGGCGGTTGGCGCGCGTATTCGCCTGGAAGGTCCGGACCGCGGAAGCGTCGGAAAAGGATCTGAAGGCCATCGGCGGTTGGCGTGAATTCCGCGCCCACGGGTGTTTTCCTTACAACCCTCACGTGACCAATTTCGTTGTGAGGGTCGGCTGCGCAACGGTCGGATTTGCCCAGCTCGTTTTTCAGCTCAAGGGGTCCCTTTTTCACAAGTGGTGGATCTACAGAGTTTATGTAAGGCCTGCCTTCCGCAGGATGGGAGCGGGGGAGGCCTTGATGCGAGCCGCTATCGAAAGAGCCCGGAGCCTCGGGTCGAAGAACCTGGCTTTATTGGTGTATGAGGAAAATATCGGGGCGTTGAAGCTGTACTCAAAGCTGGGTTTTAAGATCAACCCTGTTTTAGGATCGGAGAAGGACCTCGATCGGGAAGCTCAGGTGAACGGCTGGCGCCGGGTCGCGATGAGCCTTGATCTATCCTGAACGGAAAGGAAAACGAAAGTATCATGGATCGACGGACATACCGCGTAAGCAAAAAAAAGGTCATCTTTTCCAAGGGGCCCATCCGATTGGTGGATTGCAAGGTCCGGACACCCCAAGGAAAGGTCCTTTCGCGGCAGATCCTGACGCACCCGGGCTGCGTGGTGATCATTCCCCGTACGGCCTCGGGGAAGTACGTGTTGGTGCGCCAGTACCGGTTCCCGCTCGGGAAATACCTATGGGAATTCCCTGCCGGCGGTCGGGAACCGGGAGAGTCGTTCCCCGCCGCCGCCTGCCGTGAGCTCACGGAAGAGATCGGCATGAGGCCTCGCTGCCTCAGGAAACTCACCGCTTTTTTCCCGACTCCCGGTGTCTCGGGGGAAGAAATGCATATGTTCCTTGCTTCAGACCTTAGACCGGCGACGGCTCCCAAGGACGAGGATGAGGATTTCGAATTGGGGGAGTTCAGCCTGTCCGAGATCGAGGGCATGATCCGTAAAAGAAAGGTCCGCGACGGGAAGACGATCGTGGGTTTTTTTTATTTAAAAAACCGCTGGGATCGGTAGAATACAACCGCTTACCTTTGCCCCGTTCACAATGAAGTGCATGATGAGCAGGGTGCCCTTATGCTCACGGATCGGAGCGCTCACCCCGGGATGCGGCCCGCCATGGGCGGCGTTCCCTTTCAAGGAGCGGTTTAAAGGATAGGGATATGAGATTAAAAAAACAGGG